>CALGOK010000174.1 GCA_937961295.1 uncultured Gemmatimonadota bacterium
GACGCATGGACGATCGCAGGCGCGTCTTCAGCCGCGGCCGTCAGGCCGCGGTGATGTCGGTCGCGGGGCGACAGCCCCCGCGGCCTGACGGCCGCTGGTCGATCGTGGGACGATGATCCCCGCGGCCTGACGGCCGCGGCTGTGGCATCCACCGCCTTCTGCAGCGCCGCCGCCTCGGGCGCGCTCAGCGCCACCGGGTCCTCCCACAATTCGAGCTGTCCGTCGCCGTCGTGCAGGTCGCTGGCGGTGACGGCGATGCTGCGCACCGCGATCCGGCGCGCGAGCGCCTGGTCGAGCGCGGCGCACGCGGCGCGCCAGAGTTCCACGTCGAGGGTGCACGCGGCGAGGCGGACGCCCTTCTCTGCCGTGGTGTCGTCGGCGTGGCGCACCGCCACGTGCAACCGGCCTGCCGCGTAGCCGCGCTCGCGGAGCCGGCGGCCGATCCGCTCGGTCATCGCGCGGAGCAGCCGGTGGAGCACGTTGCGGTCGTTGGTGTCGGTGGCGAGCACGTGGCTCACGCGGCATTCCTGCTTCACCTCGGGCGGCAGCACCGGGCGGCGGTCGATGCCGTTGGCGTGCTGGAACAGCGTGCGTCCCGCGCGACCGAACGCGACGCGGAGCGGCTGCTCGCCGAGCGAGGCGACCTCGCCGATCAACTGCAGGTGATAGTCGTCGAGCCGTTCGCGGATCGGCTCGGGGACGTCGGGAAGCAGCGACACCGCTTCGGGAGCAAGGAAGCGCGCTTCCCATCCCGCGCTCACCGGCCAGATCAGCGTGCCCGATTCGCGCTTGACCACCGTGGCGGCGGTCTCGCTCACCAGCTTGTTGACGGCGATCCCCACGGCGATGGGGAGGCCGAGTCGCTCGCGCGTCTCGCGCTCGAGGCGGCGCGCCACGTCCACCGGCGGGCCGAAGAGTCGCTCGGTGCCGGAGATGTCGAGGTAGCAGTGGCCCCAGCTCTTCGGTTCGATCACGGGGGCGACGCGCGCGAGGATCTCGAAGAGGGCGCGGTGGGCGCGGGCCCAGCGGCGCGGCTCGGGCGGCCGCACGATCAGGTCGGGGCAGATCCGCCGCGCCAGCGCCACCGGGGTCCCGCGCGCCAGCCCCTCCCGCTTCGCCTCCGCCGACAGTGCCAGCAGCACCGCGCGATCGGCGCCCAGGGGGGCGATCGCCACCGGCCGGTGCCGCAGCGACGGGTCGTCGAGTGCGGCGACGGTGGTGCAGAAGGCGGGCGGGTCGACGAAGAGGACGGATTTCATTGGTCTGTAGGGGCGAGGCATGCCTCGCCCGGTGAGTCCTGAGACGTGGGTTGTCACCCCGAGGACGCGCGCTGCGCGGACGAGGGGGCTGAGGCCGGCATGGGCGCCATATCTACCCCCGAAAACCGAAGATAACCCGAAGATTGGGTCGTGTCAGGCGGCCGTGGGACGGGGTTACCAGAACGATTGGGGGTGGGTACCCTCAGCGCGAAGATGGGTCCGGCATCGCGGTGGGTCGCCGGGAAGGGAAGACCAACCTTGATCGAGGGGTGCCGATGTTTCCGACCGTCCTCGCGCTCGCCACGCTGCTCTGCTCCTTGGTCGCCGGCTTCCTCTTCGCCTTCGCCGTGGTGGTGATGCCGGGACTCCGGGCGCTGGATGACCGGCAGTTCATCCGGGCCTTCCAGGTCGTCGATCGCGTGATCCAGAACGGCCAGCCGCTGTTCGTGCTCGTCTGGGTCGGCTCGGCGGTCGCGTTGATTGCCGCGGCCGTGATCGGCTACGGCCAGCTCGAAGGAACGAAGCGGCTGGCCCTCATCGGGCTGGCGCTCGTGTACATCCTCGGCGTACAGGCACCGACCGTGGCGGTGAACGTTCCCCTGAACAACGCGGTGCAGCAGGTGGAGGTCCGGTCGCTCGATGATGCGGGTGCGGCATCGGCGCGCGCGCAGTTCGAGCCGCGGTGGAATCGCTGGAACGTGATCCGGACGGTGCTGGCGATCGCCACGACCGCCGGCCTCCTGGTGCTCGTCGGCCGGCGCTGACGCCGGCCAGCTGCCCTGGAGGGACTCATGCGACGCCTGGTGTACGGAGGGGCCAACAGCCTGGACAACTACCTCGCGCGCGCCGACGACGCGGTGGACTGGCTGATCTGGAACGACGAGGTGGCGAAGGTCGTGGCGTCGAGCTGGAGCCGCTACGACACCATGCTGATGGGGCGTCGTACCTATGAGGTCGCCGCGGCGCGGGGGCAGGGCGGTGGCTATCCCGGCGTGGCGACCTATGTGTGTTCGCGGACGATGACCGAGTCGCCGGCTGACGGCGTCACGCTGGTGCGCGACGACGCGGCGGAGTTCGTGCGCGGGCTCAAGGCGGAAGCCGGGAAGGACATCTGCCTGATGGGTGGCGGCGACCTGGCACGGTCGCTGTTCGAGGCGGACCTGATCGACGAGGTGGGGTTCAACATCCATCCGGTGCTGCTGGGCGACGGCATCCCGGCGTTCCACCGGATGTCGCGCCAGGTCGACCTCGAGCTGATCGAGTGCCGCCAGTTCGGGTCGGGGTGCGTGCTGCTCAACTATCGGGTCCGGCGCTAGCCGGGAGCTTCAGGCACGATCAGGAACGGGATTCATCGTCGACACCTGCTCCCAAGTTGATGGTTCGACTCCCGTTTGACGCCTGAGAATCCGAACCGTACGTTCTTCGCGCCCGGTACCCCTGAACTGGAGGAACCATGCCTGCCGCGAAGATCATGGTGCTCTATCCCCAGCCCAAGCGCATGGACGAGTTCGAGCGCGCCTACTCCGAGGATCACATCCCGATGGCTGCGCCGATCTTCAAGGAGTACGGTGCGACGAAGGCGGTCCTCAGCAAGGCCGTGGGCGCTCCCGATGGTACGCCCGCATACCATCGCATCGCCGAGGTCTACTTTCCGTCGATGGAGGCTCTGCAACGCTGTGCGGCTGGCAAGGGGCAGGAGGCGCTGGCCCACGCCTTCGAGATCTCCAACGGCGGGCCGCCGACCGTGCTGATCGCCGAGCAGGACGTCGTCGAGCTCTGAGGGGACGGGGAACGGGGGACGGGGGACGGGGAGTCTTCCGTCCGGGCTGGCGGCGCTGCATACTCAGGCAGCCACCGGTCCCCCTTCGGAGGTTTCCCGCAGATGATCCGCACGATGTGCGTCGCGCTGGCGACGGTGGTTGCTGCCGCCTGCGCGGGCCACCAGTCCGACAGCTCTCCGCTCGCATTGCAGCTCGCGGAGCACTACGGCACCACCAGCAGCATCGCCTGGAAGGTCCGCGGTGAGGTGCGGCGACTCGACGTCACGCTCGACTTCAGCAGGCGGCGCTGGCGCGCCTTCCAGCCCAATTTCGTCGATTCCACCAAGGCCATCGCACGGTACGGGCTGTCGCATCTCGGCGTGTCGCCCCGTCCCGACTCGATCGGCGTGACGATCGCGACAGCGTGGGGCTTTCCGCCCTTCCGCACGACCGGTACAAGCGGGGTGGTCTACGCGGTGGAGGAGCTGTGAGGTGGCGATGCTGGGGACTCTACCGGTCATCGTTGACCTGCGACGCGGTTGGGGATGGTCGATCTAGGGTGTTCGATGCGTCACCCGTCTTGAGGAGAGCCTGATGAGCTTCTGGAACACCCTGATCCTGATCGCCACTGCGCTCGCGACGGTGGGGTGCACCGCGTGGGCGCGGCGGCTGCGCGCGGCAGGCGATCCCGCCTGGAAGATGGCCGGAGCCGCCGCCTTGCTCTGCTTCGTGACCGCGGTTCTCGAACTGGAGCCAACCGGCCCGCTCATGATCGTGGCGATCCTCGTCATGCTTCTCGCGGGGTACTGGATCTGGAGTTCCGGCAGGGAACGGCGGCGTGGCGCGGCATAGGCCGCGAGCGCCGCAGGGTCGTGGTCGATGTGGAGCGCTGTTGCCAGCGATTCATGAACCCACGGCTGCACTCGCCGACGGCATGTGGAAGGTGCGGCCAAGGCACGCGACGGCAGAGGTGCGTAGCAAGTGACCAGGGCGACGCGTTTTGGTTGGATCGGCAGTTTCGCCGGCCTCATCATTGCCGCCGCCTGTCTCTGGTCGCAGGTGGCTGCCGATCGCCAGGGTACCCCGATCATGGGCCCCAGCGAACTGATGTTCGTGCTCTCCCTTCCGGTGTCGCTGCTCACGTGGGCAGGCTGGCTGCTCCCCGCCACCGAACTCTTCGTTTCCGACGGCAACACGATCCCGCGCTGGGTCGCCTACACGTGGATCGCGGTGACGCCACCGCTCAATTGGGGCCTGATTGGTTGGCTGACCGGCCGCTGGTGGGATCGGCGGGTTGCCGCCCTGGCGGATTAGCGAGGTCCGACGCCAGGGCCGGAGTGCCACGGTGTGTCCCAGCATCAAGAACCGATTCGCACCACAACGACGCAATGCAGATCTGCCTGCTGGAACCGCAGGTCAGGACCCCCATCCTCGGGATCGAAGCAGTAACCTTCTGGCACGTGCTCGGTGAGAACGGCTTCGTAGGCGCGCTGGTGGCTGCGGGACGATTGCTGCGAGAGCACTGAGCCGGCGCTGCCGGCCATCGGGCCGCCCCGCGACGATCACCCTCACGGGAGGATCCCGACATGACTGATTCCTGCGGTAGGGCTGGCATGCTGCTGCTCGCCGGCGCCCTGATGGCGTGCGGGGCCGACACCACCGATGAGCCCGCGACCGGGCAGGTGGCGTCGACCGAGATCCGCGCGTGCAGCCTGCTCGACCTCGCGAGTGCCACCCGCGTGCTCGGCCCGGGCACCGAGCTGCCCGGTGGCGACACCGAACCGCTGAGCTGCATGTACAGCAACGCCGGCGTGGGGATGCTCACCGTGCAGCTGAATCCCGCCTCGTCGTACGACCAGGTCACGATCCTGCCGCCGCACACCCCGGCAGATATCGGGGACCAGGGGCGCTACAACGTGCAGGCCAACGGAGTGGTCTCGGTCCAGTTCGCCGATGGCGCCCATTCCGCCACGCTCAGTGTCCAGCCGATCGGCACCACCGACACCGACTTCCTGCAGCCGATGCTCACCGCCGCGCGAGAGATGGCGGCGAAGCTGCCGTAGGTCACGTGTCCCCGCTGGCGCGCCACCCTGTCAACCCGGCGGCGAGTCGTCCGCGGCTCACCGCAGAACTCTTGGAGGTACAGCATGAGGACGCTCGCGCTCAGCATGATGGCGCTCGCCTCGACTGGCACGATCCAGGCCCAGTTTGCGGAACCCAATTCCGAGGGAATCTCCTTCGCCCACATGCACGTGGTCGTGGCCGACACCGTGCTCCACAAGCAACTGTGGCCCGACCTGTTCGGCGCCGAACTGGTCCAACGCGAGGGCTACTCCGCCGTCCGCGTCGCCAACGCGCTGATCTTCCTGCGTCCGGCCGAACCGACCGCGCCATCGGTGCACACGGCGATCGACCACTTCGGCCTCACGGTGCGCGACCTGGACCGGGTGCTGGCACGGTGGAAGGAACTCGGTTACGAAGCCGGTGCCAAACAAGCGGACTTGGGTGGCAGGGCGAGCGCGTTCATCACGATGCCGGGCGGGATCAGGCTGGCCCTCCGGGAGAAGCCGAGTCAATCAACCAGCACCGCGATGGGGCACGTGCACTTTTCCTCGCGGTCGGCCGCCGACCTGCCGGCGTGGTATGCGCGCTACTTCGGGGCCAGCCTCGAGGCAGCCGGTGACGAAACGGTCGCTTCAGTGCCCGGCTCCGAGCTGCGGTTCCAGGCCGTGCCGGATGACCGGCTGCCGACCAGGGGCACCGCGATCGACCACATCGGGTTCGAGGTCCGCGACTGGGACGCGTTCATCGCGACGATCGAGGCGGCGGGGATTCCGTTCGAGTTCGGGCCGACGTACATCGAGAGCCTCGACCTCTGGGTCGCCTTCTTCAACGACCCCAGTGGCGTCCTGGTGGAAGTGACCCACGGCCTTGACCGGTTCTGAATCCGCGCGATGATCTGATGGCGCGGCGCCGGGCACAGGGAAGCTGCCTGGCTGCTGCACCACCCGAAGGGAGCCCAGCATGCTCGGCGGACGTTCGTGGGACGAGTGGATCGCACGATACGCGACCAGCCACCAGCACCCCGTCAACCGGTTCTGCCACACCCTCGGCATCCCGCTCATCGCGCTGTCGCTGCCGCTGTTCGTGGTCGCGATCTTCGTCGACGGGTTCTGGCCGCTGCCGGTGGCGATGTTCGCGCTGGGCTGGATCTTCCAGTTCGTGGGCCACGCGTTCGAGGGGAAGCCGCCCGAGTTCTTCAGCGACTGGCGCTTCCTGTTCGTCGGGCTGCGCTGGTGGGTGGCCAAGATCCGGAACAGGGTGTAGGCGCGACTGGGGAGAACCGTGGGTACACCAACGGAGGGTGGGATGTCCGGACGCACGAGGCTACGGGCGGCAGGCCTGATCGTGCTCCTGTTGGTCGGGAGCGTGCTGCTCACCGTGCTGGCGCTCGAAGGGGCGGTTCGCCTTCGCCGCGGCACGCTGTTCGAGTTCGCGTCGGCGACGGCGCGACCGCGCGACGGCATCGGCCGGATGCAGTACGATGCCGGGCTCGGCTGGACCTCCCGGCCCGGCGCGTTCGAAGGCGACTGGCGGTGGAGCGTGGACCCGGAAGGATTCAGGCGGAGTGGCGGGTCGCCGGCTGCGTCGCAGCGCCCGATCATCACCGTCGGCGACTCGTTCACTTTCGGTGACGAGGTGGCAGATCACGAGACGTGGGCCGCGCACCTTGAGACGATCTTGGATCGGCGCGTCCTCAACGCCGGTGCCGGCGCGTACGGGATCGACCAGGCGTTCCTGCGGGCGGAGGGACTGCTTGAGCGCCGCCAGCCGGCGCTCGTGATCCTGGCGTTCATTTCCGACGACATCAACCGCACCGAGTTCAGCTTCTACCCCTGGGGTAGAGGCTGGAAGCCCTACTTTGAGCGCGAAGGCGACTCGCTGGTGCTGCGGAATGTTCCCGTGCCTAGGGAGCCCCCGCGGCTACGCGCCGAAGTCCTGCGGCAGGTGCTCGGATACAGCCAGCTTGCCGACGCGCTCCTGAGCCGGCTGGCGGGGCAGTGGTGGCGCGGGGTGCCGGCGATCCGAAAGGTGCACGAAGACGGTGACCAGGTGAGCGCGCTGCTGCTGGCCCGCCTCGACAGCCTTGCGCGGCAGCACGGCGCGAGGTTCCTGGCCGTCGCCCTGCCGATCACCGGACGTATTGGTGGCAACGAGCGGCTGCCGGCCGTCGTCGAGGGCGCCCGAAGTCGCGGCGTCGAGGTGCTGGACCTGACGCCCGCTGCGGCGGAGGCCGGACGTGATCGTGCCGAATGGTTCATGCCCGGAGGGCATTACTCCCCGGCCATGAATCGCTGGGTCGCTGAGCAGATCGGCGCTCACGTGTCGGCGCGGACGCTGATCGAGGCGCCAGGAGGACCGACGTCCCGATGACGATCGACCGGTCCCGTTCCGGGGCCTCCGCGTTGATCGACCGCCGCATCGCCGAGCTCGGCGACTGGCGTGGCGAGACACTGGCGCAGCTTCGCGCGCTGATCCGCGAGGCGCTCCCCGAGGTGGTCGAGGAGTGGAAGTGGGGCGGTCCGGTCTGGTCGCACGGCGGCGTGATCTGCACCGGCGAGAGCTACAAGGACAAGGTCAAGCTCACCTTTGCCCGCGGTGCGTCGGTACCCGATCCGGGCGGCCTGTTCAACGCCTCGCTGGAGGGGAAGACCCGCCGCGCGATCGACGTGCGCCAGGGCGAGTCGGTCGACCCGAAGGCGTTCAAGGCGCTGATGCGCAACGCCGCGACGGTCAACGCGGCCCGGCGCTGATGCCGACCAAGCGCCCGCGCACCGTCGCCGAGTACATCGCCGCCGCGCCGAAGGCCGGTCAGCCGCACCTGCGCCGGGTGCACGCCATCCTCGCCGAGGTCGCTCCCGACGCCGAGCAGGTGATCAAGTGGAACACGCCGTTCTTCGTCGAGCCGCGGTTCCTCTTTTCGTATGCAGCGCACAAGGCGCACCTCAGCATCGCCGTCCATCCAACGGTGCTGGAGGAGTTCGCCGGACAGCTAGCGGAGCATGAGACCACGAAGAACTTCCTGAAGGTGCGCTATGACCAGCCGCTTCCCGAGGTGCTGATCCGGCGAATCGCGAAGCGGCAGCTCCGGCGGGTCAAGGCCCGGAGCGGGGACGGGTTCTGGTGAGGAAGGGCAGGATCGGCCTGGCGTTCGGCGGCTGACATTGCCGGCAACCACCAAGGATATGATCACCACACCGCCGCGAGGAACAGGGCATGGTGTTCCGCATGATGCTGGTCATCGTGGCTTGCCGGGCGATCTCCGCACAGCCGGTGGTCGCGCAACTGCAGCCGAACGTGTCGGCCGACACCACCGGCGTGCTGCTCGTCGGACGGACGGAGACCGCGCGCGCGGTGATCAATGTGGTCGAGGCACCATTCGGTCCGGACGGAAGGTGGCACGGCCCGGGCACCCCGATCGCCGCTGGCCTGCGCCATTCGCTGTCGCTCTGGACCGACCTGCCAATCACGCTGGGAGGCGTGACCCTCGAGGCGGGTCGTCATCGGCTCTGGCCGGTGCTTGCCGATGGGCGACCGGTGCTGGTCGTGTCGCGGGCCATGGAAGATGCGCCGGGACGGTTCGACCCGTCACGAGAAGTGGCGAGGGTAGAGCTCGCTGCAGAGGAGCTTGTGTGGTCGGAGCCGGTGTTGCGAGCGCTGATACACACGACGCGTCTCGGCCCGGATACGGTGGGTTTCGTTGACCGGTCGACGCGTGGCCGCAAGATCACCGGGATCGTGATCCACCCGGCGTCGACCTCCGTCCTCGTGCTGCATGCGGGACAGTGGAGGTTCACGGCGCCGATCGGAGCGCGGTGAACCGGCAGGAGCTGAGCGCACTGCCAGGTCCCCCTCCACTCCGTGCACCGTCAGCGCCACGACCCGATGATCGTCGTTCACGCGGGATGTCACGTCGTTCGTCCCGCGCGTCAGCGTGGTGCTGATCGCCTGCTCGTGCCCGGTTGCGTCTTCACCGCCTCAGAACCGCGCCCGAATCCCCACTTCCACCTGTCGCTTCGGCAGCGCGGCGAGCGCCTGGCCGAACAGCTTCGATTGCTGCGATTGCTGCACCGAACCGGGATGCAGGTTGGTGCGGTTGAACAGGTTGTAGACGTTCAGGACCAGCTCACCAGTCGCCCACCCGACGGGAACGTCCTTCCTCAGGCCCAGGTCCACCCGGAAATAGTCCGGACCGCGCTCGCTGTTGCGTCCGACGCCGGCAGGCCGGTCGTTGAAGACGTCGTCCATGTTCGGGTCCTCGCCGCTGAGAACCGTCCAGGGCCGGGCCGACGCGTAGACCGACTTGAGGCCAAGTCCAACGCGCCACGGAAGCTGGGCTTCGGCGAGCACCACCAATCGGTGCCGTTCATCCCAATTGGAGGGTCCGAGCTCCCCGGAGAAGTCGGTGGTGGTGTCCGGCACCGGAACGATGTCGAGCCAGGACTCGACCGTGGTCTTGCGGTCGGCAAGCGTGTAGCTCGCCTCCAGCCGTCCCCACGGCCACGCCCGGCTCGCGGCGACGGTCAGGATTCTGGCCTCCGCCTCGCCGAGCGCGCGGATCTGGGTGATCGGATTGAACTGCGGGTACTGCCTCGGGGGGAAGATCCGGTTGCGAACCTGTGAGAAGATCAGGTTCCTACCCTGGATCAGCATGCCGTCGACGCGCAGCCGGGTTCCGCTTCCGAAGAGGTGCTCGACGCCAAGCGTGAACTGCCGCGTGAACGGCGTCTCCATGATGCTGTCCATGATGCCGATCAGGCGACCACCCGGCGGCATCGGTAGGAACGCCTCCGGCGGTATTGAGTCGATGATCGTGGTGCCGGGGTTGATCGCGACACGAGGCAAGACCGGCCGCTCGAGAGAGGCGTACCAGATGGCGAGCTGGTCGTAGTAGAGGCCGAACGTGCCACGAATCACGGTGCGGCCGCGTCCCGCCGGATCCCAGGCGAAGCCGAGTCGCGGGGCGAGGTTGTCGCGGTCGACGGGCCGCGGCGTGGCCGACACGAACGGCAACCCCAGCACCAGGGAGTCTGGGACGTTCCCCTGGTTCGTCCCGTTGGTCTCGGCGTCGTACCGCAGGCCGAGGTTGAGCGTCAGCCGATCGGACAGGCTCCAGTTGTCCTGCACGAAGAATCCCAGCTGCACATTCGATTCGTCGGTGCCGATGGGGTGGTTGGTGGGCTGGTTGAACCGTGATGGCAGTGAAGCGGTGTCGCTGTCGAAGTGGAACACGCCGTTGCCGACGTTGAACACCCGGGGTCGGGTGCCCACCAGCCCCACGAAGGCCCCCACCCGGAGGCGGTGGATCCCGGTCGCACCCGACACCTCGCGAGAGAACGCCTCCTGCAGGTCGAGCCGGTAGTCGGAGTGGTCCCACGCGAGGAAGTTCCCGCCGTCACAGAGGCTGCGATAGATGAGTGCCGGCCCGTCGTGCAGCCGATCGCGGCGCGAGCTGCCGGCGACGAGGTTGATGGTCGCCTCGCTCAGCACGCCGCCACTGATCGCCCAGCGGTTGCGCAGGAGCAGGCTGTGGCTCTGTGATCGGTCGGCCGTTCCGAACGACGCAGTACCCATCGTCGCCGACGTGAATCCGAGCGAGGCGCAGCTCGGCGCGAAGCCGATCTCCCCGCGACTCTCGAACACCTGGCCGCCGTACCGGAGCGTCAGCGCGTGGTTGGCCGTGAGTCGGTGATCGAGTCGAGCGAAGATCAGGGACCGTTCGCGCGGGAGGGCGAACGATCCTTCGCTCGAGGGAAACAGTCCACCGGTCTCCACCACGCCGAACTGATCCTCGGTCCGTCGCTCGGCCGCGACGAAGGCGTGGGTGCGGTCACGCGCCAGCGGGCCGCCAGCGGCGAATCCCCAGTGTTCGCGCCGGTACGCCGGTTTGTTGACTTCAAATTCGCCCAGCGCGTTGAGGCGCCGGTCGCGGAACAGGCCGAACCCCTCGAGTTCCCAGCGATTGGTGCCCCGTCTGGTCACCGTGTTGATCACGCCCGAGGCTGCCTGCCCGTACTCGGCCGAGTAGCCGCTGGTGAGCACCTCGAACTCCTGGATCGCCAGCAGCGGGAAGTTGGCTGACATCCCGTGGATCGTGGGACCGATGATCGACCCGCCATCGACCAGGACGCCGACCGAGTAGCTGTTGAGGCCGCCGAGGTGCACCGGTGGAGTGCCCTCGGCCTGGCTGGTTGGGGCGGTGGCGCCGGGCGAGAGCAGTGCGAGGTCGATGAAACTCCGTGATTCCTCGGGGAGATTGGTGATCCGCTGGCGGTCGAGCACGAAGCTCACGTCCGAGCGTGTGGCCTCGAGCTGCGCTGGCCGCGCGGTGACCTCGAGTTCGTCGAGCTCCTGCGCTGCCGCGGGAAGCACCAGGTCCATCGTGATGGTGCGGCCGACTGGAAGCTCAAGCGGGGGCATCCTGATCGGCGCGTGACCGATCGAACGCGCCGTCACCCGATAGCGACTGGGTGGCAGCGCAGGGATCCAGAAGTTGCCTCGCGCCCCAGTGCGGGCGAGATAGGCGTGGCCGGTTGCCTGATCGCGAGCCTCGACCTCAGCGCTGGCGATCGGGTTGCCCGTGGAGTCGCGGACCGTGCCCGCCAGGCCTGCACCAGATGCCTGGCCGGTCAGGGGCCGGGGCGCTGCCCCGAGGAGGAACGCCACGGCCAAGGCAAGGTGTGCGATGCCGCTTCGCATTCGGCACCTCTGCGAATGAGTCCACGTGCGCACCGAGCCTCATGCTCGGGGTGCCGCGGTTCGGGACTGGGGCCGATCATGCCTATAGTGTCGCGTGGTCCGCGCTTGCGCCAGCGATCCGCGAAGCGTCCCGGCGGCATCGAGAGGTCTTCCCGGGCCGAACGGCACACGGCGCAGCCACGAGGGCTGCGCCGTGAGGAGTCATCGAACAGCAGTGCGCCTGCTGAAGTCGCCTCCGGAGCGAATCAGAATGCCTTCCGGTCGTTGATCCTTGCCTTGCAGCCATATCCACTGGATGGATCAAACTTGCAATCGATGAAGGCGTGAAACGCGCCATTCGCCTCGAAGGAGAATGCCTCAGGCTGCTGGCCGGTCCAGAACTGGAAGTAGTTCTTGGCCACCAGGTTGACGGTGCCTTCGATGACCGGGCCCTCGCTCAACACGGCAGCACAGTCGAAGGGTGAGACATCCCAGACCTGCGCCTGAAGGTCCCAACCCTTGATGAACTCGTGGACCTTGCCCGAGGCACCGGCTGGCACGCGCTGCACTTCGACGAATTCGTGGGGCATCGGGTTCCCGGAGCAGCGGTGTCGCGGATCCTGGGCAATCACGACGTTCCAACCACTGCCGTCAGCCAGCAGGAAGACGAACGGACCGGTGTTCTCCATTATCCGGGTCACCTGCTGGTCGAGGGAGGGTGCGATGTGTTGATCATCGAGCGGCAGGGTCGTTCCGGTTCCCTGGCATGCCGCGGCAAACACAACGAGCGGCACGAGCATCAGTGTGCTGCGCATAGACACCTCCATCTGGCGCTCGGGGCGGCCGGCCCCATGCCGGCGCGCCGCAGGCTCGAGCCTGCCGGGCGTGGCGCCCCCGAGCGGAAGTGGTATGTTCAGGAGAATCGGTTATCGGATCCTTATCGTCCGGCTAATTGGCGGGGTGCTCCCCTGCTGAATGCGGGAAATCGGATGATCGCAGTCCGCCTCCTGGGTGCCCAGAGCGTTGCAACGGTTGGTGGTGCCGAGATCACGTCGGTCTCGGCGCAGCCCAAGCGGATGGCACTCCTCGCGTTCTTGGGGCTGGCCACCGGCAGTGGTGACGGCTTCGTCAGTCGTGACACCATCCAGGCGCTCTTCTGGCCGGAGTCCGACCAGCAGCACGCCCGAAACTCGCTCAACCAGTTTGTCTTCCAGCTTCGGACGGCCCTCGGGTCGGACGCCTTGGTCAGTCGTGGCCAGGACCGGCTCGGGCTGGATCCTGCCTTGGTCAGCGTCGACGGTCGGGAGTTTCGCGCCGCCATCGCTGGCGGCGATCTCGAACGGGCCGTGACGCTCTACGGCGGTGAAGTGCTGCCTGGGTTCCACCTCGGCGGATCGGTGGAGTGGGAACACTGGCTTGATGGTGAGCGGCACTGGTTCCGCGAGCAGGCGCGGGAAGCAGCACTGGAGCTCGCACGGCAGGCCATCGGTAGTGGCGACCGGACAGCCGCGGTCCGCTGGAGTGGGCGTGCGGTGGAGATTGATGCGGACGCGGCGCCTGCTGCGGAGGAGCTTCGCGCGGAGATCCAAGAGGTCGAGCAGCACCCGCATTCGGGTTCAGGTGGGGTACCGCCCACGATCCGGGCGGGTGGCGCCCCGGACCAGGCAGCCGAGCCGGTCCCGTCGCGCCGCCGCCAGCCCGTCGCCTTCGCCGCACTTCTGATCGGATGCCTGGTGGTCGTCGGGCTTTTGCTCACGGGGCTCGATCGTGGCTCCCCACCATCTGTCGACACACTGGGCACTGGTCCTCGCCTCGCCATCCTGCCTGTCGAGGATCTCACCGGCGATTCCGCGGGCGCATACCTGGTTGAGGGGCTGCACAGCGCGCTGATTGCGGAGACTGGTCGATTGGGCAGGGTTCTGGTGACCCCGCGCACGTCAATTGCCGCCGTGCACGACCGTGGGCTGGCGCTTGACAGCATCGCCGCTGCCCTGCGGGTTGACCTGGTGCTCGAGCCCGTTGTTCGCCGCATCGGCGACAGCATCGGGGTCGAGATTCGCTTGCTCGACCCGGTGTCGGGCGAGACGCTGTGGGACAAGCGGTCGTGGACCTCGCGCGCGAACTGGCTCGAGCTGGTCGAGCGGCTTCCGAAGGTGGTTGCTCGCGAGATCACGACGCAGATGGATCCCAAGGCTGAGCTCGCCCCGGTGGAGCCGCGTTCGCTCGCCCCGGCGGCGGTGGCGGCGTACCCCCGCGGCGAGGCACTCCGCCACGTTTGGGGCCTCGATTCCCTGAAGCTGGCGCACTACGACGAGGCCCTGCGGATCGAGCCCGGGTATGCGGAAGCCCACCTCGCCCGGGCCAGGGTGCTGCACAACGCCGGAGGTTGGTTCGGGCACCGAGCAGCAGCGTCTGCCCTCCCGGAGGCGGTCACCGCGCTGGAACGGGCGATCGAGATCGACCCCGATCTCGCCGAGGCCCACCTGGTCCTGGCCAACCTCAAGTTCCACTACTTCTTCGACTGGGCCACGGCCGAACGCGAGTACCGAGTCGCCCTCGAGATCAATCCGGGGCTCGCCGAGGCGCGGATCCACTACGGGAACTTCCTCCGGGCGATGCGACGCGTCGAGGAGGGGGTGCGGCAAATCGAACTCGCGCGCGACCTCGACCCCCTCGATGGGGATATTTGGGCGGAATTGGCGGTGCAGTACAACACTCTTGGTCGGTCGGAGGCTGCGCGGGTCGCCGCTGCACGGGCCGCAGAGCTCGCACCGGAATCGGGGGCGGTGATGTTGGCGAACGCGTTCAGGCTGTATGAGCGCGGGGATGTCGCCGAAGCGGCCGCGATGATGGAGTCGGCCGGGCGGCTGGCGTTCGCGGCCAAGATGCACGCCAGTGGAGGGAGTCGGCACCGTGCCCTGCAGCTCGTCGATTCTCTCGAGGGGATGGCCAACCGGAACACGTTGGCCATCGCAGGGACCTATCTGGTACTCGGCGACACCGCAGCCGCCATCGAGTGGCTCGAACGAGGGTGGGACGAGCGCGACTCGAACCTGATCTGGCTCAACAGCGCCGTCCACTCCGAGGTGGATGGCCATCAGCCGATGGCGAGCAACTGGCCACGGTTTGGCATGCACGGTCACCCGCGGGTGCAGGCGATCCTGGCGCGGATGAAGTTTCCCGAGCCGCCGCCGCGGCCGCGCTAGGCGACACTGGCCAGCGCATCGCACGCGCAGGGTGGCGCCGGAGACGGCTGCGGGCACGCCGCACCCACCATGGCCAAGGCGCCTCTCTGGCTCGGGACCTCGGCAGCCGCAGCGGTTATTGTTCCCTGACACCGTCACCGCATTCCGGCCGTGCTCTCCCCACAGGACCCCACATGCAGATCCAGATCAACACCGACCACAACATTCCGGGTCGTGAATCGCTCAGTCGCTGGATGGAGGGCGAGCTGCAGGACGCGCTCGGCCGCTTCGCCGACCGGATCACCCGGATCGAGGCGCACCTGGGCGACGAGAACAGCACCACCAAGTCAGGGGCGCGTGACAAGCGCTGCCTCCTCGAGGTCCGGCTGGCCGGACAGCAGCCGATCGTCGCCAGTCATCAGGCGCCGGAAGTCAACCAGGCGGTGGCCGGGGCGATCGACAAGATGATCAAGCAACTCGACTCGCATCTGGGCAGGCTGGCCAGCCGGTAGCTGCGCGCGATCGGCCCTGCCCCTCCACACGGGTCACTCCATGCATCGAATGTCGAGACGACCCCGGGTGTCGTGGTCTCGCCGCGCCGTTGCGGCGGCAGTGATCGCGATCGTGCCGGCCGCAACGCTGCGCGCGCAGGGCGAGGGCAGCACCCGGGCATACCTCGAGCTCGGCGGCCACGGCCTGGCCTACTCCGTGAACTTCGAGCGCGACGTGGGCGCCGGGTTCGACCTGCGGCTGGGCCTCGGCGGGGTACCGCTCGACGGCCTCCGCTACGGGGTGGCGGTGGGGATGCTCGGGTGGCAGCCAACGAACGGCACGCACGCGCTGCACGTCGGTGCAGGGGCAGGGGTGGTGCGATTCGACGAGGTGTTCTTCCTCGAGGGCGGGCCGACCACGACCGTGTACGGCACCGCCACCGTGGGCTATCGCTACCAGCCCAGGCCACGCGGCCTGATCCTGCAGATCGCGTTCACGCCATTGTTCGTCGATCGCCGGGTGCAGCCGTGGGTCGGCGTCGCGATCGGCAGGGCGTTCTAGCGCGCAGCCACTCGCGCCTTCACCACCATCCCCGCCGCCACGCCGCGCAGGCCGTTCCACTCGCGCGTGCGGCCCTGGTCGCGGACCATCAGCTGGCCGGAGATCCCGCCGTCGAGCAGCACCGCACGCGACGCACCGAGCGCGCCCATGATCGCCGCCATCTCGGGAGTGGTGAAGCCGAACGGCACCACCTCGAGCACGCCGCCGAGTCCCTCGAAACGCGTCAGCGCCAGGAGCACGCGACCGTCGCGCAGCAGGCCGAACGCCAGCCGGCTGTCGCGGTGCGTGAGATCAACCCCCGCGCCCGGGGTGCGAAGTGCGGGGAGCACCTCGCCGTCGCCCTGCAACAGCGCGGGGTATGACTGGAATCCCTCGACGACATCGGTGAGCAGCGCGAGGCTGTCGCGCGGGACGAGCCGCACTTCGCCCGCGGCGTTGATCGCCACGCCCGGGGCAAACGGACCGGTGCCGGCCGGCTGGCGCAGCACCCCGCCGGTGACCAGCCACCCCCACGGCCCGCTGGTGAACTGGCCGGCGTTGAACGCGACCAGCGCGTCGCGCGGTGCCTCGTCAACGGTCCACCGCCCCGCAAAGCCGTTGGCCCTGCGGGGCGGCACCATCATCTCGAATCGCACCGCGGAGGGATCAATCCGCACCAGGATCACCCGGATCCGCCACGCCTCGCCGGCCCCACTGAGGGTGAGCTCGCCCCACTCGACACCGGTCGACGCAATGCGCCACTGCACCGCATCGGCCATCTCGGAAAGCGGCGACGCCCAGCGCGCCGGCTGTGCGCTTCGGTCCCACCACCGCACCCACTCCCCATCCCGCTGGACTGCGAGCGACTGCGCCGGCAACGCGAGCGGCAGCGCCGCGAGCACGCACGCCGCCGCCAATCGGATCAGAGCGACACTCCCGCCTTCTTGAGGTCCTTCTCCGCCTGCTTGAGCTGATCGGCGGCGCCCTGCAGCACCGTCACCTCGTCGGGCGAGAAGCCCATCCGCGTGGGACGGCCCTTCTCCGCGAGCCACGCGATCACCCGCTCGCGCATGATGGTGTAGCGCTGGAACGCCGCCTCCTCCGACGGGTCGGTGCCCTGCAGCGACGCGGCGCGCGAACCGTGGCGCAGCAGCACGCCTTCGGGGCCGCTGGTCGCGTCCATCGGCTGTGCCGGTGCGGTCGGTTCCCGGCCACAGGCGGCCACCAATCGGGGATTCTCGGTGCGCGCGCGCCGTTGCTCGGCATCCGCGCCGGCCATCATCGCCTTGACGCGCCGGTCCTGCTCCTTCTTCATGATCTCGACTTCCTTGACGTACGCATCCCACTCGCGCTGCGTCGCCGGATCGACGGTGCCGTTCATGGCCCGCTGCGCGAGCTTCTCGCCGCGCCTCGCCAGGTCCTCCACGTACTTCTCGAACGCCTCGGTGTCGAACTCGGCGATGAGCTTCTCGATCGCGTCGGCGTTGGCCAACGATGCCTTGAGCTCGTTGGCGTGGAAGGCGTCGGCGCACGTCGCCCAGGTCGCCGCGGCCTTGTTGTACGCGGCCAAGTCGGCGTCGTACTTGGCACTGGCCGCGGCGGCGTTCTTGAGCTGGTCCTCGTATTCCTTCTTGGCGGTCTTCGCGTTGTCGGCCTCGGCCTTGAAGCCGCGCAGCAGCGCGTCGAGGCGGTCCGGGGTGATCTCCAGCACGCGGTCCGAATACTCTGGCGCCGGCTGGGGCGTGAACGGCAGCTGCTGCTCCACCGCCCCCTCGGCGGCTTGCTTGAGCTTGCGGCCGAGGCCCCCGAGTTGCGCGCTGACGGGGGTGGGCAGGAGGGACTGAACGACGAAGACCGCCGAAACGGCGGCCAGGAGACGGACGGACCGGGACATCATGGGTTGGGCCCTCGACATGGGTTGCGACCGGCGCCGGCCTCGGGGACGGCGACCTGACGGAAAAGATGTGGCCCGGGCCGCCCACCGACCAGAGGGCCGAAGGGGCCGGGGTAGGTCGGCCTTGTCATACATAGAGCCACAATGTATAGTGGTGTTAGGTAGTGTCGGATTTGGCCCTACTCCCGGTGAGCGGATGGAGATCAACAAGGACCTCATCGCCGCGTCGTCCACCCCGATCGTCCTGGCGATCCTCGCCGAGGGCGACAGTTATGGCTATGCCATCCTGCAGCGGGTGCGCGAGCTGTCGCAGGGGGCGATGGAGTGGACCGACGGGATGCTCTACCCGGTGCTGCACCGGCTGGAGCGTCAGGGACACATCGCGGCCCGCTGGGAGACGGCGGAGAGCGGTCGCCGCCGCAAGTACTACCGGGTCACCGCGCAGGGGCGCGAGCAGTTGGCGGAGGAGCGGCGGCAGTGGCAGGCCGTCGACACGACGCTGCGCGGGATCTGGCAGATGATCGCCACGCCCCACGGCGTGGTGCCACGACTTCAGGGAGCGTGAGCGGTGGCAACCCCGAACGAGGCGACCGGGCTCGAGGATCAGATCGAGCAGTGGCGCACCTACCTGCGCCGGCGCCAGGCGATCCACGCGGTGGACATCGCCGAGCTGGAGGACCACCTGCGCGAGCAAGTTGCGGCGCTGCAGGATTCCGGGCTCGCCGCCGACGAGGCGTTCCTGATCGCGGTCAAGCGGCTCGGATCGCTCGACGCACTGTCGCGCGAGTTCGCGCGCGAGCATTCCGAGCGGCTGTGGAAGCAGCTGGTGGTGGTCCCGGCCGACAGCGATGCGTCGGCCGTCCCGGCGCGCGCCGATGCGCTCGGCGCATGGCTGTTCGCCTTCGCTGCCGGCGTGGTGGTGAAGATCGCCATCGAGCTGCGGCTCACCGACAGCGCCTATCTGCGCAACGCCGCGCTGTTCGTGCTGCCGCTCCTGATCGGCTACTTCGCATGGAAGCGCCGGGTCGGTGCCCGCACCCTCGCGGTGCTCGGCACGGGAGTGGCGGCCGCAGTGCTCCTCGTCAATGCCTACCCGTTCGTGCCGCAAGGATCGACCGCGATCCTCACCGCGTTGCACTTGCCCGTGGCGCTCTGGCTCGGCGTGGGGATCGCCTACGCCGGCGGCGCCTGGGCCGAATCGTCGCGCCGGATGGACTTCATCCGCTTCTCGGGCGAGTTGCTGATCTACTACGCCCTGATCGCGCTGGGTGGCGGAGTCGTCATCGGATTCATGGCGATGATCTTCCAGGTGATCGGCGTCGACATCGAGCCGTTCATGGAGTCGTGGTTCCCGTGCCTGGTCGCGGGCGCCCTGATCGTGGCGGCATGGCTGGTCGAGGCCAAGCAGAGCGTGGTCGAGAACATGGCACCGGTGCTCACCCGGCTGTTCACGCCGCTGGTGATCCTGGTGCTGCTGGCATTCCTCGGCACGCTGCTGTGGACGGGCCGGGGTGTCGCCATCGAGCGCGACGCGCTGCTGGCGTTCGACGTCCTGCTGCTCCTGGTCCTGTCCCTCTTCCTGTACTCGCTCTCGGCCCGCGATCCCGCTGTGCCCGCCGGGCCGTTCGATGCGCTGCAGCTTGTCCTCCTCGGCAGCGCCCTGGTGGCCGATGCGGTGGCGCTCTGGGCGATCGGGGCGCGGATCAGCGAGTTCGGGTTCACCCCCAATCGCACGGCGGTGCTGGGGATCAACCTCATCCTGCTGGTCAACCTGGGATGGTCGGCGGCGCTGTACCTCCGGTTCATGCGGGGCCGGGTGGCGTTCGGCGCGCTGGAGCGCTGGCAGACCGGATACCTTCCGGTGTACGCCGGCTGGGCGGCGATCGTGGTGGTGTTGTTCCCGCTGGTGTTCTCCTTCCGCTGACGGCGCTCCGTGGCGTGATCGGTGCGGTCCACGGCCTGACGCGATTCTGACTGACGCGATCGCCGATGCGAGGGTCTCTCCGGTGGCTGGGCCTGCCTCCGACCCTCGACGGCTGACGTGGAAAGGACGACGCGACCCGTGGACCACACCCGTGATTCCCGCACCGCTGCCTCGACCGCCGGGCGACGGCCCGGCGTCCCTCGCCGCTTCCCCCGGCGCCTCGCGGCCGCGGCGTGCTTCGTGCTCGCCGCCGCCGGGTGCGACGACGGCCCCGTGATGGCGACGTACGCGGGCGAGGACCGGATGGAGTCGTTCATGCAGGCGAACTTCACCCGGTTCTTCAACGTGCACGTGCCGGAACGGGCCGAGCTCGGTCCGGCGGCGCCCGTGGTGCTGGCGTTCCACGGCACGAGCCAGACCGGCGAGTTGCTCCGCCAGCAATCGGGACTCGACGCGATGGCCGATGCCGAGGGCTTCATCGTGGTGTACCTCGAGGCGGCGATGGGCGCATGGGACATCTTCGGCGATCTCGGCTTCCTCGGCCTCGACGAGCTGGGGTACGTGCGCGAGGTGATCGAGCGCGTTGACCGCGCCTACGTGATCGACGAGCGCCGCATCCTGGCGGTGGGGCTGTCCAACGGTGGCGTGATGGCGCAGCAGCTGGCCTGCAAGCTCTCCGATCGCATCGCCGGCATCGTGGTCGTGGCGGCCACCATGCCGCGGCGCATCGCCAACGAGTGCGAGGCAAGCCGTCCCGTGAGCGCGCTCTACGTGATGGGCACCGCCGATCCGTTCTTCCCCGCCGCGGGCAACAGCGTCCTCCTCTCCATGGGCGAGACGGTGGAGTTCTGGGGCCGGGTGAACGGCTGCAGCGGGCAGCGGATCCGTGCCGACGTGCCTGACGTTCCCGGCGACGGCACCACCGTGTTTCTCAGCTGGTACCGGCCCTGCCGGGACGGGGTGCGCACCGGGCTCGACAGCATCGTGGGCGGTGGCCACACCTGGCCGGGCGGCGCGGTGCCCGGGCCCCCGTCGTTCGGGCCCACCAGCCGGGACATTTCCGCCAATGCCGAGATCGCCCGCTTCGCCAAGGGGATCCCGCGGCGCTGAACCGGGTCGCCGCCGCGCGTTTCCGCTGAGGGAGTAGGTTCAAGGACACCTGCCACCTCTCCGAGGGAGCGCGCCGTGCCCCGTCCCCACCATCCCGGCATCCACCTCGTGCTTGCCACGCTGCTGCTCGCCCCGGCCGCTTGCGGGGACAGCGTGGACAACGATGGGCTGCACGACTTCGCCGCCGGGTATGCCGCGGCGTGGAGCGGGCAGGACCCCGAGGCACTCGCCGCGTACTACACCGACGACGGCTCGCTGATCGTCAACGGCGGCACGCCAGCCACGGGGCGCGCGGCGATCACCGAGACCGCGCGCAGCTACATGGAAGCCTTTCCCGACATGCGCGTGGTGCTCGACTCGCTCGGCCGTGACGGTGACCGGGTGGTGTTCCACTGGACGTGGACCGGCACCAACACCGGGCCTGGCGGCACCGGCCGAGCGGTGCGCCTGAGCGGCTACGAGCGCTGGCTCCTCAACGATGAGGGCCGGATCATCGAATCCGACGGCCACTTCGACGAGGCCGAGTACCGACGCCAGCTTGGCGTGGAGTGATGCGTCATCCCCGTCTCCCGTCACCCGTTACCCGTCACCTCTTGAGGTCGTCCTCCATGCTCCGTCACTCGATTCCGTTGCTGTTCGTCGCGGCGTGCAGCAGCGCGCCCGTTGCTCCGGCTCCCGACCTCGCCGCCGAGGAGGTCGCGGTGGACAGCGTGCTGAGCGCGCTGCACCAGGCGGCGTCGGAGGCCGACTGGGATCGCTACTTTGGCCTCTACGCTCCCGACGCGGTGTTCTTCGGCACCGACGCCACCGAGCGGTGGGACCTCGACGCCTTCCGCGGCTATGCGTCGAACTCGACCGGCTGGACCTACCTGATGACCGAGCGGCACGTGTTCGTCGACGCCGACGTGCACACAGAGTGGTTCGACGAGAGGATGCACAACGCACGATACGACGAGACGCGAGGCACCGACGTGATGATCAACGGTGACACGGGCTGGAAGATCGCGCAGTACAACCTCACCTTCCCGATTCCCAACAACCTCGCGGTGGAGTTCACGCAGCGGATCATCGCCCAGGAGGCCGCCGGCTCGCCGTGAGCAGTCGGCCCCTGTTCACCTCCGCGCGGGAGCGGCGCCTCTGGCTGCTGGCCGCCGTGGTGCAGGCGGCGATCCTCGCGACGCTGGGGCTGGCGCAGGACCTGGTCGCGGCGCTCCGCGGTCGCGGCCTGCTCGAGCTGGTGTCGTGGGTGGCGGTTGCCGCGCTGGTGCTCGGGCTGCTGGGGTGGTTCATCCGCCGCCGCCCGGGGTGGGGCGACATCGGGGTCGCGGCTGGCGTGGTACTGGCGTTCTGGGTGGTCGCGGTGCGGATCGAGAACCCCGGCGAGCGCACCCATCTGGTGGAGTACGGCGTGCTGGCCGCGCTGATCCACGCGGCACTGCTCGAGCGCGTCCGCAACGGCCGTCACGTCCCGGTGCCGGCCGCCATGGCGATCGCCGCCACGGCACTACTCGGCACCCTCGACGAAGCAGTCCAGTGCCTCCTCCCCGACCGTGTGTTCGACGTTCGCGACATCGGCTTCAACCTGATCGCGGGGTTCATGGTGGTCGCCGCGCGGCTGGCGATGGTGCCGCAGCGCGCGCCGGGGTGGCGGATCTGGTTCCTGTGGCTGATGGCCGCGGCATGGGGCTGGGGGAGCGGCGTGTACTGGGGCTGGTACATCCGCACCGAGCCCAAGCTGCTGGCGAGGGTGCCCGAGGTGCTGCTGGCGGGATCCCTTGGCGTCGCGGTGGGAGCGCTGACCATGGCCGCGCTGCAGGCGCTGGTGATCCGTCGCCACCTGCGGCGCCCCTGGCGCTGGGTGGTGGCCACGCTCGCGGCTCTCGCCGCGGTCGGGGGCGCGATGCTGCTGGTGCAGGGCGCTGGCCCGGCGGTCCAGTGGTACGCCGCCGTCTGGCTGCTCGGGCCATGCCTCGCGGCGGCACAGTGGTGGCTGCTGCGCGAGATCACGCCGGCCGCCGGGTGGTGGGTCGCCGTGACTGTGGTCGCCTGGGGACCGGCGATGCTGTTCGGTGACTACAACGGCCCGCCCGGATTCGGAGCGGTCTACGGCTCGGCGACCGGGGCGGTGCTCGTGTGGCTGCTGCGCCGGGTGGATGCCGGCACGCATCGCGGCGATGCCGCGGGTGAGCACACCGGCGAACGGCGCCCCATATTCCAGCCATGAAGATCGCCCTCATCGGATCACATGGCATCGGCAAGACCACGCTCTGCTACGAGCTGGCGGCCCGGCTCAAGCGCCAGGACCGCGTGGTGGAGCTGGTCACCGAGGTGGCCCGCCGCTGCCCGCTGCCGATCAATCGCGATACCACGCTGCAGGCGCAGGCATGGATCCTCCACTCGCAGGTGGCGGCCGAGCTCGCCGCGGCGGCGGAGGGCGACGTGGTGATCTGCGATCGCGCGGTGCTCGACAACTACGCCTACCTGGTGCACCAGGTCGGGCGGCAGCCCGCCTACGACGCGCTGGTGGGCGAGTGGCTCGGCACGTACGACGCGCTCATCAAGGTGCCGATCGTCGACCCGCCGAGCTTTGACGGCCGGCGCGACGTGAGCGGGGAGTTTCAGGCCGCGATCGACCGCACCATCGACGAGCTGGTCGCGGCGTTCGGGGTGGCGTGCCACCGGCTCGAACCGTCGCGGCGCGGCGCGTGGGTGGACGACGTCCTGCGCGCGGCGGGGTTGCCGCTCCACCCGCCGCAGATCGACCTGTTCCGCGGCGGCGAGGCGTCGGTGGCGTGACACCCGGCCCGTGGTATCCGGAGGGCGAGGGGGGAGACAATGAGCGGAACGACGACAGCTTCCCAGCTGGCGCGCGGGTGGATCGAGGCGTGGATCCGCATGGACATGGGCTGGCTGCGCGAGCGGTTGGCAGCGGACTTTGTCCACCCCTCGCCGTTCGGTCGCCTCGAGGGGCGTGACGAGTACCTCGCGGTGATCGAGCCGATGGCGCGCAAGAGCGTGCGCGAGCTGGTGATCCGCGACGTGGTCGCCGAGGGCGACCGCGCCGCGATCTGGTTCGGCAATCGCACGCCGGCCGGGATGGTCGAATCCTGCGACTGGGTGCGGGTGGACGGGGACCGGCTCGTCGAGATCCGCTCGTTCTACGACACGGCGGCGGTGCGCGAGGTGCTCTCGCCCGACGAGCAGGAGCGGCTTGACGCATCCACTGACTGAGCAGCGCTCCCACCCGGATGCTGTTCCCCGCCACAGTCGTGCGTCCGGTGCTCCGGATCGCGTCTCCCCAGATGCGGGCGACGTCGCCCGGCTGTCGCGCATCATCGGGACCATGAGCCACTGGGGAGCCGCCGCCTGCATCCGTTCCTGCCCCGCCCGCACCGGGTGACCTGGCTGCGCCGTGCCCTGCGATGGGTCGCGGCGACGCTCGCGTTCGCGCTGCTCGCGGGCGGACTGGTCATGAGCGTCGTGGTGCTCCGCGACCCGGCGATCCGCGGCGAACCGCTCGGCGCGCCGACGCCCTGGCCCGTGATCATCCTCGAGGAAGCCGCCGCGCCGAGTCCGCCGCGCTGGGTCGCGCTCGGCCGGGAACGCCCGCCACCGCGTCCGGTGCGCGCGTGCGTCGCCCCGCGGCCGGGGCTTCCGCTCCCCACGTTCGGCGACAAGCGGTTCTGCGGCCCGGTGCAGGGGCAGGTGGCGTGCGCGAGACGATCGGTGGCGACGCCCGACCGGGCGCGGTCGTGTGCGCTGCATGCCACGCGGGTCGGCGAGGCGCTGTTGCGGCGCGGCAATGCCGGTGCGGCATGGGCATGGTTCACCGAGGCGCGCATCCTCCTTGGCATTGGCGCGGGTGCCGCGACCGATCCAGCCGTGGCGCTCGAGCTGGCACTGCGCATCCGCCGGATTGATCTCGATGTCGCGCGCTGGCTGCCGTGGTTCCCGAGCGAGGAGGCGCTGCAGGGGACCGTCGCGGGACTGCAACCGGCCGGCGACACCCCGCTTCTCGGGGCGGTCCGCTCGGCGGACTGGCCCGCGGTGGTCGAGCACCTCCCCGACATCGCGGAGGCTCCGCTGTGGCGAACCGACTCGGTGGCCGTGGCGATCCTCGCGCGCTCGTGGCATGGGGTGGACGATGCCGCAGTAGATCCCGCGCGCTGCTCGGCAGCGGGAATCTTCTGGCGACGGATCTGTGCGGGTGATCTCACCAACCGGGGGAAGCGCGATCCCGGGGATGCGCTGCTCGACGTCGCGCGCGAGGATGCGCGCGCCTATCGGCGCGCCGAGCGCGAGCGCGTCGATTCCCTGGTGGATGCGTGGGCGGAGCGCCAGCCCACGCTGATGCCGGAACGACCGATGATTCTCGGCAGCGACGCGCGCCTGGGTCGGTTCCTCTTGCGCCGGGCCGAGGCGAACGGGCTGGCGGTGCCGTGGCCGCGCGTCGTGGTGCTCGACGTGGGGCGCAGCCTCGACCGGGTCGCCTCGACGCTGGCGCACGAGCTCGGTCATCATGTCCAGTTCCGCGACTACGGCGTACTGCAGACCTACCGGCTCGGCGAGCCGATGCGCGAAGCCGACGCAGACGCCTGGGGCCGCGCCTTCCTCTGCCGGGTGGGCGGGGCATCACTGGGCCGGCTCGGCGCCCGGTGCCCGGAGCTGGTGGGCGAATAGGACTCCTCGGGTCGACCTGGACCGCGCCATGGCCCCTTCCCCGGGTGGATCCCGTTTACCGGGATGAACCTCACCCGGAGTCGACGCCATGCGCTCGATCGTCCTCCCCCGGCACGGCCTGCTGGTCCTCACCCTCGTGGCGTTCGCGTCACCGCTGGCGGGACAGGCCTTCACCACGGCGATCGCCGAATGCGGCAAGCAGATCCAGCTGCAGGCGGCGGCGGGGATCCCTGCCCACGCCGTGCACACGTACGAGTTTCTCGGCAGTTGCCGGTTGCTCATCAGCGACGGTAAGAACAACCCAAAGGTGGTCCACACCTTCCCGGTAAAGGCGACTGCGCGCTGGGACGCCAGCGACAACGAGCTCAAGGAGTGGTTCCAGATCCTGGGCGGATTCGAGTGGAACGGGACGATCATCGGCGGTCAGCTCAAGAGCACATTCAAGTGCAGCGGCGATCCGACACTCTGGCCTTCGGTAGGGGTCACGCCGGCCTGCAATGGCATCGAGTATGACAACGGCACCGGCCTCAAGCCGCTTGACTGGTACTACGCGCAGCAGCGTCCCATCACCTTCCGGTTGGCTCCGCTCGACCTGGCCACCCAGCTCAGCAGCAAGTCGCCACCGCCCGGGTCGAACGGCACGGTGCCACCGCCTCCCGAGCCCAAGCCGAGTCCCAAGCTCGTGGTGGTCCCCGTGCCGACCGATGCACCGCCGCCGCCGGTGACTCGGGGCGCCCCTCCGCAGGACAATGCTGGCCGCACCGTCGCGGCACCGCCACCGGCGTTTCCCCCACCGGGACCCCAGCCGCTTCGGGCTGGCACGTCGTTGCCGCTGGCCGACGGCAACACGCTCGCTGCGCGCACCATGGACGGCGCGCTGCGGTGGGTGATCACCGATCCACGGGGTCGCGTGGTGCGCGTCTTCCCCGGCGGCGCCACCGCCGCGACCGACACCAAGGGCCAGGTGACCGTCTCGCTCGGTCGGCAGGTGACCGTGGTTGGCCAGCTGCGCGGGGAGGGCCGATGACCTCGCGCATGGTCGGCATCGTGTTCCTCGCGCCCATCGTCGCGTGCGGGGGAGCTGGTGATGCCCAAGATCGTGCCGCCACGCCCGCAGCGGGTGAGGCGGCTGCCGTCGTGAGCGGCGCCGACTGCGGCGTCCTGAGCGTCGAGGCGGCCAGCCGCCTCATGGGGGAGTCGATGCAGGCGGGGGTCGAGCGCCTCCGGATCGGCGATCCCGCCACCGGAAAGGCAATGCTGCAGTGCCAGCACGATGCCACCGGATCCTCGGCGTCGCTCTCGGTGCAGGTGCAGTGGAACTCGGACTATGACCGGCCGACCACGTTCGCGGAGTTCCGGACAATGCTGCGCGAGCAGGCCGGCGGGTCGGACAACCGAATCGACCAGATCAACCGGGAGATGATCGACGGAGCCATGGCGGTCGACGGGCTCGGGCGATTCGGCTACTGGCTGCCCGATGCCCGGACGCTCACGGTCCACACCGGTCGGGGTCACGCCGTGACGATCGGGATCGCCCGTTGGGGCTCGGGTTCCACCGCCGACGCCGATCTCGTGATCGCGCGAGGCGTCGCATCCACCGTGCTCGAGCGGCTCTGAGAGGGGGAACACCATGCTGCGTCGCATCTCGTACGTTCTGGCCGCCGGCGTCCTGGCGATAGCCGTCACGGTGTCGAACGCCGAAGCCCAGGTGCTGCGCAAGATCAAGCGCGCAGTCGAGTCGTCGGTCGAAGGGAAGAGGACGGCGGTCGAGGATTCGCTCGCCACCCTGGCGGCCTCACCGGTGGACACCGGCCTGGCACGGGCGGCTCGTCCGCTGGAGGCGGCCGCGACGAAGGCCGCCGAGCGGCTTGCCAAGGCGGTCGCCGGCATCGGGCCGGACGACGGCCGGGTGAAGGCGGAGGTAGCGCGGATCGAGGAGGGCCTCGACGCCGGCCAGGCCGATCTCGGCGGCCTGGTGTTCCTGCCGGGGGCGGAGTTTCTCGACGAAGGGTCCGCGGTGACACTGCAGGCGCTTCACAGCGTGCTGTCCCGGCGGCAGGGAGAGTTGCTGCTGCGCGGTCGCGCCTCGCGCGAAGAGGCGCTCGGAGACCCGCTGCTGCTGGCGAAGCAGCGTGCCGAGTCGGTCCGGGCATGGTTGGTCGAGCACGGGATCGGCAAGGATCGCCTGCGGGTTGCCGGTGTCGCCGTCGAGGATGTCAGCGTGGCGGTGACGATGGTCCCGCTGCAATAGGCTGGCTGCGCACCCTGCGGCACTTCCCATTCGAGGGGGACATCATGATTCGAACCGTTTTTGCGCTCGCGGTGATGGCGTGCGCGCCTTTCGCGGCCCGGGCACAGGTCAATGTGTACACCATCGACTGCTCCAAGCTCAAGCTCAGGGCATCCGAGGGGGTGCCCACCATGGCGAAGCACTCCTACGACTTCGAGGGAGAGTGCCGGGTCCAGCGCCACGTGTCCGGTGCGTCGTTCCCCGTGCAGGCGGTCTTCGCCCGGGCCACGGCGTCCTGGGACGCCCAGACAAAGGAGTTCACGGAGGTTTTCTGGCCGGTCTCCGCCCTGATGGTCGTGCTGGACAACGGGAAGCCGAAGCCGGTATCAGGCAAGGTGACCAGTCGCTTCCAGTGCAGTGCCGATCCGTTGCTCGGTCCCAGCCCGTGCCAGGGAACGTTCCACTACAACGCGACGGGATGGCCGGAGCTCAGTCGATGGCACAAGATGAACCTCCCGATGCTTCGCGGTCTGACCACATTCGACGAGGCGGTGGCGTTGAGTCCAAATGTCGCTCCGCCGCAGACCGGTGCCCCGCCGGTGCCCGTTGCCGTCGCCATTGCACCCCCCCCGCCGGGCCCGCTGCCTGCGGTGCTGAACTCCGGCCTCTCGCTCGCGGACGGGTCAGAGCTCCGGTTCCGGGTCGTGGGTCGTGAGCGTCGCTGGGTCGTGGAGGATGCCCGCGGCAAGGTCGTGCGGGTGCTCCCTGCCGAAGCCACCCTGACCCTGGACCGTTCCGGGTCGGTGCGCGTGACGGTCGGTCGAGCCATCACTGAGCTGGGCGTGGTGCGCAGCGGATCGCCCTGACGTCCTCCTACCGCAGCAGGGCGAGCAGGCGCCTGGTCTCGGCGAGCTCGTCGCGGCGGCCGGCCCCAGCGAAGATGGTGCCGGCCGATTCGAGTGCCTGCCTGGCCCGGGCCGCCTGCCCGGTCGCGGCGAGCG
>CALGOK010000175.1 GCA_937961295.1 uncultured Gemmatimonadota bacterium
GGGTGCCGGCGGAGGCGCTGATCGGCTGGGTGGCGGAGGCGGCGGCGATCGAGCCGCACGCCGCGCGCGAGGTGGTGGTGACGGTGGCGGGTGACCCGCTCGACGAGGTCGCCGCCGCGCTGTCGCACGAGGGGTGGCAGGGGAGGTTCGCCGAGGATGGTGGCGAGCCGGCGACCTTCCTGGGCCGGGCGGCTCGCAGCGGCGGGCTCGCGGTGGCGCTGGCGCGGTGGGCCGCGGTCGCCTGAGGCAGCCTGATGGTCGGCTCCCGCGCACCGTGCGGGGGCTCTCGTGGGTCTCCGGTTGCAATGATGCCGCGAGCGAGATGGTGTACCCGTTGCTTCCCGCGTACCTCGTGGGGACGCTGGGTGCGCCGGCGCTTGCGCTGGGTCTCCTCGACGGCGCGGCGGACCTCACCGCGGCGCTGCTGCGCATCGTGTCCGGGCGTCTCGCGGACCGGCCCGGCCGGCGCTCTCCCCTGGTGCTGCTGGGCTACCTGCTCGCCGTCGTGGCGCGGCCGCTGATCGCGCTGGCCCGCGGAGTTCCCCTGGTAATCGGGTTGCGGGTGGCCGATCGCCTGGGGAAGGGACTCCGGTCGCCGGCGCGGGAGGCGATGCTGGCCGAATCGGTCCCGGCGAGCGAGCGCGGCCGGGCGTTCGGGTATCATCGCGCGTTCGATCATGCCGGAGCGGTGGTCGGTTCGCTGCTCGCCGCGGGGGCTCTCGCCTGGGGGTTCGGCGTCCCGACGGTGATCGCGGCGAGCGCGATTCCCGGGGTGATGGTATTGCTGGCGCTCTGGTGGACGTTGCGCGACGCCGACGTCGGCGGCGGGTCTCCCGAGGCGCGAGGCGACGCGCCATCTGTGCAGCGCAACCTGCGGGTCTACTGGTCGTCGCTGACCGCGCTGGCGTTCCTCGTCGCGGCCCGGGTTCCCGAGACGCTGCTGCTGCTCCACCTGCAGCGCGGCGGAATCGCGGTCGCCGCGATCCCGCTGGTCTGGGCCGCGCTGCACCTGGTCAAGAGCGGAGTGGCCTACCCCGCGGGTCGGCTCGTCGATGCGATCGGTGAGCGGCACGTGGTCGCGGTGTCGGGAATCGCTGGTGCCGTGGGCGCCGGCGCGCTGGCGCTGGCGGATACGCCGTGGGCGCTCGCCGCGGCGTTCCTGTTGCTGGGGCTGGTGACCGGCATCGGCGAACCGGCCGAGCGTACGCTGGTCGCGCGACTCGCGCCTCGGGGCGTCGGGCGTGCCTACGGCGAGGCGCAGGCGCTGCTCGGGACCCTGGCGCTGCTGGCCGGCGTGGGATACGGGGCGCTGGTGGATCGGGCCGGGAGCGACGCCGCGCTGGTCACCTGGGCCGTGCTGGCGGTGGTCACCACCGCGGGCTGGCTGGCGGCGACCCGGCCGGCCGGCGATTCGACGGAGGGCAGGACAAAAAGATAGTCAGCTAACAAAAATCCTGAATGCTCAGTGGCCATCTGCCATCGCCCGCGAAATGTGGGTGATGGCTGTTTTATAAGCTGGCTAAGTAAACTTGCTGACATGGTGTGAGGGTTCGGAGATTGGCTCCTTCGTTGGTCGTTGGTCGTTGGTCGTTGGTCGTTGGTCGTTGGTCGTTGGTTGTTGGGCCGGCATCGCGCGCCGCAGGCGGCGCGCCCGCGGGTCCCTCCGCTCTCCCTTCTCCGTTCTCTGACCTCCGAGAGGTTCCGTGTCCGACGTCCCGCTGCCGTCTTCGTCCCGTCTCGAGGCGCTCTACGGCGCCGACACCTTCTCGCGCGCGGTGATGCAGAAGCGCCTTCCCAAGGAGGTGTACCGCTCGCTGGTGCGGACCATCGACCACGGCGAGCCGATCGAGCCGCAGGTGGCCGACATCGTGGCGGCGACGATGAAGGACTGGGCGGTGGAGCGGGGGGCGACGCACTTCACCCACTGGTTCCAGCCGCTCACGGGGCTCACCGCGGAGAAGCACGACTCGCTGATCTCGCCCGACGGCACCGGCGGGGTGATCTACAACTTCAGCGGTTCCGATCTGGTGCAGGGCGAGCCCGACGCGTCGTCGTTCCCGTCGGGCGGGCTGCGCGCCACCTTCGAGGCGCGCGGCTACACGGCGTGGGATCCCACCTCGCCGGCCTTCCTGCTCCGGAGCGGCGACGCGGTCACGCTCTGCATTCCCACCGGCTTCGTGTCGTGGACCGGCGAGGCGCTCGACACCAAGATCCCGCTGCTGCGCTCGATGGAGGCGCTGTCGCGCCAGGCGATGCGGATCCTCAAGCTGTTCGGCAGCGAGGACGGGGTGAGCCGCGTGCTCACCACGGTGGGGCCCGAGCAGGAGTACTTCCTCGTCGACCGCGAGTACTTCTACCGCCGCCCCGACCTGGTCACCTGCGAGCGCACGCTGTTCGGCGCGCGGCCGCCCAAGGGGCAGCAGCTCGAGGACCACTACTTCGGGGCGATCCCGGCGCGGGTGCTGCGCTACATGAGCGAGGTGGAGGAGGAGCTCTACCGCGTGGGCGTGCCGCTCAAGACCCGCCACAACGAGGTCGCGCCGGGGCAGTACGAGATCGCCCCGCTGTTCGAGACGTCGCACATCGCCAGCGACCACCAGATGCTGCTGATGGAGACGCTGCGGCGCGTGGCCGACCGCCACGGCCTCAAGGCGATCCTGCACGAGAAGCCGTTCGCCGGCGTCAACGGCAGCGGCAAGCACAACAACTGGTCGATGGCCACCGACACCGGCATCAACCTCCTCGACCCGCGCGACGACACCCACACCAACCTGCAGTTCCTCGTGTTCCTCTGCGCGGTGATCCGTGCGGTCGACCTCCACGCCGACCTGATCCGCGCCTCCATCGCGTCGGCCGGCAACGATCACCGCCTCGGCGCCAACGAGGCGCCGCCGGCGATCATCTCGATCTTCCTCGGCGAGATGCTCACCGACATCCTCGACCAGGTGGAGCAGGGGCTCCCCAAGCGCACGCTCCGCGGCGGCACCCTCGACCTCGGCGCGCGCACCTTGCCGCAGATCCCGCGGCACTCGGGCGACCGCAACCGCACCTCGCCGTTCGCCTTCACCGGCAACAAGTTCGAGTTCCGCGCGGTGGGAAGCACCCACTCGGTGGCCTGGCCCAACACGGTGCTCAACACCATCGTGGCGGAGTCGCTCGACGAGATCGCCGGCGAGCTGGAGAAGGCGGTGGGCAACGGCACCCCGGCACCGGCCAAGCTGCAGCAGGCGGCGCTCAAGGTGCTGCAGCGGCTGGTGAAGGACCACAAGCGGGTCTGCTTCAACGGCGACGGCTACAGCGACGCGTGGCACCAGGAGGCGGAGCAGCGCGGCCTGCCGCACCTGCGCGACAGCGTCGAGGCGTTCCCGGTGCTCAAGGCCAAGAAGACCGTCGACCTGTTCAAGAAGTACGGCGTGCTCAGCAAGGCCGAGGTCGAGTCGCGGTTCCACATCACGGTGGAGAAGTGGGTCAAGCAGCTCACCATCGAGGCGGAGACGATGGCCACCATCGCCCGCACCATGATCCTCCCCGCCGCGATCCAGCACCAGACCCGGCTGGCGCAGGCGGTCACCGCCACCCAGGGTGCCGGGGTGAAGTGCGAGGACACCCTCGACGCGCTGCGCCGCTTCACGGCAATGGTGGGCGAGGCGCGTCAGGCGCTGCTGGGGCTCGAGGGCGAGCTGGCGCACGACGCCGCCGACGTCCTCAATCACGCCGGCCAGAGCAAGTCCAAGCTGTTCCCCGCGATGCAGCGGCTCCGCGTGGCCTGCGACGGGCTCTAGCTCTACACCTCGGCCGACCTGTGGCCGCTGCCGACGTATCGGGAGCTGCTGTTCCTCAAGTGACACCGCGTCGCAGACGCGGTGTCACCCCGAGCGAGCAACGCGAGCGAGGGGGCGGAGGCTGCCGCTCTTCGCGGCAGCCCCGAGTGCAACGAGGGGGCGGAGGCTGCCTGGCAAGCTCCGCCCCCTCGCTCGCTACGCTCGCTCGGGGTGCCAGTGGCTCGGGGTGACAGCATCGCGCGCCCCGAGGGGCGCGCCTGTTCGTGCGGCCATCGCGCGCCCCGAGGGGCGCGCCTGCTAGCAACACCGCGTCGGGCCGCCCTCGTAGCGCCGCACCAGGTACTCGTCGAAGAACTCCTGCTCGCTCGGCACCGGGCGGTCGGGGTGCGCGGCGCGGCAGTGCGCCACGTAGGCGGCGTAGTCGGGCATCCCGGTGACCCGCCGCACCAGCGTCACCAGCCGGGCCACGACCCCGCCCCTCGCCCCCGCCGCCCGCGCTTCGCGCGGGGGCGGGGCAGGCCCTCGCACCTCGCGTGTCGCCCTCATGCGAACACCTCCCGCTCGCTGCTCTCTTCTCTCTTCTCTCTTCCTGTCCACACCCTGATGCTGGACAGCACCACCGCCCACGTCACCACCAGGAACACTCCGCAGAGCACCGCGTTGATGTTGGCGTTGAGGATCAGCCGGCCGGTGGTGGCGGGGTCGGCGGCGGTGGCGAGTCCGTCGCGGAGCGCCGCGGCGTGGCTCAGGAAGCCGATCCGCGGGTCGGCGTGGAAGAGCTTCTGCCACGCCGCGGTGGTGGTGATCACCAGCAGCCACGCCAGCGGCACCAGGGTGACCCAGGCATGCTGCCGCTTGCCGCGGCGGATGATCAGCGTGGTGCCCACCGACAGCGCCACCGCGGCGAGCAGCTGGTTGCTGATGCCGAAGAGCGGCCACAGCGCGTTGATGCCGCCCATCGGGTCGGTGACGCCCTGGATCAGGAACCATCCCCAGCCGCTCACGATCGCCACCGACGCGACCACGGTGGCCGGGTACCACGACGTGCGCCCCAGCGGCCGCACCACGTGGCCCGCGAGCTCCTGGAACATGAAGCGTCCCACCCGCGTGCCGGTGTCGACGGTGGTGAGGATGAACAGCGCCTCGAACATGATGGCGAAGTGGTACCAGAGCGCGGTGAGCGTCGAGCCGAAGGCGCCGGAGAAGATCTGCGCCATGCCCACCGCCAGTGACGGCGCGCCGCCGGTGCGCGAGAGCAGCGTCGACTCGCCGACGCTCGCCGCCAGCGCCTCCATCTGGCCCGGTGCCAGGGTGAAGCCCCAGCCACGGATCGTCTCGATCGCGGCGTCGGCGGTGCCGCCGAGCAGCGGCAGCGGGGCGTTCATGGCGAAGTAGACGCCAGGGTCGAGGGCCGCCGCGGCGATCAGCGCCATGATCGCCACGAACGACTCGGTGAGCATGCCGCCGTAGCCGATCGCCGGGGCGTCGCCCTCGCGGTCGAGCATCTTGGGCGTGGTGCCGCTTGCCACCAGCGCGTGGAAGCCGCTGATCGCGCCGCAGGCGATGGTGATGAAGCAGAAGGGGAAGAGCGCGCCCGCGAACACCGGCCCGGTGCCGTCGATGAACGGCGTCACCGCCGGCAGCTGGATGGTGGGGAGGGTGAGCAGGATCCCCGCCGCCAGTGCCAGCACGGTGCCGACCTTGAGGAAGGTCGACAGGTAGTCGCGCGGGCAGAGGAGCATCCACACCGGGATCACCGACGCGATGAAGCCGTAGACGATGATCCCCCACGCGATGGTGACGCCGTCGGCGGTGAAGATCGGCCCCCAGGTGGGCGACTCCGCCACCCAGCGGCCGGCCACCAGCGCCAGCATCAGCATCGCGATCCCGAACAGCGACGCCTCGAGCGTCTTCCCCGGGCGCCACACCTTCATCCAGAAGCCCATCACCAGCGCGATCGGGATGGTGCAGACGATGGTGAACACGCCCCACGGCGAGTGCTCCAGCGCGCGCACCACCACCAGCGCCAGCACCGCGAGCAGGATGATCATGATGGCGAGGATCGCCACCATCGCGAGCATCCCGGTGGTGGGGCCGATCTCCTCGCGCGCCATCTGCCCCAGCGACTTGCCGTCGCGCCGCAGCGACCCCACCAGGATCACGAAGTCCTGCACCGCGCCGCCGAGCACCACGCCGATCACGATCCAGAGCGTGCCCGGGAGGTAGCCGAACTGTGCTGCCAGCACGGGGCCCACCAGCGGGCCGGCGCCGGCGATCGCGGCGAAGTGGTGGCCGAAGAGCACGAACCGCGGCGTGGCGACGAAGTCGCGGCCGTTGGCGAGCCGGTGCGCCGGCGTGATCCGCCGGTCGTCGAGCTCGAGCACCCGGCGCGCGATGAAGCGGGCGTAGAAGCGGTAGCCGGCGAGATAGGTGCCGACCGCGGCGAGGACCAGCCACGCGGCGTTGATCGTCTCGCCGCGCGAGAGCGCGATCGCGCCCCAGCCGACCGCACCGAGGAGCGACGCGAGGAGCCAACCGAGGCGAGCCATGGGGAGAAACTACTGCGGCCTGTCACCTCGAGCGAAGCGAGGGGGAATGGCGGGCGCGCCGTTCACGGCGCGCGATGCCGGCACCGCGCGCCCCGAGGGGCGCGCCTGCAGGGTATCGCGGCTGCCTTACCGCGCGTACCGGGCTGCGATCCCCTCCAGCCCCGCGCCGATCTCCTCCTGCGACACCCACCGGCCGCGCACCATCACCCCGGCACGGTGGTCCAGGTTGTCCAGCGACTCGAGCGGGTTGGCCTCCAGCAGCACCAGGTCGGCATCCTGGCCCACCGCCACGGTGCCGAAGCGCGCCTCCTGCCTGAGGTCGCTCCGCACGTACTCGGCGACGTTGCGGGTGCCCGACACCAGGATCTGCCACGGGGTCAGCCCGGCATCGCGCATCACCTTGAGCTCGCGGTGCAGCGCGAACCCCGGGACGTTGAACATCTGCGGCGAGTCGGTGCCCATGAGCACCCGGTTGTCGCCTTCGGCCAGCAGCCGCAGCGCCACCCGGCGCTTCTCGAACAACACCTCCGCATCCTCGGCGGTGATGTTCGCCTGGGTGAGCACGTTGACGCGGCCGCGCGCCTGGTTCTGCCAGCCGGTGACCCACGGGCCCGGGACGTAGCGCATCTCCGAGCGCGCCGCCGCCTCGTCGGGATCGGGCGGTGCGAAGAGGTTCTGCCACAGGAACGACGTCGGCACCACCCAGACCCCCGCGCGCCGGGTGCGCTCGGCGAGCGCCGCGAGTCGTTCCTCGCTGGCGTCGCGCCACGCCTCGCCGGGATGGACCTGGTCGGTGGGATGCGCGATGCGGGCCGCCATCTCCGCGCTCACCGCGCCCTCCACATAGCCGTCGAGGTGATCGACCGTCGACTGGCGCGACGCCAGCGCGTGCGCGATCCCCACGTCGGCGGGAACGTGTCCTGCCATGGTGATGCCCAGCTGGCGGCCCACGATGACCGCGGAGTCGTACGTCGCGCGCGTGAGCCCGGGGTGGATCTTCACCAGGTCGTAGCCCGCCGCATGGTGCTCGCGCATCAGCCGCGCCGAGGTGGCGGGGTCGGGGGCGGAATTGCCGTTGAGCGACGGCGCGCCGACGTAGAAGCGCGGGCCGAGGATGTCGCCGCCCTGCAGCCGCTCGCGCAGCGTGAGCTGGTACGGTGCGCCGAGCATCCCGCGAATGGTGGTGATGCCGTTGGCGACGTAGAGGAACATGATGTCGCGGAGCAGCTGGTCGGCCGGTTCCTGCGGCGGGACGTGCGCATGCATCTCCGCCAAGCCGGGCATCAGGAATCTACCGGTGCCGTCGATGCGGGTGACGCCCGCCGGGACCGTCACCGACGCAGCCGGGCCCATGGCGCTGATCCGGCCGTCGCGCACCACCACCGTCTGCCCGGCGAGGATCCCCTCCTCGCCCTCCATCGACAGCACCGACACGTTGACGAAGGCGTGGCCCTGCGCCGCCGCCGCGGCGGGGGCGGCGACGAGCAGGGCGAGGGCAAGCGGCACGAGGCGGCGCAGCATCCGGACTCCTTGGCGGGGTATGCGCCTCCTACGGGAGAGTGCCGCGCCGGGTTCCGCCGCCGTTCAGCGCGCGGAGACGATCGCCCGCTGGCCGCCGATCAGTTCGACCGCGAGGCCGCGCCGCTCGAGCCGGGCGATGATCGCCGCCTGGTCCGCCGCGTGGGCCGGGATCCCGGCGAACGGCAGCCACAGCCAGCGCAGCGACGGCGCATAGGCGATCATCGAGCCGCGGAAGTCGGGAACATCCACCGGTTCGAGCCAGAGCGAGTCGTTGCCGACCCGGATCCAGCGCGGCGAGTTCACCAGGGTGATGCCCTTCAGGCCGCCGTTGATCCGGGCCAGCGTGGCGGCGGCTCCTGGTGCCGCGTGCACCGGCAGGTCGCGACCGGTGAACCACGGCACGCCGCCATTGCCGGTCCAGACGTTGGTCGCGAGCGCCCCCGCGATCGGCGCGCCGCCGCCGTGGCGGCCGAGCCAGTCGGCCAAGAGCTGCATCGCCCCCGTGGCCTGCGCGGCCTCGATCACCAGCCAGCGGCCGCCGATGCGGACGGCACCCGCGCTGCCGGTGAGCGGTGGCATCACCGCGAACGCGTCGCGATCCACGCGCGCCAGGCCATCGAGTGGGGCATCCCACATCGCGCGCCGCTCGGTGGCGAGGTACGCTGCCGCCAGCGAGTCGCTCACCGCGAACGAGTCGGCCGGCGCCTCGGCGCTGATGGTGGCCTGCAGCACGGTCATCCGCTTGTACGGCTTGCCCACGCGTCGCACGTCGCGCTGCCGGGGGAGCAGCACGCCAGGGGCGACGGGGGCCCAGTTGGAGTACCAGAACTCCACCTCGTGCACCGCCCACGGGGCGAGACCGAAGTCGTCGGTTGCGTCGGCGCGGAAGCGCACCAGGCGGGGGAGCGCATCGCTCCGGCGGATGAAGGTTTCCGACGGCCAGCCGTCGAGCGTGGCGGCGAGGCGGGCGTGCGGCTCGCCGTCGATGGTGGTGTCGGGGCGAGCGGCGAGATCGGGCGCCTCACGCAGGCCGAGGAGCAGCCGCTCCGGCGCGAAGGCGAACAGCTCCCGGCGTTCCTGCACGTAGGCGCGGTTGAGCGGCCCCCACGTCGGGTCGGCGCCGGCGCCGCGGCGCACCTGGCGGATCGCGATGGTGTCGCGCACCACATCGACCGTGCCGACCACATTGCTCAGCGGATTGAAGTAGCGGGTGTTGCGCCACGCCGGCGTCCGATAGTCGCGGAGTTCCACGTTGTGCTCGTACGACGGCATGTCGGTGAACGGCGCCTCGGCGAACGAGGTGCGCAGCCACTGGGTGATCAAGTCGAGCCGCACGCTGGCCACGGCGCGGAGCTGCGCCTCGCCGCCCATGCGGGTGATGCCGCGGTCGAGGAGGGCGGCGGGCGTCTCGGCGCGGGGCGCTTGGGCGGCGAGGGTCGCGGGCAGGGCAAGCAGGAGCAGGGAAAACGATCGCATCAGGGGCTTTCGGGTCGGGAATGAGGCGTGGTGGTGCGGACGACGTGCAGAGTGACGGTGGGGCGTGGCTTCGGGTTTCGCGCGGTGGGGCGGACCGCGGTTGGGCGGGGCGAACCGGCTCCGGACCGCCCGGACGCGGGCGATCCGGTCACCCCTCGCTTGCTGCCCCCCCCGACAGCCCGTAGCTTCGCGGGATGCCTCCGACACCACCCGGCCGCCCGGAACCCTGGGCCGCCGCGTTTTCGGCGTCCGCTCCCACCGGGCCCGGCACTGCCACGGCCACCCAGCCGGCGCCGATCGAGCCCGGCTTCGCCGGCAAGGTCGCCGTCATCACCGGCGGCGCCACCGGGCTCGGCCGCGCCATGGTGCACGAGTTCGGCCGGCTCGGCTGCCGCGTCGCGTTCTGCTGGGTGCCGATGCCGGGCCGCGACATCGAATCGATGGCGCTGCTCACCGAGGCGGCGCTCGGCCACGGCGGTGCCGAGGCGCATTCGTGCCGCTGCGACGTGCGCCGGCGCGACGAGGTGGAGCGGTTCATCGGCGACGTGATCGAGCGCTGGGGGGCGGTGCATTTCCTCGTCAACAATGCGGGGATCGCGCACGACGGCGCGCTGTGGCGGATGAGCGAGGCGCACTGGCAGGATGTGCTCGACACCAACGTGACCGGCGCGTTCCACACCATCGCCGCGTGCGCGCCGCACTTCCGCACGCAGCACTGGGGGAAGGTGGTGAACATCTCCGCCCACCAGGCCGATCGTCCCGGCTTCGGGGTGGCCAACTACGCCGCGAGCAAGGCCGCGCTCGAGGCGCTCACCCGCGCGGCCGCGGTGGAGTTCGGGCCGAGCAACGTGAACGTCAACGCGGTGGCGCCAGGGTTCGTGCACACCGAGCGGCTTGACCAGCTTCCTGCCAACGTCATCGAGCGCGCCCGCAAGCGCGCGGTGCTCGGCCGCCTCGCCGAGCCGGAGGACATCGCCAGCGTGGTGAGCTTCCTCTGTTCCGATCCCGCGCGGCACATCACCGGCCAGACGATCGTCGTGGACGGGGGCCTCTCGCTCGAATAGGTTTCGGCGCGTGAAGCGCCCCATCGCCGTCCTCGCTCTGTGTGCCGTCTTCGGCAGTGCCTGCGCCCCCGCGGCCGCCACCGCCCAGGACCAGCCCGAGCCCGCTCCCGCCCTCGCCCTGGCCGCGATGGCCGGCCAGCGCGTCCCGGTCCTCCCGATCACCCTGCTGATGGCCGATGCCCCGGCCGACGAGTTCCTCCCGGCCGACCGGGTGGCCCGGCTCCACTGGGCCGACTCGCTGGTGGCGGAGGTGCTGCTGGGGCGCGGCCCCGAGGTGACGTGGGTGCTCCCCGAGGAGCTGCGCCGCGCGGCGCGGCGGGCCCCCGGCACGGTGACCGATCCCGACCGCATGGGGCAGGCGCTGATGCGCGCGTCGGGAATCGAGCGCGTGCCCGATCCGCTCCGCGGCTACCTGCGCGGCCTCACCGCGATGACCGATTCGCGGCTGGTGTTCATCCCGGCGGCGGTGCGACTCGCCCCCGACACCACCGGCGGCGTGCGCGCCGAGGTGTCGCTGGTTGTGGCCGACTCGCGCAACGGCGCGGTGGTGTATCGCAGCCGACCCGCGGCGGTGGGCCCCACCGCCGCCGCGGCGCTCACCGCCGCGATCGTCCAGC
>CALGOK010000176.1 GCA_937961295.1 uncultured Gemmatimonadota bacterium
AGGCGGTCGCCGCGGTCGGCCGTTCGGCCCCATTGGTCTGGGGTGCGACGGCATCGGTGGCATTCGTGCTGCCGCTGGTCGCGTCGGTGCCCTCGCCCTCGAGCGGATTGACCGCCGAAGTCGGGGCGAAATCACCAAGGCTGCTGCCGCCCGGGATCGCGACCAGGGCGATCACGGCGAGCAGCACCACGGCAGCTCCGCCGATCACCCACGGGAGGTTGCGGCGCTCGCGCAGCGCGGTGCCCAGCGCCGCGATCCTCGCGCCGATCGGTGCCTGCTTCGTGCGCGGTGGTGCCGCCACCTCGGCACCCGCGGTGTCGGCCTTCTCCAGCGCCACCGCGAAGGCCGTCATGTCGGCATGGCGGTCCGTCGGTTCCTTCTGCATCGCGCGCGCGATCGCGGCGGCGAGGCCCGGTGGCGCATTGGGGACCTTGTCGAGCAGCGGCGTGGGTTCGGCCACGAGCTGCTTGTAGAGCACCGCGCGCGTCGAATCGCCCTCGAACGGCAGCGCGCCGGAGAGCATCCGGTACCCCACCACGCCGAGCGAGTACTGGTCGGTGCGTGCATCGATCGACTTGTCGCCGCAGGCCTGCTCGGGGCTCATGTACTGCGGCGTGCCGACGATGATGCCGGTCGAGGTGAGCGTCGGGGCGATCCCCTCCTCGGTGGGCGGAGTGTCGAGGTCGCCACCCACCGCCTTCGCGATGCCGAAGTCCATCAGCAGGGCGCGCGATTCGCGGCCCTCGAGCATGATGTTCTCGGGCTTGATGTCGCGATGGATCACGCCGGCGTCGTGCGCGGCGGCGAGTCCCCGCGCCGCCTCCACCATGATCCGTCGGGCTTCGGCCACCGGCAGCGCTCCCGCGCGCTCCATGCGCGCGCGGAGCGACTCGCCCTCGATGAACGGCATGATGATGAACGCGATTCCCTCGCCCTCGCCCACGTCATAGATCGGCACGATGTGCGGATGCCGGAGTGCGGCGATCACCTCCGCCTCGCGACGGAACCGCTCCAGCATGCCCGGGGTGAGGCCGAGGTCGGGCCGCAGCACCTTGACCGCGACGCTGCGCTTCAGGCGAAGGTCCTTGGCCTTGAACACCTCGGCGAATCCGCCGGCGCCGATGCGGTCGCCGAGCTCGTAGCCCGGGCCGAGGATGCGCTGCACGCGGTGCCGCAGGTCGGCCGGGGTGACGCCACTGCGCGGCACGGCGACCCGCTCGCCGGTCATCAGGTCGAATCCCGGCGGCGTGGCCGTGCCGCAGACGTAGCAGAACGCCGCCACGCCGGGGAGCGGGGTGTGACAACTCGGGCAGGCGCGGGAAGATGTGGTCATGGGCTGTCAGGGGTGCAATCCCCGAATGCTAGCGGGGTTGCCCCCCCGGGCAAGGGCGTTGGGGCGCGTTCCTAGCCGAGTTCGCCCGCCCCGCGGCTTGGCCGGCTGACGAACGCCGACGCGCCATCGGCGCGATCCGGATGCGCCGCACGGTACCGCGCGAGCCAGCGATCGCGGAACGCGTCGGCGCGATCGCGCTCCACCAGTGCCCAGACACTGCCGCCGAATCCGGCGCCGAATGGCGAGGCCGCGATGGCACGCTCCTCCCGGGCGAGCCGCACCAGCGCGATCGTCTCGGCGATCTGGTTCTCGAGCACGGTGACCGCAAGCTCGTGCGATCGGGCCACCACCGCCCCGAGGGCGCCGGGATGCCGGCGCGCAACCGCGGTGACCGCGCCGGGAATGATCTCCATGCATTCGGACCGGAACTGCTCCAGCCGCCGCGACAGCGCACCGGCGTTGGGATGCGCCATCACCAGGCGCTGCAGTTCGTGTTCGGCGTCGGGATGCTCCGCGAGCACGTCGAGCAGTGATGTCGCGGTGCTGTCGTGGCGTGCGTTCCACGCCGCGAGGAGGGCGCCGGTCTGCTCCGCGAGGCGGTTGTAGCTCTCCCTGGCGCTGCCCGCCTTCGGGGCCGGCACGCCGCACGCCGCGATCACGAACGTCCACTCCTCCGGGAGCGGTGTCTCCGATTCGGCGCGCACCGGCAGGAACCGGAACTCCGAGAGGTGGCCCTCCCGGCAGCAGAGGATGGCGGTGTGGTCCTCGCTGCCGCCCTGGGTGCCCACGCCGAAGTCGGTGCCAAACGGGCCAAACGCACGGCCATTCTCGACGGCCCCGAGGTACCCGGCGAGGTCGGCGGAGTCGCGGATCGCCGCACGCCAGTCCTCGCGCGCCTCGAGGTCGTTGAACGCGGCGAGCGGCAGGAAGCTCGCGATCACCAGCGCGCTGGAGGAGGAGAGTCCGGCCGCCGAGGGAAGCGACGAGGCGATGACCGCATCCATCCCGGTGGTCGAGCCGGGGAAGTCGCGCGCGACCCGGCGCAGCACCGAGATCGGATAGTCCACCCAGCGCCCGGGCTGGTTGGGCAGTGCGGCATCCAGCGCGAGGTGTGCCACGTCGCGGGACCTCGCGTCGACCAGGTGCACCAGGGCGTCGCGGCGCGGCCGCGCCAGCACGTGGAATCCGCGATCCACCGTGGCGAGCAGCGAGCGGCCACCCGCATAGTCCACATGCTTGCCCAGGACCTCGATGCGTCCCGGTACCCACCAGCGCCGGACGCCGCGCAGGTCGCCGAAGTGCGCCGCCCAGCTCCGCGCCGCGGCTGCGGCGACGCCGGCGGGACTCACGGCACCACCGGCAGCCGCGCGAGCCTCGCCGCCACCTCCGCCACGTCGCCGCGCGCGGAGAGGTCGAGCACCCCCGATCGCATGGTGATGGCGCGCACCCGCATCCCCTCACCGATCGCGAGGCGGACCGCCTCGGGGAGCTCGTGCTCGCCGCGCGGTGAACGCGGGACGCGACGGCAGGCGTCGAAGATGCGCGGATCGAAGCGCCAGAGGTTCATGCTCACCGGGGCATCGGCGGGTGCGGCGGACACGGCGGCCGCATCGGGTTTCTCGACGAGGTCCTGCAGGTAGCCATTGCCGTCGATCAGCAGCAGGGCAAATGCGGCAATCCGCTCCGCGGCGATGCTGCCGTCGGCCAGCAGCCCGTCGCGGGTGAACGCGACGAGCCCCGGCTCGCCGAGCGCGGCCAGCGCGCGCAGCGCGGCGACGGGGTAGAGGTTGTCCGCGTTCTGCACCAGGAACGGCTGCGCGCCGACCAGCGGCTCGGCGGCCAGCAGCGCGTCGGCGGTGCCGCGCGGCTCGGCCTGGACCGCGTAGCGGAGGCGCACGCGTGTCGGCGGCTGGCTGGCGTAGTGATCGCGGATCGCGGCGTGATCGGGCGCGACCACCAGCACCACGTCGGCGATCCCCGCGTCGGCCAGCGCGCTCAGCAGGTGGTCGAGGAACGGTCGTCCGGCACCGTCGGGGATCATCGCCTTGAGCCCGGCCGCCGCGACGCTCGCCTGCGCCGGGTCGAGCGCAGCTGCCGGATCGTGGCGCCGCATGCGCGTGCCGAGCCCGCGCGCGAGGATGACGGCGGATGAGACGGGAGTGTCGATCATGACAGGCCCGGTGACAGGTGACGGGTCACGGGGGACGGGGGACGGGGGACAGGTGACGGGGAGCGCGCGTCGTTCATCAGGCCGCGGCCCCGTTACCCGTTTCCTGTCACCCGTCACTCGCTTCCGGGGCGGCGGCCCACAGCTTCGGCACCAGCCGCACCAGCCACGCGGTGGCGATCGCCGCGACCGCGGTCCAGAACGTCGCCGTGCCGACGTGGCCGTAGAGCCACGAGCCGGTGCCGAACAGCGCGCCGTAGACGGCGAGGCAACCCAGCGTCCACGCGAGGAACGCCTGCGGCAGCGAGTCGGGCGACGGCGGCACGCCGGCCTCGGCTCGGATCGCGGTCCACCCGGGTCCGGCCGGCCGGATCTTGCGGTAGAACGTCAGCAGCGTCTCGCGCGGCTCGGGCGGGGCGAGGAACGCAGTCGTGACCCAGGCCACCGTGGTGATCGCGACGGTGGTCAGCAGCACCACGTGCGACGGAATGGCGGCACCCTGCTTCTGCGCCACGAAGAACCCGATCGCCACGAGGAACGAGGTGGCCATCGCCGCGATCTCGCACCAGGCGTTGACCCGCCACCAGAACCAGCGCAACAGGTAGAGCAGGCCGGTGCCCGCGCCGATCGAGAGCAGCAGCTGGAACGCCTGCTGCGCCGTGTCGAGGACGAACGTGAGCGCCGCGGCGAATGCCATCAGCACCACCGTCATGACCCGGCCCATGAACACGTAGTGCGCCTCATCGCGCCCCGGCCGGAGGAAGCGCCGCCAGAGGTCGTGCACCAGGTACGAGGCGCCCCAATTGAGGTGCGTCACCAGGGTCGAGACGTACGCCGCCAGCATCCCGGCCAGCATGATGCCGAGGAAGCCGTGGGGCAGGAACTTGAGCATCGCCGGATAGGCCATGTCGTGCCCCACCAGGCGCGGATCGACATCCGGGAATGCCTCGCGGATGCTGTCGAGGTCGGGGAAGACCAGCAGCGAGGCGAGCGCCACGAGGATCCACGGCCACGAGCGGAGCGCATAGTGCGCGGCGTTGAAGAGCAGCGTGCCGCCGAGCGCGTCGCGCTCGGAGCGCGCCGCGAGCATCCGCTGCGCCACATACGAGCCGCCGCCCGGCTCGGCACCCGGGTACCACACCGACCACCATTGCACCGTGAGCGGGATCACGAAGATCGACAGCGCCATCCCCCAGTTGCCGAAGTCGGGGACCAGCGCCAGCGTCTCGGCGGGGAGCCGCTCGACCAGGCCGGCCAGGCCGCCCACCTCGGGCTGCTGCAGCGCGAAGTACGCCACCGCCACCGCGCCCGTCATGGCGATGCCGAACTGGATCAGGTCGACGTACATCACGCCCCACAGCCCGCCGGTGGCCGCGAAGAGGATGTTGAGGCCGGCGCAGATGAGCAGGGTCTGCCCCATCGGCCAGCCGAGCACCACGTTGGCGATCTTGGCCGCGGCGAGGTTCACCGTGGCCATGATGAAGCCGTTGAAGAACAGACCCAGGTACACGGCGCGGAAGCCGCGCACGATCGACGCCGCGCGGCCGCTGTAGCGGAGCTCGTAGAACTCCAGGTCGGTGAGCACCCCCGAGCGGCGCCAGAGCCGCGCGAAGAAGAACACCGTGAGCATCCCGGTGAGCAGGAACGCCCACCACTGCCAGTTGTTGGCCACGCCGCCGGTGCGCACCAGGTCGGTGACGAGGTTCGGGGTGTCGGTGCTGAAGGTCGTGGCCACCATCGACACGCCGATCAGCCACCACGGCGCCGCGCGGCCTGACGTGAAGAACTCCGCGGTGCTCTGGCCGGCGCGCCGCGCCATCAGGAACGCGGGGACGAAGCACGCCGCGATCGAGGCGAGGACGATCCCCCAGTCGAGGGCGGTGGGATTCACCGGGCACCTCCGCGCTGCCAGCCGCCGCGCGTGAAGTCGGGGAACTTGACCGGCGCGCTCGAGAGCGCGAGTGATGCCTCGCTGAGCGGCCACGGCGCACTCCATGCCGCCGCGTCGTACACGTCGAAGTCGGGGGGCAGCCCCTCGCGCATCGTCTCCACCATGCGCCAGGCCATCACGTAGTCCATCCCGCCGTGCCCGCCGCGGGCGCGGGCCACCTCGCCGACGCGCGCCCAGAGGGGATGGGTGTAGCGCGCCTTGAGGTCGTCGCTCACCTCGCGCCACCGGTGGCCGCCCTCCTGGCCCTCGACGTAGAGCCGGGCGGGGAAGTCCTCGAACGCGCCGCGGGTGCCGCGCACGGCGTTGAGCCGCGAGTACGGGGTCGGCAGCGTCACGTTGTGCTGCAGCAGGATGTTGCGACCGCGCACGGTGCGCACCAGCGAGGAATTGATGTCACCTGCCACGTAGGTCTCCCGCCACTTGGTCGAGTCCCGCGGCACGTGGGCCTCCCGCCACGCACTCAGCCCGGCCTCGGGCGTCGACATCGACACCAGGTAGTCGAAGCGATCGCCCTTGTGGATGTCGAGGTACCAGGCCACCGGGCCGAGGCCATGGGTGGGGTAGAAGTTGCCGCGCCGCTCGGTGTGCGGCGTGCGGCGCCACAGCCCCTCGTCCTTGTCCTCGAACAGCAGCGCCCGGAGGTCGTGGATGTAGGCCGCTTCGGCGTAGAGCACTTCGCCGAACAGGCCGTCCTTCACCATCCGGTCGAGCATCAGCTCGTTGAAGCCGTAGCAGACGTTCTCCATCATCAGGCAGTGGCGACGGGTCGCCTCCGAGACGCGCACCAGCTCCCACATCTCCTCGAGCGTGGTCGCCGCCGGCACCTCGGTGGCGGCGTGCTTGCCGGCTCGCATCGCCGCGAGGCACACCGGCACGTGCCAGTCCCACGGCGTGGCCGTGTAGACGATGTCGATGTCATCACGGGTCACCAGCTGCTCGAACGCGCGCTCGCCGTCGGTGTGGAGGGCGGGCCGCGGCTGCCCCGCCTCCTCGACCAGCCTGGCGCCGCGCTCGGCCTTCTCGGCGACGATGTCGCAGAGCGCCGTCACCTGCACCCCGTCCACCGCCAGCCACTCGCGCAGCATCGACGTGCCGCGGAGCCCCGTCCCCACGATCGCGAGGCGCACCGTGCCGTGCCGTGCGAACGGGACGCCGAGCATGCTGTCGTCGCCCGGCGGCGGGAGCGGTGGTGGCGCGGCGGCGGCATCGCGCGTCGCCAGCGCGGCGCCCATGGCACTGGCCGCGCTGGCGGCCTTGAGCCAGTCGCGCCGCGAGATCGAGGGATCCGGAGCCGGAGGAGTCATGCGGCTGGTCTTTCGGGGAGGAGGGGGCGGGGGCGACCGCCGAGCGCGAAGCCGGCGCCGAGCACGCCGGGACGCTACGCCCGCCCTCGTCGCGCCACAAGTGCCGGCCTATCTTTGCCGGGTGAGCACCGCCACTCCCCTCGCCGCGCCGCGCAGCCTCGGCTTCGCCGCCGCCCTCGCCACCGTGGTGGCCAACATCATCGGCACCGGCGTGTTGACCACCCTCGGCTTCCAGGTGCAGCAGACCACCGACGGATTCGCGCTGCTCGCCCTCTGGGCGATCGGCGGCCTGATCGCGATGGCGGGCGCGCTGTCGTACGGCGAGCTCGCCGCGACGATTCGCGGCTCGGGTGGCGAGTACCGCTTCCTCGGGCGGATCTACCACCCGGCGCTCGGCACCATGGCCGGCTGGGTGTCGATCGTCGTCGGGTTCGCCGCGCCGGTGGCGTTGGCCGCGATGGCCCTCGGTCGCTATGCCGGGCCGCTCCTGGGCATCCCGGCACGGCCGCTAGGGATCGCGGTGATCGTGGTGATGACCGGCGTGCACCTGCTGGCGCCGGAGACCGGCGGACGGGTCCAGGTCGCCGTGACCACCATGAAGGTGCTGCTGATCGCCGCCTTCATCGCGGCCGGCCTGCTCGCCGGCCCGGTGACCGACCTCTCGTTCGCGCCGAGCGCGCAGTCGCTCGACCAGATTGCCAGCGCCCCGTTCGCGATCTCGCTGGTGATCGTCTCGTACGCGTATTCGGGCTTCAACGCCGCCGCCTACTTCCAGGGCGAGGTGCGCGATGCCGAGCGCACCGTGCCGCGCGCACTGGTGCTCGGCACGCTGATGGTCACCGTGCTCTACGTGGCGCTCAACTGGATCTTCCTCCGCACCACGCCGCTCGCGGCGTTGTTCGGCCAACTCGAGGTCGGCGCGATCGCGGCGCTGCAGATCTTCGGGCCCGATGGCGGTCGGCTGATGAGCGGGCTGATCGCGCTGCTGCTGGTGTCGACCGTGAGCGCCATGACGCTGGCCGGGCCGCGGGTGATCGAGGTGATGGCGGAGGACATCCCGACACTCCGCCCGCTCGCCGCGCGACGCGCGATGGAGTCGCCGAGCAGACACGTGCTGCTGCAGGGTGCGCTGGCTCTGGCGTTCGTGCTCACCGACTCGTTCGAGGGCGTGCTCACCTACGCGGGGTTCACGCTGACCCTGTTCGCGCTGCTGGCCGTGGTGGGCGTGATCGTGCTGCGGGTGCGCGAACCCGATCGGCCGCGGCCGTGGCGCACCTGGGGCTACCCGTGGACGCCGCTCTTCTTCACGGCCTTCTCGCTCTGGACGGTGATCGTGGTGATCCGCGACCTGCCCATGCAGGCGGTGGGCGGCGTGGTGACGCTGGGGGTCGGGGCGCTGCTGACGTGGGTGGTGGGGGAGAAGAGCTAGCGAGAAGCGAACAGCGAGAAGCGAGTGCGGGCAGGGTTCGCCGCGCACTCGCTTCTCGCTGTTCGCTTCTCGCTGCCGTCAGAGCCCCGTGCGCGGCTCCCCGGGCGACATGATGGTCATCGGCACCGTGGCAATCTCTTCCTCATTGGCGATCACCCGGCGGACCCCCTTCCACCAGGTCCGCGCGCTGCGCCCGGTGGGGAGGTCGGAGACGATGACGCCCTTCCGCCGGTTGGCAGCATGGACGTACTTCCCCTCGCCGATGTAGATCCCGATGTGGTCGATCCGCGACGTCTTGCCGAAGTAGAGCAGGTCACCCGGCAGCAGCGCCGCGGGATCCTTGGGGACCTCGAGCCCCGCCTTGGCCTGCTCCCGCGAGGTGCGCGGCAGCGCGATGTCGAAGTTGGCCATCACCCACTGGACCAGCCCGCTGCAGTCGAACGCCTTGCCGGGCACCGCGGCGCCCCACTTGTAGCGTGCACCGACCTGGGAGGTGGCCAGCGACACCAGCGAGTCGCGGCTCTCCGACCCCATGAACATCCGCGAGATCGCGGCGAACGGCTTCTCGCCACGGGAGAACGCGCTCTGGGCCGCCACCGGGGACGCCGCACCGGCCGCCAGGGCGGCGGCACAGAGGATCCTTCCGGCAGTCGACTTCCAGCGGTGCACGGTCACTCGTCGGTGAAGGGCGAAAAAAGGACGTGGCAACGTACCGCAAGCATCGGATCCCGTCCAGCTTTCGCGAGGTTGCAGGATGAAACGGTCGCCGGTAAAGGATGCTGGGTAAAGGGTGAAGGGTGATGGGTGAAGGGGAGGGCAACCCCTGACCGGAATCGCCCCCTTCACCCTTCACCCTTCACGCTACAGGATCCGCTTCCCGAACCCGCTGGCCACCAGCCCCACCGCCAGCTCGGCGGTGTGGTTGAACCGGTCGAGCACCGGGTTCACCTCGACCAGGTCCATCGCCACCACCCGGCCGGTGTCGTGCAGCGTCTCCATCGCGAGGTGTGCCTCGCGGTAGGTCGCCCCGCCGCGCACCGGGGTGCCCACGCCGGGTGCCTCCTGCGGGTCCACGAAGTCGAGGTCCAGCGAGACATGGATCCCGCTGGTGCCCTCGCTCACCCGGGCGATCGCTTCCTGCAGCACCGCACGCATGCCGCGCTCGTCGATCTCGCGCATGGTGAAGATCCGCACGCCCCATTCGCGCGAATGCTCGCGCTCGGCCCCATCGAGGTCGCGCGCGCCGATGATCGCGACATGCTCGGGGCGCACCGATGGCGCGCCGTCACCGATGGCGCCCATGCGCGGGTCGCCGCGCCCCAGCAGGTGGGCCACCGGCATGCCGTGCACGTTGCCGGTCTCCGAGCTGTCGGGGACGTGGAGGTCGGCGTGGGCGTCCAGCCAGATCAGGCCGAGTGCCTCGCCGCGCGCGCGCATGGCGGCGGCAACCCCGGCCACCGATCCGGCGGCGATGGAGTGGTCGCCGCCGAGCACCAGCGGCACGGCGCCGCGGTCGAGGGTGTCACGGGTGCGCCGCGCCACGTCGGCGCACACGGTGCTGATCGTCTCGAGGTAGTCGATCCCCTTGCCGATCCCGAGCGTCTCGCGCGTGGGGACCGGCACGTCGCCGCGGTCGACCACCTGGTGTCCCAGTCCCCCCAGCCGGTCGGCCAGCCGCGCCAGGCGCACCGCCGACGGCCCCATCTCCACCCCGCGGCGCGACGCACCAAGGTCCATCGGAACGCCGAGTATCTCGATCGAGGCCATTCATTCCACCGTTTCGCCGGGCGCCATCGCGAGGACGCGATCGCGGAACCGCGGTTCGAGGCTGTCGCGGAACGCGTCGAGGGTCCCGCTCAGGATCGGGAACGTGTCGTAGTGCTGCGGCACGATCCACGTGGGATTCACCAGCTCCACCGCCTTGGCTGCCTGCCGCGGCCCCATGGTGTAGAAGTCGCCGATCGGCAGGAAGAGGATCTCCGGTTGGTAGAGCTCCGCAACCAGCGCCATGTCGCCGAACACCCCGGTGTCGCCGGTGTTGTAGATCACCGGCCCGTCGCGGAGGGCGACCACGAAACCGCACGGCGTGCCCAGCTCGCGGGGTCGGCCGTCCTCGCCGCGCCGCGACGAGGAGTGGTGCGCCTGCACCAGCGTGGCGCGCAACCCGTTCCGCTCCACCGTGCCGCCGATGTTGAAGCCCACGAGCTGGTCGCCGTCGACTCCCTCGGCGGCGAGTTCGCTCGAGAGTTCGCCGGTAGTGAGCAGCGTCGCGCCACCGGACGTGGCGAGCACCGCTAAGCTGCGGATGTGGC
>CALGOK010000177.1 GCA_937961295.1 uncultured Gemmatimonadota bacterium
GCACCTCGCCGGCTTCCCATTTCCCGGACACACCGAGTGGCTGGCCCACCTCGCCGGCGCGCCGGAGGTGGCGATGATGCTCGCCTCCGATCGGCTGCGGGTGGTGCTGGTGACCACCCACATGCCGCTGCGCGACGTCCCGCTGGTGCTCACCACCGACAAGATCGTGCGCACGGGCGAGCTGACGCGCCGCGCGCTCACCGGCTGGTTCGGCATCGCGGCGCCGCGCCTGGCGCTCTGCGCGCTCAATCCCCACGCCGGCGAGCAGGGACTGTTCGGCGACGAGGAGCAGCGGGTCTTGGCACCCGCGGCCGAGCAGCTCGGCGCCGCCGGGCCGCTCCCGGCGGACACGGTCTTCGTCCGGGCGATGCGCGGCGAATTCGACGCGGTCCTCGCGCCCTACCACGACGTCGGGATGACCGCCATCAAGGTCGCCTCGTTCGGCGAGGGGGTGAACGTGACGCTGGGCCTCCCCTTCGTGCGGACCTCGCCCGACCACGGCACCGCGATCGACATCGCTGGCACGGGACGTGCCGACCCCTCCAGCATGCGCGCCGCCGTCACCCTGGCCATCCGCCTCGCCTCCCGGAGCCGCACCCTATGAGCCTGCGTGTCTCGGTCCTGATCCCCGTGTACAACGAGGAACGCACCCTCGAGGCGCTGGTCGATCGCGTGCGCGCCGTGCCGATGGCCAAGGAGATCGTCTGCGTGAACGACGGCTCGGCCGACGGGAGCGGGGCGATCCTCGACCGGCTGCTCGCGGAGGGGAAGATCGACCAGCTGCACCACCAGCCGCGCAACATGGGGAAGGGTGCGGCGATCCGGCAGGCGATCGGCATGGCCACCGGCGACGTGGTGGTGGTGCAGGACGCCGACCTCGAGTACAACCCGGCGGAGATTCCCACGCTGCTCGGCCCCATCGAGCGCGGCGATGCGGACGCGGTGTTCGGCTCGCGATTCCTCGGCGGGCCGCACCGGGTGCTCTACTTCTGGCACTCGGTGGGCAACTCGGTGCTCACGCTCGTCTCGAACATGTTCACCGACCTCAACCTCACCGACATGGAGACCTGCTACAAGGTCATCCAGGCGTCGCTGGCCAAGCGGCTGGTCCTCACCACCGACCGCTTCGGCTTCGAGCCCGAGGTCACCGCGCGGCTCGCCCAGGCGCACGCGCGGATCTGGGAACTGCCGATCTCCTACAGCGGCCGCACCTACGAGGAAGGGAAGAAGATCGGCTGGAAGGACGGCGTCGCCGCGTTCTGGCACATCATCCGCTTCAACACGTTCCCGCCGAGGAATCCCGACGTGCGCCAGAAGCTGCGGGTGGGTGGTGAGAAGGGAAAAGGTGACGGATGACGGGTGACGGGTGCCAGGCCCCGTCTCCTGTCCCCCGCTCCCTGTCCCCCGTTTCCCGTCACGCGTTGCCCGTCGCCCCCATCACCCGCACCTTCTCCACCCGGCGCCCCTCCATCTCCGCGATCTCGAACTGGCGCCCCGCGACCGCGACGCGGTCGCCCACCTTCGGCAGCCGGCCCAGCTGGCCGAACAGGAACCCGCCGAGCGTGGTGTAGTCCGAGTCGTCGAGGTCGCCGTCGAAGCGGTCGTTGAACTCGGTCAGCGCCATCGCCCCGTCGACCACCACCGATCCGTCGTTCGACGCGGCGGGTGCGGCCGAGACCGGATCGTACTCGTCGTAGATCTCGCCGACGATCTCCTCGAGCAGGTCCTCCATGGTGACCAGCCCGGCGGTGCCGCCGTACTCGTCGAGCACCACCGCCATGTGGGTCTTGAGCCGCTTCATGTCGGCGAGCACGTCCTCCACCTCGCGGGTGCCGGGGACGAACACCGGCTGCCGCATGATCCGCTTGACGGGTGTCCCGGGCGAGGCGCGCAGCGCGCGCAGGACGTCCTTGGCGTGCACCACGCCGACCACCTCGTCGAGCGAGCCGGTGTACACCGGATACCGCGAGCGGCCGGCGGCGGCCACTTCGTCGGCAGCCGCCTCGACCGCGGCGTCGGCGGCGATGGCCACCATCTCGGTGCGTGGCGTCATCACCTCCTCGGCGGTCTTCTCCGAGAACTCGAACACGCCCTCGAGCAGCCGGGCATCCTCGCGGCCGAGCGAGCCGCCCTCGCCGGACTGCTCGACCAGCATCCGGATCTCCTCGGGCGAGTGGAGCCGCTCATGCGCGCCGGGGGTGTCCACGCCCGCGCGCTTGAGCAGCCAGTTGGCGGTGCCGTTGAGGACCAGGATCGGGCCGGCCATCAGCCACGTGAAGGCGATCAGGGGAACCACCACCCAGCGCGAGACGTCCTCCGGGTACAGCAGCGCCAGCGCCTTGGGAACCAGCTCGCCGAGGATGATGTGCAGCACGGAAATCGTGGTGAACGCGATCGCCACCGCCGCGGTGTGGGACGCCAGGAATTCGAGCGAGGGCGGCAGGCCGCCGAACATCCAGTCGAGGAGCCCCGCGAGTGCCGGCTTGCCGACCCAGCCGAGGCCGAGCGAGGCGAGGGTGATCCCCAGCTGGGTCGCGGAGATGTAGCGGTCGAGGTGTTGGACCGCGTTGAAGGCCAGCCTAGCTTTGCGGTCGCCGGCCTGGGCCTGCTCTTCCAGGCGGGTGCGCCGCGCGCCGACGAGGGCGAACTCCGCGGCCACGAAGAAGGCGTTCATGGCGACCAGGGCCACCACGGCGGCGAGCCCGACGAGGATCGATGTCCAGTTCAGCGCAGGTTCCATACGTGCCGAAGGGTAACAATTCCGGCGTGACCGGGCGAGGCCAAGGCGAGCGCGCGCCGCGTTCCGGGGGCTCGGTGATGGTCACGCGCCGCCTGGTGATCGTGCTGTCCCTCACGGCGGTCTTCCTGCTCGTCGAGGTGCTGGGTGGCCTCCTCTCGGGCTCGCTGGCCCTGCTGGCCGACGCCGGCCACATGGCCACCGACGTCGCCGCCCTGACCCTCGCCACCATCGGCGCGCGGATCGCCCAGCGGCGCGCGATCGCGGCGCACAAATTCGGCAACCTCCGCTGGGAAGTCCTGGCGGCGATGGTCAACGGGATGGTGCTTGCCGCGGTGGCGGTGGGGATCTCGCTGGAGGCGCTCGAGCGGCTGCGCGAGCCGCAGCCGATCAATGCGCTCCTCTTCGGCGGCGTGGCGGTCGCCGGGCTCGTGGTCAACCTCATCGGGCTCAGGCTGCTCCACGGCCATCATCACGACGACCTCAACGTGCGCGGGGCCTACCTCCACATCCTCGGCGACGTCCTCGGCTCGGTGGGGGCGATCGGCGCCGCGGTGGTGATCTACACCACCGGATGGCTGGCGGCCGACCCGCTCATTTCCGCGCTGATCTCGCTGCTGATCCTCCGCTCGGCGTGGCGGCTGGTGCGCGAGTCGGGGGCGATCCTGCTCGACCGGGTCCCCGAGGACGTCAGCGTCGCCGAGGTGGAGCGGCGGCTGGTGGCCGTCGCGGGGGTGGAGCGGGTCCACGATGTCCATGTATGGACGGTCACCACCGGGCTGGTGGCGATGAGCGCCCACGCCGTCGTCCCCGACCTGGAGGCACACCCTGCCACCCTGCGGCGGCTGGGTGACGAGATGGCGGAACTGGGTTTCGGGCACGTCACGATCCAGCTCGAGACCGGCGAGCCCTGCGTGGGCGAGGAGTGCGGCGACCACGTCCCCGGGCGCGAAGCGGAGCTCCACGCCGCGCACTGATGCGCCTTGCGGGGGTGGGGGTCGCCCCCTATATATGGCGCCCTTGAGCAGCCGGAGCCGCGAGGGACCCGGTTTCGGACACGTTGGAGAGGGGCAGGATCGGGTGGACATTCGCAACATCGCCATCATCGCGCACGTCGACCACGGCAAGACGACCCTGGTGGACCAGATGCTCCGGCAGGCCGGGGCGTTCCGGGCCAACCAGCAGGTCGAGGAGCGCGTGATGGATTCCAACCCGCTCGAGAAGGAGCGGGGGATCACCATCCTGGCCAAGAACACCGCGGTCCAGTGGCGCGGCACCAAGATCAACATCGTCGACACGCCGGGGCACGCCGACTTCGGCGGCGAGGTGGAGCGGATCCTCCGCATGGTCGACGGGGTCCTGATCCTGGTCGATGCCGCCGAGGGGCCGATGCCGCAGACCCGCTTCGTGACCCGCAAGGCGCTGGGCCTCGGGCACCAGCCGATCGTGGCGATCAACAAGATCGATCGCGCCGATGCCGAGCCGATGCGGGTGCACGACGAGGTGCTGTCGCTCTTCCTCGACCTCGAGGCCACCGATCAGCAGCTGGACTGCCCATTCCTCTACACCTCGAGCCGGGCCGGGACTGCCACCGAGGAGCTGGACACCGCCGGGACCACGCTTGAGCCGCTCTTCGACGCGATCCTGCGCACCGTCCCGGCGCCGACCGGCGACCCCGACGGGCCGTTCCAGATGCTGGTGTCCACGCTCGACTTCTCGTCGTTCCTGGGCCGGATCGCGATCGGCCGGATCGAGCGGGGGCGGGTGGCGGTGGGCGACCAGGTGGCGCTGCTGCCGCTGGGCACCCCCGGCACCGTGGGTGACGAGCCCGGCGTCGAGAAGGGTCGGATCACCAAGTTGTTCACCTTCGACGGGTTGAGCCGGGTCGAGGTGCAGGCGGCGGAGGCGGGCGACATCGTCGCGCTGGCCGGCTTCGACGGGATCGAGATCGGCAAGACCTTCACCGCGATCGACACGCCGGAGCGGCTCGAGGGGATCGCCGTCGAGGAGCCGACGATCAGCGTCGACGTGATCGTCAACAACTCGCCGTTCGCGGGACGCGAGGGGAAGTTCGTCACCTCGCGCCAGCTGCGCGACCGGCTGTTCAAGGAGCTGGAGCGCAACGTGGCGCTCCGGGTCGAGCCGACCGACTCGCCCGACACCCATGCCGTGAGCGGCCGGGGCGAGCTCCACCTCGGCATCCTGATGGAGACGATGCGGCGCGAAGGGTACGAGTTCCAGGTGTCGCGCCCGCGGGTGATCCTGCACGAGGGTCCCAATGGCGAGCGGCTGGAGCCGTACGAGGAGCTGATCATCGACGTCCCCGAGGAGCACATGGGCGTGGTGATGGAGAAGCTCGGCCCACGGCGCACCGAGATGACCGAGATGCGAAACCCGGGGCAGGGGATGGTGCGTCTGACCTTCCGGATCCCGTCGCGCGGGCTCTTCGGCTACCGGTCGGAGTTCCTGACCGACACCCGCGGGACCGGCGTGATGAACCACCGGTTCCTCGAGTACGGCCCCTGGGCCGGCCCGCTCGCCGGCCGCAAGCGCGGCGTGCTGGTGGCCGACCGGGAGACCGCGGTGGTGGGCTTCGCGCTCAACAACCTGCAGGAGCGGGCCCAGCTGTTCGTGGCGCCGGGCGAGCAGGTGTACGAGGGGATGATCGTCGGCGAGAACTCGCGGCCCGGCGACATGGACGTCAACGTGGGCAAGGAGAAGAAGCTCACCAACATGCGGACCACGGCCAGCGACGAGAACATCCAGCTGGAGCCGCCCCGCGAGATCACCCTCGAGTACGCCATGGAGTACATCGAGGAGGACGAGCTGATCGAGGTCACGCCGGAGAACATCCGGCTCAGGAAGCGGTTGTTGCAGGCGAACGATCGCAAGAAGGCGCAGCGCGCGGCCAACCGGGTGGCCGACGCGTCATGATTACCGCAATCCCCGGCCACCTTTCGGAGGTCACCATGTCGGCGTGGGAGGCGTCCCTCGAGGCGACGCTGGACGAGGAAGCCGTGGTCCTGAAGCGGCGGTTCGACGACGACGAGGAGAACGAGGACGAGGACTTCGACTTCGACGATGAGGACGAGGACTCGGACGACGACGAGGACTTCGACGACGACGACGAGTACGAGGACGACGACGAGGACTACGACGACTTCTCGTTCGACGACGAGGAAGAGGAGAACTGAGTCCCTCCCGCCCCCGTCACCGCGCCCCGCGACGGGGCGGGGCGGCGGGGCCTCCCGGGATTCCGCGCGGTGACCTACGCCCCGGTGCCTTCTGGCCCGGGGCGTCGCGCGTTATGGTTTCGGGAGCCAGCGAACCGCGAACCGCGAACCGCGAACCGCGAACCGCGAACCGCGAACAGCGAACAGCGAACAGCGAGCCCTGAACCCCGACGGCCCGAGGTGCCCATGTCCCGTTCCACCCCGATCCTGGTGCTCGCCCTGCTCGCTGCGCAGCTCCCTGCCCAGCGACCGCTCCCGGGTCACGACAAGGCGATCCCGCCGCAGCCGGCGCCGCGGGTCTACCTGATGGTCGACATGGAGGGGATGGGCTCGGCCGTGAAGTCGCAGGAGGTGATCGCCGGCAACGAGGGCGCCGCGTACCGCGATCGCACCGGTCCCGACTACTGGAACCACTTCCGCGAGCTGCTCACTGCCGAGGCCAACGCGGCGATCCGCGGGGCGCGGGCCGCCGGCGCGGCGTCGTTCACCGTGGCGGAGTCGCACGGCGGCAACCGGTTCGCCAACCTGCTGCCGTGGGGACTCGATCAGGAGGCGATCCTCATCCGCGGCTACCCGCGCCCCAACGTGATGAGCACCGGCATCGACTCGACGTTTGCCACGCTCATGATGCTGGCGATGCACGCCTCGTCGTCGCGGCCGGGGGTGATGGCGCACAGCTATGCCTTCGCCGACTTCCGGGTCAACGGCACCTTCCTCAACGAGGTGGGAATCAACGCGCTGATCGCCGGCGAGCAGGGGGTGCCGGTCTCGCTGGTGAGCGGCGACGACGAACTGGAGCACGAGGTGCGCGAACTGCTCGGCCCGCGCGTGGTGTACGTGACGACCAAGATCGCCCTCGGGAGCTCGGCGGCCATCACCTTCTCGCCGACCGAGGTGCGCCGACGCACCGAGGAGGGGGCCCGCGAGGCGATGCGCCGCGCGGCGGCCGGGGAGTACCGGCCGTTCACGCTGGCGAAGCCGTACCGGGTCGAGTTCACGCTCCGCCGCAGCTATCCCGACAGCGTGGTGGCCGGGATGGCGCGGGTGGCGGCGGAGTGGGGGCTCGAGCAGACCGGGCCGCGCGCCTACCGTTTCGTGACCTCGGATGCGCGGCAGATGGCCTACGTCATCGACGCGGTCGAGGGCGTGGTGCTCCCCTAGGCCGCCCTGCGACCGCTCTCGCACGCAAGGAGCACGACCATGGAACTCGGCAACTTCTCCGTGTCGCTCGCCGTGAAGGACATCGCCGCATCGAAGGCCTTCTATCACGCGCTGGGCTTCAGCGACTTCGGCGGGGACGAGGCGCAGGGGTGGCTCATCCTCAAGAACGGCGCCGCCACCATCGGGCTGTTCCAGGGGATGTTCGAGCGCAACATCCTCACCTTCAATCCCGGCTGGGACGCGAACGCCGCGCCGCTGGCGTCATTTACCGACGTGCGGGAGCTGCAGCGCCAGGTGAAGGCCGCCGGCATCACCCCGGTGACCGAGGTGGACGAGGCGGGAAGCGGGCCGGGGTCGTTCGTGGTGGTCGACCCCGACGGCAATCCGGTGCTGGTCGACCAGCACGTGTAGGCATGCCGCGCCCCGCTCCTGCGACCGCCACGATCACCCGCTGGCTCGCCGCGCTCGCGGCGGCGCTCCTCCTCGCCAGCCTCGCGGGCCAGTTCATGCGCATCGAGACCGGCCACGACCACGTCAAGGGGCTGGTGCCGCTCTTCAACGTGGATGCCGAGGAGAACCTGCCGAGCTTCTTCTCGGTGCTGCTCCTCCCCGGCGCCGCGGCCCTGCTCGCGCGCGAGGCGTGGCACGCGAGCCCGCTGGGCCGCCGCACCTGGTGGCCGTGGGCGCTCCTCGCGGCGGGATTCACGTGGATGGCCTACGACGAGGCGTTCAGCGTGCACGAGCGCCTGATCCTGCCGATGCGGGCCCTCCTCGATGGTGAGAGCCGCGGGATCTTCTACTACGGCTGGGTGGCTCCCGGTCTGGTGCTGGTGGCTGCGGTGGGTGTCGTACTGCTGCCGTTCCTGCGACGATTGCCGGGTCTGACCCGCCGCCGTTTCCTCCTGGCGGGCGGGATCTACCTCGTCGGCGCCCTCGGCGTGGAGATGCTCGGTGGCCTCCGCGCCGCGCGCCACGGCACCCTCGACTGGCCCTACGCGCTGATCGTGACGACCGAGGAGGGGCTGGAGATGGCCGGGCTGATCGTGTTTATCCGTGCGTTGCTGCTGCACCGCCGGCCCGAGGTCGTCGCCGCGTGAGCGCTCCGCACCGCAACTGCGCTGGCGGGCCGGAGTCACGGTGCCCGGACCAGGTAGTGTTCCCCGCGGCGGTCCGATGAGCGCCAAGCCATCGACACCGCGCGCTGGCTGGGTGACGCCGCTGCTCCACGTCGCCGACGTGGAACGGTCGATCGCCTTCTACACGCTGCTGGGGTTCGAGGTGGTCGACACCGACCGGTGCGAGCCGATCGGCTGGGCGCGACTGCACGTCAAGGGCGGGGCGATCATGCTGAACCGGGCCGACGAACCGGTCGACCCGGCGGTGCAGGCGGTGCTGCTCTACCTCTACACCCCCGACCTGATCGCGCTGCGCGACCACGTGCGCCAGGCGGGGATCCCGACGCCACCGATCCGCCATCCGGACTACATGCAGAGCGGTGAACTGCACCTGCGCGACCCCGATGGCTACACGGTGCTGATCGGACACTGGGGCGAGGCCGAGGACTCGGCCTGGCGCAAGCGGATCGGGCGGGACTGAGGGAATCGCGACGTCGCGAGGCGCGAAGGGCGGTGCGGTTCAGCGCCCCTCGCCCTTCGCACTGTCGCGTCGATCAGCGCCGCCGCGCCTCACTCAGCACCTGTGCCCGGGCAATCACGGCCGGGTCGGCAAGGAGCCGGTCGAGCGGCGCGGCCAGCGGCCGCTGCCAATTGGGGTGCGCGGCGGAGGTCGTTCCCGGGAGGTTCACGCCGCGCGGCTCGAGCCAGAGATCTTCCAGCCAGGCCATCACCAGGGGGCTGGCCGAGGATCCCAGCCACGTCAACAGCGCGTCGAGGAATTGCGCCGGGTCGTCGGGAGGCACGTCGAGCATCTCCGCCAGGCGTCGCACCGCCGCCTCGCGTTCGGAGGACGCGGCGTCGGCTTCGGGGAGCAGCCCGTGCTCCACGCGGTGCGGCAGATCGGTCCCCGCGATCCACCCGGCGAACGTCGGCGTGTCGTGCGTCCCCACGAATGCGACTTCGTCCCGCGCCGGCGCACGCGGTGTGGGGTCGTGGGCCGCGAACTGCGCCACGTACATCCCCGCGATGCGGTGGCGCGCGAGCGCGGCCTGCATCGTCTCCGGAACCGTGCCGAGATTCTCGCCCACCAGCTCGCAGCGGTGGCGATACGATTCGAGCGTGGCGATCGCAAACAGCTCGTCGGCGGGGTACTGCACGTACGTCCCCTGGTCGAGCCGCATGCCGCGCGGAATCCAGTACAGCCGCCGCAGCGCCATGACATGGTCGAGGCGAAGGACGCCGGCAACCGACATCTGGTGCCGGAGTGAGGCCGCGAAGTAGCGATGGCCCTCCGCCCGCGAGGCGCCGGGGAGCATCGGCCGGAACCCCCAGTCCTGCCCGCTCGGGAAGCCGGGATCCGGCGGCGCCCCCACCGACATCGATTCCGCGAACAATCCCTGTCGTGACCACGTGTCGTAGCCGTCGGGATGGACACCGACCGCGAGGTCGAGCCCGAGGCGCATGCCGCGCGCATCGAGGCGTGTGCGGAGTCCGCTGAGCTGGCGTCGCGAATCGAGCTGGGCGACCAGGTGCAGCCGCGCCTCGTCCGTGTCGACGGCGTCGTCCGGGAGCGCGCCACGGCGCAGCGGTTCCGGCCAGCGGCGCCAGTCGCGACCGAGTCGGCGCTGGGCACCGCGGAAGCGCGCATAGCGGAGCAGCTCGTCGTCCACCTCGCCTGGATCCGGCATGGCACGATCGCCGAGCGCGGCGCGCACTTCCGCCGCGGCGCGAGTGATGTCCAGCGCACCATCGACCGTCACCGGCTGATGCGAGTCCCCGAGGTCGAGGATCAGCTCCGACCAGAACAGCCGGCTCACCGGGGAATAGGGCGACGGCTCGGGATCCGGATCGCTGAACACCGGCAGCAATGGCAGCACCGCCACGAGATCGCCACCCTGCCGCACCACCCAGTCACAGAGGGTCTCGAGGTCGGCGAGATCGCCCACTGCGCGACTCCGCGTTGACCGAAGCGCCGCGAGGTGGGCACCGAGTCCCCAACTCCGCTCGACTCTCCCGCGCCGATACGCCTCGACCGGAGCGGCGATGATCGTCACCTCCGCAAGCGTGCCGTGCGTGTCGACCCGCAACTGGTGGTAGCCGAGCGGGAGTGTGGTGCGGCTCTCGAGGGCGAATCCGGTCCAGGTCAGTGGCATCTCCTCGCCGCCCTCAAGCTCGAGCCGCCATTGGCCGGGTTGCTCCGACACGGGGAGCGCGGGGAGCCGACCATCCCAGGCCACCACTACCTCGGGAAGGGCTCCCACCGCCGCGCGTGCTTCGAGCGTTGCGAGCGCGGTGGCCGCGTCGTCGGGTCGCACGAGTTCCGCGCCGAGGGCGGCACACACCGCCCCCAGCGTCTCCGGGGCCACGTCGACCTCGTGGCCCAGGCCGTCGACGTACCGCGTCTGCACGCCAAGGCGGTGCGCGAGCGCCTCGAGAGGGCTCAGCACGGCGTAGGTCCTGGAGCTGGGATGGGCAGGTCGAGGGGCATGTGGACAGTGTGCACGGGTGAACGAGCGGCGACGCGGAATGCGCCGCCGATATCTACGGCCACCGAGCCGCCTCGTCCACCGGCGTCAGCTGCCTGCGAAACGCTCACCGCCGCCACGACGCGCAGGCTGGACCTGGCGCCGGGCGGCGGCGAGGCGATCCGGCTGGTGCCGGAGCGCTGAGTTCCGTACTGCTCAGGGCATCGCACCGCCGGCCGTGGCACGGTAGACGGCCACCAGCGCCGCCTCCGCCTCGGTGCGCCCGCGCGCCAGCCGGTCCTGCGCCGCGAGCAGCGTGCGCTCGGCATCGAGCACCGGGAGGAAATCGGTGAGCCCTTCCTCGAAGCGCAGCCGCGCCAACTCGGCGGCGCGCTCGCTGGCGCCCGCCGCCTCGGCGAGCAGGTCGAGCTGCTGCCGCGCCCCGCGATAGCCGGCAAGCGCGGTGGCAATCTCCGCCTGCGCGAGCAGCATCACCTGCCGGTGCGCTTCGCGCGCCTCGGCCTCGGTCGCGCGGGCCGCATCGACCGCCTTCTTCACCCGGCCGATGTTGAGCGCCGGCCAGCTCAGCACCGGACCCACGAGGTAGCGACCGGTGCCGGCGTCGCCGATCTGGCCGAGCGCGGTGGCGGTGTAGCCGGCGCTGGCGCCCACGGTGAGGCGCGGCAGGTACTCCGCCTTCGCCGCGCCCACAAACGCGCCGCTGGCCGCGACGCGCCGCTCGGCGGCGCGGACATCGGGTCGGCCTGCCACTGCCACCGCGATGTCGAACGCCGGGAGCTCGACGGGGAGGGCATCGAGCCCTCCACCGGCGAACCCGTCGTCGGCCGGGGGCTGGCCGACGAGCACGGCGATGCGATGTCGAGCGGCCGCGGCGAACGCCTCGAGCGCCGGCACCGAGGCGAGCGTGGTGGCGAGCTGCGCCGCCGCCCGCTCAGTGTCGAACTCGGTGCCGCGCCCGGCGTCGAGCAGTTCGCGCGCCAGCGCCAGGGTGCGCCGCTGGTTGTCGGCGTTGCCCTGTGCCACGGCGAGGCGCTGCTCGGCGCCCTTGAGGTCGAACCACGCCAGGGCGAGCTCCGCGGCGATCGCGCGCCGCACGTCGTCGGCATCGGCCGACGCCGCGTCGGTCAGGGCGCCCTCGCCGCGCAGCGTGCCGCGCAGCCGGCCGAAGAGGTCCACTTCCCAGTTGGCCCGCACCTCGGCGTCCCACAGGTCACGATCGGGGATCGCGAAGCCGAACGCCGCGGA
>CALGOK010000178.1 GCA_937961295.1 uncultured Gemmatimonadota bacterium
GCCGACGCCCGGCTCGCCGATGAGTACCGGATTGTTCTTGGTGCGCCGCGAGAGCACCTGCATCACCCGGCGCACCTCCTCGTCGCGCCCGATCACCGGGTCGAGCTTCCCCTCGCGGGCGAGGTCGGTGAGGTTGCGGGTGAAGCGGTCGAGCGACTGGTACTTGTTCTCGGGTTCCTGGTCGGTCACGCGATGCGAGCCGCGGATCTCGTCGAGCGCGTCGCGCAGCTCGCGCGGCTCGAGTCCCTCGTTCTCGATCAGCCGGCGCGCGGTGGTGCCCTTCTCCTCGACCAGCGCGAGCAGCAGGTGCTCGGTGGAGATGTAGTCGTCACCCAGCTCCTTGGCGATCTTCTCGGCCCGGTCGAACACCTTCGAGACGGTGCGGTCCAGCGTCGGCATCGCATCGGTCCCCTCCTGCCGCGGGAACGTCGCGATCTCCGACTCCACCTGGTTGGAGAGCCGCGGCACCACGACCCCGGCCTTGCGCAGGATCGGCTGCACGATCCCTTCCTCCTGCATCAGCAGGGCGGCGAGGATGTGCGCGTCGTTGACGACCGGATTGCCGCGGTTGCGCGCGTGCTCCAGCGCCGCGCGCACCGCCTCCTGGGTCTTCAGCGTCAGTCGCTCAGGCCGAAGCATCGATTGCCACCTCCATGTTGCCCAGCCATGGGGCAAGCCCCGGACCGCGCTCCCCTGCCGAAACGGCAGCGGAGGTCAGTTCGCCGGCACCACCAGCTTGAAGGTATCGCGCAGCGGGGGCGACCCCGGTAGGGTGACGGTCAGGTAGAGGTAGTAGACAAAGGGCGGGGCGATGCGGCTGCCGCCCTCGATGGTGCCGTCCCAGACGGCCACGTGCCGGCCGCACCGGAGGGCGAGGCGTTCGATCGGCTCGCGGCCGCGTGACCGCAGCCGCAGGGTGTGGACCGGCTTGATCAGGGCGTCGTGAACCTGGAGGGAGACCTCGGGCGTGCGGCCGCCCCGGCAGAGCTCGGCCGGAATGGTGAACGGCACCAGCGCCACCGGATAGACCGGTGCCGGTCGCGGTTCCTCGAGCTTGACTGCCGACGGGCTGGCCGGTCGCTGGGCCGCCGCCGGAACGGCCGCGGCGACGAGCAGCGACGCCACCCCCGGCACAACCAGCCGGCGCATCGACTACTCCCGGAATCGCGACGACGAGGCGAGTGGCGCTGGGCACCTCCAGCAAGGGGCGCGGCGGCCCGCAAGCCGCCGATTGACTGCAACTTACCCGACCCGGGAAGCGCTGTCATCGCCCCCGGCGCCAGAGCTCGAGGGCGGGCAGCTCCGCCCCGGCAAGGTGGGAGACGATCCAGCGGGCGAGGAGCCGACGATGGGCCGCCGCGTGGCTGGGGTCGAGGTCCGGGGGATCGCCGCTGCCGCGGACCAGGAACGCCAGCGCCGCCCGATCGTCGGCATCGAGCCGGATCGGCGATGCCCCCCGGTCGCAGCGGGCGCACAGCATGCCCCCTTCGCCGAGCGAGAAGGCCACCGTCCCTTCGGGAAGCTCGGCGGCGTCGCGGGCGCAGGCGTCGAGCGCGGGCGAGTGCCCGAGGGCGTCGACCAGCCCCCAGATGGCCCGCAGGCCGATCGTCTCGCCCAGCTCCGGAGGAGCGGCCTCCATCAGGCGCAGCCCGCCCTGGAAGACGTCGAACAGTTCCTCGTGCGGCGCCGGCGGGACGAATCGCGCCATCAGCTCCGCGAGCACGCTCGCGGCATGGAACGCCTCGAGCGAGCGGGCCAGCGCCGCGTGCATGTCGGTGGGGTCGAACGCCGCAAGAGTGGCCAGCTCGCCGCGACCGGGGATCAGGTGTGCGGTGCCTTCGGCGAGGAGCTGCAGCGCGGGACCGATCCGCGACCTGGGACGGAGGGCGCCCTTGGCGATGGCACCCACCACGCCGAGGTCACGCGTGGCGAGCCGGACGATGCGGGAGGTTTCGCCGTAGCGGATCGCCCCCACCACGATCGCCGGCGTCAGCGTCGCGGTGCCGGGCACCGATCAGTCGATCGTCCAGTTGAACAGTCGGTCGGCGGCGACCTCTGCGAGCGCCGCCGCAACGGGACACGGCCCGACGGCGATCTGGGGCCGCTCGACCAGCCCCGGGGAGAAGACCCGCACGCGGCCGGGAGCCGATGCACTGCACCCCCCCCGCTCCACCACGTAGGCGCGACCGAGCGCGTCGGTCACCAGCTCGGCCGGGAACGTGAGCGGGATGCCGCTCCCGAACGGCAGCGACAACCGGCGCTCGCGGGTGTTGAAGACCATCAGGCCGCCGGGTTCGCTGACGAAGAGCACCCGCTCGAATCCGTCGCTGGTGATCCACGCCGGCTCGACGGGGCCCACCCGGGCGAACGACGCCACCTCCACGCTGCGAACGGCATCGATCACGTCGAGGCGACCCTCGCCGCCCGCAAACGCGTCGCCCGCCACCAGCACATACACGTTGCCGTCCGCCCCGGTGGCGATCGGCCCGGCGTTCCCCGGACCCGAGAGCGGGATCGAGTCGCGCGGCAGTCCCGGCTCGACCTGCAGCAGCCAGCTCGGACCGCGACCGCAGCCGACCGGGTCGACATCACACCCCTGCCGGTTGCTGATCGCGGCGAACACCTTCCCGCGCGTGGCCGTGAGCCCCTGCGGGCCACCCGGGGCATTGATCACCACCAGCTCGCCGGTGCGCACGTTGATGCGACTCACGATCCCGGTCGACCAGCTGGCCACGTAGGCCACGTCATCCTCGCTCATCGTCACGGCGGCGACCTTGCCGAGCGAGAGCTGCCGCGTCGTGACCACCCTGGTCTCGAGGTCGACGATGGCCACGCCGCCGGCCAGCGTCTGGGGATTGGTGCCGGCAACGACCGCCACCTTGCCCCGCGCGGCCACGAACCGCGGCACGAAGTCGAGGGTCCCGAGGGGCACGACTCCCTCGACCTGGCCGGAATCGACCGGCACCAGGGCCAGATTGCTGCTGGTGCTGTCGAGGACGACCAGCACCTCGACCGGCAGCGTGCCAGTGCTGTTGGTCGGCGCACAGGCACCGACCAGCAGCGCGAGGAGGGCGAGGGTGAAGCCGGCTCGTGGCATCGCGATCCGATCAGAAGGTGAGGCGCGCCCCTGCATGCAGGGTGCGGCCGCGGCCCGGGAAGCCGAACACGTGCTGGAACTCCGCGTCCAGCAGGTTCTCGCCCCGGGCAAGGAGGGTCGCGCCGACCCCCGCGAGGGAGCGAAGCGGCAGTTCCACCGAGGCGTCCACGGTGCCATAGGAGGGTAACGTGGTTCGGGCTGCCGGGAAATCCCGGAAGTCCGCATCGGCGCGCTCCCCGACCCAGCTGACGGCAACCGAGGCGACGGCGGCGCCGGGCCGCGCGAGCAGGGTGAGGCCGCCCCGGGTCGCGGGCCGGCGCAGCAGCGTCTCCCCCTGGGTAAACACCACGGATGCGGACGCCCCCGTGTCGGTCACCTCGGTGTCGAGCAGGGTCAGGTGGGCTCGCACGCTCACCGCGCGGGAGACCGCGGCCGTCAGCGAGGCCTCGATCCCTCGCGACCGGGCGCCCTGCAAGTTGGCATAGGTCGGCTCCCCCGGCTGGGCGGAGATGTACTGGATCAGGTCGCGCATCGCCTGGTGGAACGCCGTGACCGAGACTCCCACCCCGCCGCGGCGGTACTCCACCCCGATCTCGACGCTGGTGCTGGTCTCCGGCTTGAGATCGGCGTTGCCCACCTCGAACGGCGACGCCGCGAACAGCTCGGAGAAGGTCGGCGCCTTGAATCCGGTGCCCACCGAACCCCAGGTGCGCACCGCATCGGCGAGTCGCCAGGAGAGCCCCGCCCGCGTGGTCGCATGAGTGCCGAAGGCGGAGTTGTCGTCCACCCGCAGTCCCGCCAGCAGGTCCACACCCGGCGCCACGCCGGCGAGCAGTTGCGCCCAGCCGTTCCGCGTGGTCCGCTCGGCCTCGAAGCGCGCGCTGTCGACGAACGCGCCGAATCCGAAGTTGGAATGCGTCACGCTGCGCTGGTGCTCGGCCTCGCGCTCCACGCCCACCCCCCCGCTCAGGCGCACCCGCACACCGGCGCGCCAGTCGGCGTGAATCCCGGCCCCGCGCCGGCTCAGGATCGCGTCGCTCCGTCCCGCGAAGCCGAACCCGGTGGTGTCCGCCGCGCTGTCCTGCTCGTTGCGGGCATCGGCGTCCAGCCGGTGGCTCCACGCCTCGACGCCGAGACGAAGGGTTCGACCCAGGTCGCGGGACGCGGTGATGGCCAGCGCAAGATCGTCGTCATAGCGGCGCTGGTTCCGGTCCACCGCATTGCCGCTCCCGTCGGTGGGGAACCGGCCCATGGCGTCGCTCCACCGCACCACGGCATCCACCGTTCCGCGCGCACCGCCATCGACGCCGAGCCGCATGGTGGCGTTGACGTCCTCGAAGCGGTTGTTGAACGCGTAGATCCCGTCGGAGGCGAATCGGGAGAAGGACGCAGCACCGCGGAGGGCGCCGCTGCTGCCGCGCACCGCACCGCGCACGTCGCGCCCGCCGAAACTGCCGCTGCGCGCCTCGACCTCCCCGCGCAGGCGCCCATCGCCCGTGCGGGTGAACACCTGCACCACTCCGGCGATGGCGTCCGCGCCGTAGAGCACGCTGACCGGTCCGCGCACGATCTCGATCCGGTCGACATCCTCAAGCGACAGGGAGCCGAAGTCGAAGTAGCCGCCGGGATTGTTCATCGTCACCCCGTCGACCATCACCTTGGCATGGTCGCTCTCCGCGCCGCGAAGGAACAGCGATGCCTGGGCCCCGTACGAGCCCGACTGGGCCATCATGGCCCCGGGGACGTCACCGAGCGCATCGAGCAGGTAGGTGATCCCCCGGGCACGGAGTTCCTCGCCGGAGATCACGGTCACTGCCGCGGGAACCGACGCGCGATCGGCCGCAGCGCGCGTGGCCGTGACCTGCAGGTCGGCGAGGTCCGCGGCCGGCGCCTGCGCCGCGACGGGAGGAACGATGGCCAGCAGGACGGTGAGGAGAAGGCGTCGCATCACGTGGATTCCAGGTGCGGGGGGAGCGGTGTCGTCGCGCCGAACTCGTCGCGGCGGAGCGGCACCAGGTGGGGGCTGCCGTCGGGAAGCGCCTGCAGCGACACGGGCCAGCCGAACACGCGACTGAGCAGTGCCTCGTCGAGCACCGCGCGGGGCGCGCCGTCGGCCGCCACGGTGCCGTGATCGAACAGCACCACGCGGTCGGCGTAGCGCAGCGCGAGGTTGAGGTGATGGGTGATCGCGAGCACGCCGATGCCGCCGGCCACCAGCTCGCGGAGCAGCTCGAAGAGCGCCATCTCGTGCGCCAGGTCGAGCGCGGTGCCCGGCTCGTCGAGCAACAGGAACCGCGGTTCGGCGGCCAGGGCCCGCGCGACACGCACCCGCTGCCATTCCCCGCCGCTCAGCGTGTCCGTGCCGCGCTGGGCGAGTCCGGTCAGGTTGCACCGCTCGAGGGCACGCGCCAGCGCGGCGCGATCCTCCGGCCCGACCGGCGCGAATGGGCCGAGGCGCGCCCAGCGGCCCAGCAGGACGGCCTCGTGCACCGCGAGCGGGAACGCCGGCTCCTCGCGCTGCGGCATCGCCGACACCACGCGCGACAGGTCGGCTCGCGGCCAGTCACCGACCATGCGACCGTCGACCGTCACCCGCCCCCGCTCCGGGACGAGGGTGCCGAGGATCGTGCGGAAGACCGTGCTCTTGCCGCTGCCGTTCGGTCCGGCGACCACCAGCAGCTCGCCCGCATCCAGCCCGAGCGAGGCATCCCGCACTGCGGGCTCCGCCGCGCGCGGGTACCGCACCGTGATCCCGTCGATGCGGATGCTCACGACGCGCTCCGGCGGAGCAGCATTGCGAAGATCGGGACCCCGACGAGGGCGGTGATGACGCCGACGGGAAGCTCCGCCGGCGCCAGCACCGTGCGCGCCCCCGCGTCGGCAAGCACCGTGAATGCACCACCGGCGAGGAACGCCGCCGGAAGGAGGCCGCGGTGGAGCGGTCCCACCGTCCATCGCAGCGCGTGCGGCACCACCAGCCCGACGAACCCGATCACGCCGGCAACCGACACCGACGCGGCGGTGAGCACGGCGGTCGCGACAATCGCGAGGCGCCGGACTCGCGAGGCATCGGCCCCGAGGGCCAGCGCCGTGTCGTCGCCGAGCGCGAGCAGGTCGAGGCCGCGCGCGAGCCAGCCGAGCACCAGCAGCGCCGGCACCGCCGCGAGGGCAAACCGTCCCACCGCCGACCACGAGGCCCCGGCGAACCCGCCGAAGAGCCAGAGCGCCGCCGCGCGGAAGGTGAACGGGTCGGTGACGGCGAGGATCGCGGCGCTCACCGCACTCGCAAACGCGCCCACCACCACCCCGGCCAGGATCAGCACCCGGGGATCGACGCGCCGGCCGGCCACCAGCGACACGCGGTACACCAGCGCGATCGCGGCGAGCGCGCCGAGAGTGGCGCATGCCGCCACGCTCCAACCGGGCGGCAGGCCGATGACCACCGCGAGCACTGCACCGAGCCCCGCGCCGCCGGAGATGCCAAGCAGCCACGGCTCGGCCAGCGGATTGCCGACCACCGCCTGGAGCGCGGCGCCGGCCACCGCGAGCGCGCCGCCCACGCCGAATCCCAGCGCGATGCGCGGCACGCGCAGCTCGCGGATGATCGCCGCGTCGGGGGATTCGGGATCGAGCAGCGCGGCGAGGACCTGTGCCGGCGTGAGGTCGACCGCACCGAAGGCCAGCGCGAGCAGGCACGCCGCGACCGCGCCCGCGAACAGCAGCGCATGCACGAGTCGACGGGGTGCGACGGTGGCAGGCACGGAAACGCCCATCTCCGGCGGGGCGGAGATGGGCGCGTGAGCAGTGAGGTGGCGGCTGCGGCCTCACGCCACGCCACCATTCCCTCCCCCGAGGGTGAACAGGTGGCGCGAACGGAGAGGTCTCCTGGCTCCGGGCTCGCCGCCCGCCTTCCCGGGACGGATCCCAGTGGCAGAGTGAGCGACGATGAATGCTGCTGCCCGTCACAGTGGCGGGGCCGCGCCGGTTTCACACCGGTCTTCCGAGCGTCCCCGTTCGCTTGGTCAACGTCGAACGATGCGAAGCTAGGTCAGCGGCGTCGCGGCGGCAAGAGCGCCCGGCGGGTGACCAGCAGCAGCGGAATCGCGAGGAGCACCACGAGTGCGGGGAGGAGCCAGCCGGGTGCGGAGCCGGCACCGGCGAGACCGACCCGGATCGTTCCGGCGGCTCGCCCGCCCCAGCGCGTGAAGGTGCGGCCGGCCACCTCCTCGGTCCCCAGCGCGACCAGCGTCGGGGGCAACTCGAGATCGGGCTCCTCGGCCAGGATGCTCAGCGTGTCGGGCACCGGGTCGAGCGGCAGGTCGAGCGCGCGCGCGCCGGGCGGCAGCTGGTATTGCAGCATGAACTGGCGATCGCCCGGCGGCACCGGGGCCAGCAGCGCCAGCGTGTCATCGTGCACGTCGAATGCCTCGATGGCGAAGTCGGCGTCGCCGAGCGTGAGGTTCGCGACATTCCCGGGCAGCGACATCCGGAACGCCGGCGTGCGCTCGGTGCCGCCCACCCGGGTCGCGGTTCCCGCGTTCCGGAGGATCACCATGTCGACCACGTCGCGGGTGCCGTCCGCGGCGGGGCCGCCGATCACGACGTGGCGCGCCGCGATGCCGACGGGTGCCGTGGCGGATGTGTCCACCACGAAGAGCTCGACCGGCTCGCCGGCCGTGACCGGCGGGGCGAAGTACTCCACGCCGTGCCACCGACCACTGACCAGGAGCACCTCGCCGCTGTCGGCGCCCGCGCCCACGCGGAACCGGCCGTCCCCGGACGCGACGG
>CALGOK010000179.1 GCA_937961295.1 uncultured Gemmatimonadota bacterium
ACCGAACGCGTAGGTCTCGGGCTTGAGCCAGCCCTCGACGGTGGCCCCGGGAATGCCGAACTCCTCGCGCAGCGCGCTGTCGCGCGCCGCGGCCCAGATGGAGTCGCGCGGGATCTCGAGCTGGCGCTCGGCATTGCGCGCGAAGTCCCAGAGGGTGCCGCCTTCGGGCAGCGTGAGGGTGAACCGGACGGCGTCGCCCTCGGCGAGCTGGGCCAGGATGTCGCCGGCGGAGGTTCCGGGCACGATCTCGTAGATCCCCGGCTGGATGCGGCGATGCGTTCCGCGGAGCCGGCCAAGGACCTTGAACCATCCCTTGTTCGCGATGACGCCGCGCGCCTCGAGCGACTCGGCCACGGCACCGAGCGAGCTGCCGGGTGGCACGCCGACCCGGACGGCGGGGCCTTCCTCGACCGATCCGCAGGCGGCCACCGCAAGCAGGATCGAGAGCGTGAGATGGTGTCGGGCCGGGGCGTGGGGGCACTGCGCTCCTGGCCGGCCGCTCATGCGGTGGTCTCCCGTCGAGGGCGAAGGGCCGGAGCATGCGCTCCGTGCCCCCACGCCCCCGCCTGTTGGCGAATCGGCTGGCGAGGGCGGTGCGGGGGGCGAAGCGGATGCTCCGGCCGCTGGCGCTCGCCGGGACGTGGGCGAACGCACGGCCGGCCAGGAGCGCAGCCCCCCGCACCGCCATCACACGCGAAAGCGCGCACCGTCACGACGACGCTCTCCGCGACTCGAGCCAGCGCTCCAGCAGCACCGCCGCGGCCATGGCGTCAACGTCGTGCTTGCGCGACGCCGGTGAGACACCGCGAGCGATCAGGCGTTCCGAGGCCTCGGTGGTGGTGAACGATTCGTCGAGCCAGTCGAGCGGAAGCCCGCTGCGGGCGGCGAACAGCTCACCCATCTCGCGCGCGGCATGCGCCGCGTCGCCTGCCGCTCCAGTATCGTCCAGGGGCAGCCCGACCAGCAATCCGACCGGGTGCTCGCGCTCGACCAGGTCGAGAAACGCGCCGAGCGGGAGCCGCTTGCCGGTGCGCCGGCGAAGCACCGCGAGCGGCGTGGCGAGCAGCTGGGTCTCGTCGGAAATGGCCACGCCGATGCGATTGATGCCCCAGTCGAGGGCGAGGATGCGGCCGGTGGGCGGGATGGGGGGCGTCAGAGCCATGCGGCAGGATTGCCGCGCCGCACGCGGCGCGGCTGCTGTCAGGGCTCGAGCAGGCGGGCGCGTGCCGTCACTGCGCCATCGTCTTGAAGAACTCGGTGTTGGTCTTGGTGCGCTTCATCCGCTCGAGGAGGAACTCCATCGCCTCGACGGTGGGCATGTCGGCCAGGAAGTTGCGCAGCAGGTAGACCTTGTTGAGCTCGTCCTTGTCGAGGAGCAGTTCTTCCTTGCGGGTGCCCGAGCGGTTGATGTCGATCGCGGGGTAGACCCGGCGATCGGCGAGCCGGCGGTCGAGGACGAGCTCGGCGTTGCCGGTTCCCTTGAACTCCTCGAAGATCACCTCGTCCATGCGCGAGCCGGTCTCGATCAGCGCGGTGGCGATGATGGTGAGCGACCCGCCGCCCTCGATGTTCCGCGCGGCGCCGAAGAAGCGCTTCGGCTTCTGGAGCGCGTTGGCGTCGACACCGCCGGAGAGGATCTTGCCGGAATGCGGCACCACCACGTTGTGGGCGCGCGCGAGCCGGGTGATCGAGTCGAGCAGGATCACCACGTCGCGGCCGTGCTCCACCAGTCGCCGGGCCTTCTCGATCACCATGTCGGCCACCTGGACGTGCCGGTCGGCCGGCTCGTCGAACGTCGACGCGATCACTTCCGCGCGGACGTTCTCCTGCATGTCGGTCACCTCCTCGGGTCGCTCGTCGATGAGCAGCACGATGAGGTAGCACTCGGGGTGGTTGTCGGGGTTCGTGTTGGCGGCGTTCTGCAGCAGGACGGTCTTGCCCGCCTGGGGGGGGGGGACGATCAGGCCGCGCTGCCCCTTGCCGATCGGCGAGAGCAGGTCGACCACCCGCATCGAGAGGTCGTTGGACTTGTTCTCCAGGCGGATCCGCGAATCGGGGTAGCGCGGCTTGAGGTTGTCGAACGCGATCCGGCTCTTGGTCTTCTCCGGCTCCTCGTAGTTGACGCTCTCCACCTTGAGCAGGGCGAGGTAGCGCTCCCCCTCCTTGGGCGGGCGCACCTGGCCCTGGACGGTGTCGCCGGTGCGCAGGTCGAACCGCTTGATCTGGCTCGGGGAGACGTAGATGTCGTCCGGGCCGTAGAGGTAGTTCCAGTCCTGCGAGCGCAGGAAGCCGTAGCCCTCGGGCAGGATCTCGAGGACCCCTTCGCCCCGGATGACGGTGTCCTTGTCGAGCAGCGACTGCTCGATGCGGAAGATCAGGTCCTGCTTGCGGAGGCCCGAGTAGTTGGTGATGTTCAGCTCCGACGCCAGCTCATGCAGCTCGGCGACGGACTTCTGCTTCAGTTCGGCGATATCCACCGGTTTCTCCAGCGAGACAGTCGCGGCGGCCGCGTGATGGCGCGGGCTCTGGCGGCGACGAGGCGTTCAGCGTGTCGTGTGGCGTCGGACGGGAATCGCGCCGGATTGGGGCGCTGGTGACTGGCGGTCGAACGGAGGGATCGGACGATGAGGATATGAACCGGCCCCCGGTCCGTCAAGGTCGCCGGTGAGCGAGCCGGGGCATTTCTTCGCGTCATGGCGCTCCCAGACGCTGGCCGGCTCGCGACTGGTCATCGAGGGTGCGCTGCGGGCCGAGCATCGCGGCCCCTCGCCGGCGCTGCGGGAGTGGCTGGCCAGGTGGCCCGGCGCCTGGTACTGGGCCGACGACGCCCGGAGCCGCCTGGTGCTGGTGCAGGGCACCGCCCCGGCCCGGCCTGAGCGCTGGCTCTGGCACGGCGCCCTGCTGCTGCTCACCATCATCACCACGCTGGCCGCCGGGGCGATTCTCACCCACGCCTGGCGACCGACGGGGGCCTTCGGGCCGCTCGGAGGGGTCGCCGCGTTCATCGAGGCTGTGCGCGACGGCGGCTGGCGGCTGCTGCTCCCGGGATGGTCGTTCGCCGGACCGCTGCTCGCCATCCTGCTGGTGCACGAGGCCGCGCACTACCTCGCCGCGCGCCGGTACGCCATCGACGTCTCGCCGCCCTATTTCCTGCCGGTCCCGCCGTCGCTGTCGCCCATCGGGACGCTCGGCGCGTTCATCCGGATCCGGACGCCGGTGTACGATCGGCGCCAGCTGCTCGATGTCGGTGCCGCGGGTCCGCTGGCGGGGTTCGTCGTCGCCCTCGCCGTGCTCGCCTGGGGATACGGCGACTCGATCCGGGTCCCCGGCTCGGAACTTCACGCACCATCGCTGGTAGCGCTGGTGGGGCAGCCGATCGTGATCGGCGACTCGCTGCTCACCGCGGTGCTGCGGGACTGGATCGTGCCGGGTGCCGGTCCGGTGGTGCTCTCTCCCGCGGCGTTCGCCGGCTGGGTGGGGATGTTCATCACCGCCCTGAACCTGCTGCCACTGTCGCAGCTCGATGGGGGCCACGTGCTGTACGGCCTGGCGGGCCGCCGCCAGGTGGCGGTCGCGCTCGTCGCGGTGGCGGGGCTCCTCTGGCTGGGACGCGAGGCGCCGGTCTGGTGGGTGCTGGTGGCGCTCAGTTTTCTGATCGGTGACGGTCGGTGGGCGCACCCCGCCGTGATCGTCCCGGGCCGGCCGGTCCTGCGGCGCGGAGTGCTGGCCGGTGTCGCCTGCGCCGTGGTGTTCGTGCTTACCTTCGTGCCGGTCCCGTTCGGACGCTGAGGTCGTCGATGCCCGAGCTCGATCCCGTTGCCCATCTCCGCCACGCGATCGCCAACCCGCTCGCGGCGTTGCTGGCCGAGGTGCAGCTGTTGCTCATGGACGACGGGAATCTCGATGATGCGACGCGGCAGGCGCTGCGGGAGATCGAGCGGCTCGCGATCCGGATGCGGACGGTGCTGCGGGAGGCAAGGAGTGATGAGGCGTGAGGCGTGAGACGTGGGGGGAGTTGCATCCTCCCCCCACGTCTCACGACTCAGGACTCACTTCTCTTCGTCATCCCTCCGCTCGCCACTCACCAGGTCATCCACCGTCCCGATGTCCTGTCGCTTGCCCCGGACGATGGCCATCAGCTCGGCGATCCGGCTGCGGTCGCCGCTGGCCGCGCCGCGCGCGGCGCTCTGCAGGCCCCGCCGGGCCAGCCACGCCAGCCACGGCGGCGTGACGAACGTGGTGCCGATCACCATGATCATCAGGGCGCCGAACAGCTCCGGCGTGAGCGCCGCGGTGGCCAGTCCCATGCGCGCGAAGATGAGGCCCACCTCGCCGCGCGGCACCATGGCGGCGCCGACCAGCGCGTGCCGCATCGGGACCCAGAACGGGGCGTAGCCGGCGACGAACTTGCCGAGGATGCCGATCACCAGCAGGGAGCCGCCGAGCAGCAGCGACTCGGGGTGGATCATCGCGCGAATATCCACGGCGGCGCCGACCGAGGCGAAGAACACCGGCACGAAGAAGTGGCCGAGGGCGCTGGTGGAGTCCTCGATCGTCTCGCGCTGCGGGGTCCAGTGCAGGATCAGGCCGGCGGCGAACGCGCCGATGATCAGCGCCGACCCCCCGATGTCGGCGAGTGCGGCGAGCAGCAGCGCAAAGGCCAGCGCCAGCGCGCCGGTCGTGCCGCTGACCGGCAGCTTGTCGATCAGCGCGAAGAGCCGCGGGGCGAGGATCCCGCCGGCGGCGACGGCCACCACCAGGAACCCGACCGCCAGCGCGACGGTGCCGGCCACGGAACTCGGCGTGACGTCGCCGCCGCGCGCCATCGTGGCCACGACGGCCAGGATCACGAGCCCCGCCACGTCATCGAGGACGGCGGCGCCGAGGACCACCTTCCCCTCGCGGGTCTCGAGCGAGCCGAGGTCGCCGAGGATCCGGGCCGAGATGCCGATCGAGGTCGCCGTCATCGCGGCGCCGCAGACGATCGCCGGCATCATCTCCACGCCGAGCAGTCGTGCCGTGAAGTAGCCGGTGCCGAACGGCAGGACCACGCCCACCAGGCCGACTGATGCGGCGGCAGGGCCCACCTTGATCAGTCCGCCCAGGTCGGTGTGCAGCCCGATCTGGAACAGCAGGATCACCACGCCGAACTCGGCGAGGACGTGGATGAACGGATCGTTGGGATCGACGAAGCCGAGCAGCGACGGCCCGATGATGATGCCCGCGAGCAGCTCGCCGAGCACCGTGGGCTGGCCGATGCGGGTGGCCAGCGAGCCGCCGACGCGGGCGGCGGTCACCAGCGCCACCAGCATCAGGAAGACTCGCGTCACTTCGGCGGCGCCCTCGCTGGGTGCGCTCGCCAGGATGCCCAGATCGATCACTCGGGTGTCACTCCGGCAGGGTCGGGGCCTCGCTTCGCCACCGACGTACGCGCGGCCGGGTGCGCGAGTTGCGGCGGGACGGACCCGACGAAGGTAATATCCCCGGGATCGCGATGACCCCTCGTGCCTGGCTGGATCGCATCCTCGACGGCGAGGTGGTGCCGTCGCGCTTCGCCCGGTTGCTCGGACGCCACGAGGAGCTGGCGTGGGCGCTGGCGGCCGGTGCATTGCTGCTGGTCACCTTCCTGATCGATCTCGCCGGATCGGCGCCGGTCGCGGTGCTCCGCGCCGGCTACCTGCTCACGGCGATCATCTGCGGCCGCGCGCCGGTGTCCCACCTCCTCGGTGGCCTGCGTCGCGGCCGACTCCTCCTCGACATCGACTTCCTGATGGTGATCGCGGCGATCGGCGCCGCGGTGGTCGGGGCGTGGGCCGAGGGCGCCTTCCTGCTGTTCCTGTTCGCGCTGGCCAATGCGCTCGAGCGCTATGCGCTCGACCGCGCCCGCGACGCGATCCGCGCCCTCGCCGAGCTGGCGCCCGACCAGGCAAGGGTGCTCGCCAACGGCACCGAGGCGATGCTGCCGATCGGGCAGGTGCGTCGTGGTGACCGGGTGGTGGTTCGGCCCGGCGAGCGCATCCCGGTGGATGGCCGGGTCGACGCGGGGGCGTCCGCGGTGGACCAGTCGCCGATCACCGGCGAATCGGTGCCGGTCGACAAGGCACCGGGCGATGAGGTGTTCGCCGGGACGGTCAACGGCGACGGCGCGCTGGAGGTGATCGTGACGCGCCCCGTCGGGGACCGGACGCTCGATCGGGTGATTCGACTGGTGGAGGAATCGCGCGAGGCGAAGGCCCCCTCGGAGCGGATCACGGCCCGGTTCGAGCGGATCTTCGTGCCGCTGGTGGTGTTCGCCGATGCGCTGTTGATCGTGATCCCGCCCCTGCTGGGGCAGGCCGACTGGAGCGCCTCACTCTACCGCGGCATGACGGTGCTGGTGGCGGCGTCGCCATGCGCACTCGCGCTGGGGCCCCCGGCGGTGATGCTGGCGGGAATTGCCCAGGCAGCGCGGCGCGGGGTGCTGATCAAGGGAGGCGTGCACCTCGCGGCACTGGCACGCGTGCAGGCGGTCGCATTCGACAAGACCGGAACGCTCACCATGGGCCGGCCCGAGGTGACCGACGTGGTGCCGGTTCCTGGCGTGACCGAACGCGAATTGCTCACGGTCGCGGCGGCGGTGGAGCGCCGCTCGCAGCATCCGCTGGCCCAGGCGGTGGCGCGCCGCGCCGCCCGCGAAGGCCTCGAGCTGCCTGCGGCCGGCCCCCTCGTGGCGATCACCGGGCGCGGCGTGCGGGCCGATGTCGGCGGCGAGCCGGTCTTCATCGGGGCGCGCCGGCTGTGGCAGGAACCCGCCGATCAGCCCCCTGCGGAGATCCTCGCCGCCCTGGATGCGCTGGCCGGACGCGCGCGCAGCGTGATGGTGGTCCGCCATGGCCAGCGGTGGCTCGGCGTGCTGGGCCTCGCCGATCCGCCCCGCGCCTCGGTGCCTCGCGCGCTTGCCGCGCTGCGGGCCATGGGCCTCGGCCCGCTGGTGATGCTCACCGGCGATCATCGCGGCGTCGGCAAGGCGATCGGGAGCGAGGTGGGCGTCGACGAGGTGCGTGCCGACCTGCTCCCCGAACAGAAGGTCACCGAGATCCGCGCCTTGCTCGAGCGCCACGGCAGCGTGGTGATGGTCGGCGATGGCGTCAACGATGCTCCAGCACTGGCCGCCGCCTCCGTCGGCATCGCCATGGGAGGCGCCGGGACCGCGGCCGCCCTGGAAACGGCCGATGCCGCGCTGATGGGCGATGACCTGGCGCGGCTGCCGTTCGCCGTGGGCCTGGCGCGACGCGCCCGCACGCTGCTGTGGCAGAACGTCGCCATCGCCGCCGGAATGATGGTGGTGCTCATCGTCCTCGCCGCGGCCGGCGTGCTTCGCATCGGCCCCGCCGTGGTGGGCCACGAGGGGAGCACGCTGGTGGTGATCGCGAATGCGTTGCGGCTGCTGGCGTACGAGGAGGGATGACGGAGGATGGAGGGTGGAGGGTGGAGGACGGAGGAACCTGATCTCTCCATCCTCCACCCTCCATCCTCCGTCCTCCGTCCTCAGGCGCTGCTGACGGTTCGACGATGGCCCAGGTACTTCGTCAGGAAGTATGTCAGCGCGATGGCGCCGAGGATGAAGTACGTCACCGGCGGGATCGGCAGCACCAGCCCCAGGCCGGCCAGGCCGACGTAGCGGATCGAGCGGCCCACCAGCACGGCCGACTGGTAGCGCCAGAGCGGGTAGCGCGCGAGCGTGGCGAGGAAGCGGCAGGGATAGAACGGGATGATCGGTGCGCAGCCGGTGATCGTCAGCGTCCACCACGGCGCCTTGCCGTACCAGTGCAGCAGCCGCGCGGTGAGCCGGTGCTTCCGGAAGCCGAGGGTCCCCTCGCGGCGGAGCATGCGCGCGAGCACGTCCATGTTCCAGCACTCGATCACCACGTTGGCGAAGGTGGCGAGGATCACGCCCGCCGCCGCCCCGTGCACCTGGACGTAGGCCGGGAGGTACCAGTCGTAGGGCACCATCGCGAGCGAGTTGCCGAGCATGGTGAAGGGGACCAGGGCCCACTGGAGCGGGTGCTGCCCGCTGACCAGCCAGCCGATGCCGCAGATCGCGCTCAGGCCGAGGACCACCGCGCTCCAGAACCATGGCGGCACGGCTGGAGCGATGGGCTCCGGCGCGGCGTCGGGGAGCACGGCGGTGTCGACCGGCGGGTCTCGGTCCATGGCGGCTCGGGCGGTGGGGCGGGGCGTGGCCGGTGCGGAAGCGCACCGGCGATGGTACGAACACGGGAAGATACCGAACCCCTGCGGGCGCGCGAGCGTATGTTCTGGGGTGCCCGGACGGGCCCGCTGCGCCGTCCGGCCGTTCTCCCCCAGCCAGGAGTCTTGCATGCGTGCTCGCTTCCTCGCGGCTGCCTCCGTCGCCATCGCCGTCGCGGCCGTCGCCTTTCCCGCCTCGCTCCGTGCCCAGGACAATGACCCGACCACCAAGGTGACCGGTGCCGGACTGCCGGACGGGTGGATGCTGCGCTTCGATCCCTCGCGCCGCGGGCCGGCCCCCACGGTCAACGACGTCAACTTCCGGTCGATGGGCGACGGCTTCCACCTCACGTCCGGCCCGGCGGCGCTCTACTATCGTCCCGCCGATGCCCAGGAGGGCGACTTCACGGTGTCCGCCACGATCTCGCAGCGCGCCAGCAGCAACCACGAGGCCTACGGGCTGTTCATCGGCGGGCGCGACCTGCAGACCGCCAACCAGAACTACCTCTACTTCGTGATCCACCCCAAGGACGGCAAGTTCCTCATCAACCATCGGGTGAGCGACGCCCGTCCCAACAGCGTGGTGCCCTACACCACGCACCAGGCGATCAACACCGACGATCCTGCCACCGGTGCCGCGAGCAACACGATCGCGATCCGGGTGGCGGGCGACCAGGTGCATTTCCTGGTCAACGGCCAGGAGGTCAAGCGGCTGTCGAGGGCGGAGCTCGACGGGGCGGCGACCGATGGCCTGGTCGGGCTGCGGCTCAACCACAACCTCGACGTGCACATCTCTGGCTTCGGGGTGAAGGACTGACCGCGCGCGACGGCGCCGTGAACATCCTGATGTACCACTCCATCTCGGAGACGGCGGGGGCGACCAGCATCGCGCCCGCCGTCTTTCGCGCCCAGATGGAAGCGCTCGCCGAGTCGGGGTGTGCGGTGGTGCCACTTGGGGCGGTTGCCGATGCCCTCGATGGCGGCGACCCGCTCCCCGATCGCGCGGTCGCGATCACCTTCGACGACGGCTACCTCGACTTCGCCGAGCACGCCGCTCCCGTGCTCAGGGAGCTGGGCTTCACGGCAACGGTCTTCCTCCCGGCGGCGCGGATCGGCGGGCACGAGGACTGGACCGGTGGGTTGCGCTCGGCACCGCGCGACCTGATGTCGTGGGATCACGTGCGCGGGTTGGCAGCGGAGGGCTTCACCTTCGGCGGGCATTCGCTGAGCCACCCGGACCTCACCACGCTCGACGCCGAGGCGCTCGAGCGCGAGGTGGCGGAGTCGGCGGCAAGGATCGAGGAGGAAGTCGGGGCGGCACCCGATCTCTTCGCGCCTCCCTATGGCGCGACCAATGGCCGGGTGCGCGCCGCGGTGGCGCGCCACTATCGCCTCGCCGTGGGGGTGCGCCTCGACCGGATGACGATGCGCGACGACCGCTACGATCTGCCGCGGATCGAGATGTACTACTTCCGGGACGCCACGCGCTGGCGCCGCCACCTCGCCGGCCGCGGCGACGGGTACCTGGCCGCGCGGAAGCGGCTCCGGGGGGTGCGAACCGCGGTGCTGGGGGCCGCCGCCCGCCTGCGTCGCCGCTGAGCCGTGCCGCCGCGACGCACGACGCCCCCGCCACCGGATACCGGTGGCGAGGGCGCCGCGTCGTAACGGGCTCCGCTCAGCCGATGACCTGGACGCCCGTGCTCGTGGCCGCGCCGGGGGCGCCGCCGATGGTGGTCGTGTCACCGTTGACGGAGATGTTCGGGTTGGTGCTGCCCACCGTCACCACGTGCCGGAGCACCGTGCTGCCGCCGGTGAAGGACGGCACCAGGCGCAGCTGCCACTTCTTCTCCGAAGCCTGGAAGCTGGTCACGCCGGCCCAGAGCACCGACTCGTCGATGACGTGAGCCGTCTCGGCGGCGCCGAGGGCCGTCACCGTGACCGGCTGTCCGCCCGGCGTGTGCCAGCCCCAGCGGTTGTTGCCGCCGGTGGGGGGCACGGGGGCATGGATGATCCACTCCAGGAGGCCGCGGGCGTTGGTGATGCGGGTCTGGTCGCTGGTCCGGTAGCGGCTGAAGTTCGGCAGCTGACGCGGGTCCTGCATGTCCACCCGGTCGACGGTGATCACGTGATCGAGTCCGTTGCGCTGGAGGTAGACCACGGTCCGTTGCCAGCCGTTGAGGAATGCCGGCGGTGGGTTGTAGTAGCCGGCGTCGTAGTGCGAGCCCGAGGTCGAGCCGGTGATCGCCCACCATCCCGGCCCGCTCTCCACCCGGTCAGGTCCCCTGGAGCTCATGCTGCTAAGCCCGGCGGTGAGCAACCCGTTGACACTCTCACCCTCGTACGAGAGCCCGGCGTACCCGATCGGATGGGTGACAGCCCACTCGCCGTTGCGGTACAACTGGAAGTTCGCGAGGTACTTCGTCGAGTGGTCCACCCCGGTCGGCGGCGGCATCATCCCCGAGAACAGCGAGGAGCCGGTGCGCACCACGAGGTGGCCCCGGCCCGAGGCGGTGTACATGGTGTTCGACTGCCACGAGGCCCGCGGCGCGTAGGGATCGTAGAGCAGGTAGAAACGTGCGTTGGGATCCAGCGTGGCGTACCCGTCCCAGCCATGCTGCTGCGCCAGCGCGTCGAGTAGCCCCATGGCCCGTCCGGACTCGACGGTGCCGGCCGTGGCGCCTGCCAGCACGCCAAGCATCGTCGAGCGCTTGAACAGGCGTCCCGCAAAGGCGCGCGGGTGCTGTTCGTCGCCCCACTGCACGGCTTCGCGGAGGTCCGGCGTGATGATCTGCGCGTTGTAGTCGATCGCCTCGCGGAGGAACGCCTGCACCTCGGGATAGGGGTCGTGGCCGACCGCGGTCCGCACTGCTTCGGCGCCCATGACCAGCAACGTCACCGTGCCGGGGTCGTACCCGCTCGATTCGATCCACTGCCCGCCCGCAGCACGCACCGTCGCGAACTCCGCGATGGCGTTGCGCGCGGTGTTGCGGTTGATGCCGGTGGCGTGCAGGCCACCCACCGGGAGATATCCCGGGCCCCCGGTCTGGGCCGCGTTGAGCCAGGCGACGTGCCCGACCATCCCTGCGGTCGCGAGGTCGGTCGCGGCGAGCCCGAAGTAGAAGCCCACCACCCGGTCGCTGTCGCCGGTGCGGATGCCACCGGTGTACTGGGGGGTCCCGATGGCGAGGGCGTAGTTGGCCCAGGCGTTCAGGCCGGTGATTGCCTGGCTGCGTTCGGCCGCCGTCAGGGCAGGGTACAGCCAGTCGAAGAGGATCGCGTTCTCGATGAAGTCCTCGCGGACCGTGTTCTCGCTCGGCGGGGCGTTGATGAGCGAAGGAGCGGCCTGGCCCCACGCTGCACGCGCCGCGGCCACGTCGCCGGTCATCTGGTAGTAGATCGCGCACCACAGCCCGCGGTCGCCGTACACGGGGTTCCCGTTCTTGGTCCGATCGCAATGCCACTTGATTCGTTGGAATCGCGGATGTTGCTCCTGCACCATGCGATTCCAGGTCGCCTGCCGCGCCGCGGTCCAGATCAGCCGCGGCTCGCGGCCGGTGGGCGAGGCGGTGGCCGGGGCGGGGCCCGGATCGGTCGGGATCGGGTCCGGCGGCGTGCCGAAGACCGAGTCGACGGCAATCGGGTTGTCGGAGGACGTGCCGGTGACCGACACCTCTTCCACGCGCGGTTGGGCGCACCCGGTGATGAGCAGGGCAACGAGGCCGGCAAGGGCGCTGGGGCGCGTCCGCATGGGAGTCGTCGTGGGCATCAGGGCAGTCGGTAGAGGGTCAGCACGCCGGTCTGGGGCGGCGCGACCGTGATGGCCGCCCCGCTCGTCGCGGTCACAGTGGGCAGCGGCATGCGGGTGCCGCCGAGCGTGGTCAACTCCACACCATAAGTGCCCGGACGGATTCCCGCGACCGAATAGGTCCCGGCGGCGTCGACGTGGAGCACCACGGCCATCCCGCCACCCGGATTGGTGAATGCCACGGGGCGGATGCTGCCGCTCGCGGAGGTCGCCTCGACGCGCTGGGCGCCAGACCGGACGTAGCGGAAGTACTGGCGCAGCAGCTTGGTGCGGCTGCCCATCACCGGCTGCCCACCGCTGATCAGGAAGTACTTCGCGCCATTGTCGCTGGTGTTGGTGAAGGCCAGCGCGTACTGCTGCCACGACGAGGCATTGGCGATGGTGAGGTCCTTGTACAGGGCGTCGACCCCGCTCCCGATGTGCTCGAGCATCGCCGTGCGCACGCCGCGCGCTGCGGCGCGGGAGGCGATCGCGGCCAGGTTCGCGTCGGACACCCCGGCATACCGGTGGTAGGACAGCTCGGACAGGTACGTCATGGCACCCGGCACGCTCGCGATGGCGTCGAAGTACGACACGGCGTGGCTCATGCTCATCACCGAGGGGCCGATGAACTCCGGATGGAAGCCCGCCGCGGCCAGTCGGTCGCCCGTGGCGGCGATCAGCTGTCCGATGCCGGTGCCGGTCCAGATGGTGTTGTTGTCGGGCTCGAGGATCACCTCGATCGCATCCGGCACGAACCCGTAGCGGTTCTGCAGGTGCTGGAACACCGCCAGCATGAACTCGGCGTATTCGCTGGGATTCGAGTGCCCGGTCGCCGTCCCGAACGAGATGTAGTTCAGGTTGACGCGGAGCTGTTCACCGCGCGCCGCCAGCGCGGCCCGCATCGGCAGCACGATGTCCTCCACCGTCTCGTCGAGTTCGGTGAAGTGGAAGCCCGCCCAGTTGATCGAGCCGGGACTCCCGTTGTCGTTCACCGGGACGTACCGATGGGCTCGCCACTCGGTGTCGGTGATCTGTCCGGCCCGGAACTGCCCGAAGTAGTCGACGGGGTTCTCGGAGCCGCTGCGGACCTCGACCCGGAGCTGGTTGATGCCGAGGTCGTTGACGGCCATGTCCACGAGGGCATCGCGCCATGTGGGGTATGCCGCGTCCCAGTGCCCGGCCTGGGCGGTCGCTTCCCATCCGGTGATCACCTGATGCCGCACCGTAGTGTCCACGGTGACGGTCGCCGGGCCCGGCGGCGGTGGCGGGGGCGGCGGGGGCGGCGGGGGCGGCGGGGGCGGCGGCGGGGATCCACCACCGCCGCTGTAGCTCACGCTCCGGCTGATCGTCGCCCCCGCGGTGACGTACCCGGTCTGCGACGTCGGCGAGGGCGTGTAGGTGACGCCGCCCGCAGCCACGCCTTGCGCCGCGACGGTGAGCGTCGCCGGGATCGGGAATCCGGTCACCGTGTCGGTGGCCGTGACCGTCCGGCTGAAGCCGCTCGAGTGGGTGACGGTGATCGCCGCCGCGACGCCCGCGGGGAGCCCGCTGACCTGGACCACGAGCGCACCGGTGGTGGGAGCGCTTGCGGCATAGTGCACCGCGCCGCCGGCCGTCGCGCCGGCGGTGACACTCACCGTCTGCGAGACGGGCGACGGCACGTAGCTCGTGCCCCCGGCCGACACGCCGCCGGCGCTGATGGTGTAGCTCCCCGGCGCCAGCGTCGTGATGGTGCTGGCGCTCGTGACCACTCGACTGAATCCGTTGGGGCCGGTCACCGAGATCGCGGCCGCCGTGCCGGCCGGCAATCCGCTCACCGTGACCGCCAGTGAACCGGTGGTCGGCGCACCGGAACTGTTGGTGTGGCCGACGGTGGCGACGGCCGTCGCCCCCGCGGCGACGGACACCACCTGGTTGGCCGGTGACGGCAGGTAGCTCGTCCCGTTGAGCGTGACGCCGGTCGCGCTGATCGTGTAGTTGCCCGGCTCGAGCGGCGAGAGGGTGGTCGTGCTGGTGACGCTCCGGCTGTAGCCGGCCGGGCCGCTGACCTGCACCTGCGCCGAGGCGCCCGAGGGGAGGCCGGTGATGTTCACCTGCAGGCCGCCGGTGCTCGCCAGGTAGGCCACCGATGCGGCAGCCGTGTCGGCGCTCGAGACCGAGACCACCTGCGACGTCGGCGTGGGCGTCGTCGAGCCGCCGCCACCCCCGCCGGCGCCCGCCGCGCGCGTGGAGTTCGCCCCCGGCAGCCCGGCCGGCAGGCAGGCCCCGGTGCGCGTGGCCACCGACGCTGGGCCGACCGCGATCACCCGGGCCGCCATGCCGTTCGGCAACCCGGTGATCCCCACCGCGAGCGTCCCGGTGGACTCCGAGTACTCGATCCGCCCCCGCTTGGCGTTGCGGCCCCTGCCCACGTCCTGATTGTCGCTGGGCTTCCGGGGGTTGTACTTCTTGCCGTTGAACTCCACCGAGGCGGCGGAGGTGGTGTAGGTGCCGGGAACGAGGCCCTTGTACTCGACGTCGCCGCTGCCCGTCCGGGAAAATCCCGACGGCCCGGTCACGGTGAACTGTCCCGTGGCACCGGCCGGAAGTCCCTGCACGTCGATCGCCAGCGCACCCGTGATGATCTCGTAGGGAATCGTCAGCACGCGGCGGGTGGTGTCGACGGTGACCGGAATCACCGCCTCGAGCGGCGCCCAGGTGTGGCCGTCGTATTGGACCCGCTGCGGCGTGACCACGTAGTGGCCCGGGTTGAGCGTGGTGAGCTCGATGGCGCCGCTCAGCGCGGCGTTGTAGCTGCCAGGTCCGACCAGGACGAACGGTGCGGGGACGCCATCGGGGAGTCCGGTGAAGAGCACCGCGAGCTCGCCACTGAGCTGCGAGAAGTGCACCGACGCCAGCGCCGGGGTGAGCGATGCGACGACCTGCACCGTGAGCAGCGGCGTCGACGGGAAATAGGTGGCGCCCGCCGCGCTGCGCGGCGACGCCGTGAGGGTGTAGCTCCCCGGGGCCAGGCCGCGCAGCAGCGCGCTGCCGGCGAGGTCGAGCGCGAAGCCGCCCGGCCCGTCGATGTGGAGCACCGAGGCAGTCGATGCGGGCAGCCCCTCGAGGCGGACCTCCATCGCCCCGGTGGCAACCTGGTACTGCACGGCCGTGGCGGCCGTCGGCGATCCACCGGACAGGGTCAGGGTCTGCCGCTCGGCGGTCGGCGTGAAGGTGACGCTCTGGTGGGTGCTCGCTGACGCCACGACTTCGTAGCTGCCGAACTCGAGGCCAGTGACGGTGCCCGAGTGCGTGATCGCCTTCCGGAAGCCGTTGGGCCCCGTGAGGGTGACCTGCGGGGTGGCTCCAGTGGCGAGACCATTGATGGTGAGGGTGATGGCGCCGGGGTGCTCGGTAAGAACCGGATTGCCGCCGGCGGCGCAGCCGGCGAGCGCGAGGGTCGCGACGAGACCCACCACGCCTCGGTGGTTGCTGGCGAGCCGACGGGCGATCTTGAAGGTGTACGTCATGGGTCGACCGGTTCCCTCATCCCAGGGTCCGGTGACGGTGCGCGCCACCGGACGGTTCGCCCCCCTCGGGGGCTCGCGTCTCGCTGGCGGCTGGGCGGGCTCGCGACCGCCGGTGGCGGCGGACCGAGCTCCCTGGCTCTGCGACCCCGGGTCACCCCGGGTGTGCTCTGGGCAGCGGAGAATCGGACTGTCACCGGCCAGATCGCCGGCATACTGTCTAGAATCGGCAAGTGTGGTGCCAATCCTGATGCGAATCCGTGCTCACAGGCCAAGTTGTTGTAATACATGGTGTTAGCTTGACAGATGTGGTTATCTCATAGCCTGGTCGTGGGCTTGGCTGTCACATTATCCGACGATCAGCGGTCAGTGCGCCGGTGGAATTGAGGCGACAGCCGCAGCGGTTCGGGTGGCGGGTGGCTCAGAGCGCGAGGAGCTCCTGGGTCTGCGCGGACGGCGCCACGCCAGGGCGGGCCCCGCACCCTGTCCGCTGGGCATGGAACCTGCTCCTCGGCCTGCATCCTTCCCACTTCACGAGTTGCGAGACCGGATGACGATTCGGATCGGTGTGATCGGTGCCGGTGTGATCGGTCGGCTGCGGGCGATGACCATCGCGTCCTCTCCGTCGACCACGCTGGCCGCAGTCTGCGACGTGGTGCCCGGCCTGGCGGCGAGCGCGGCCGGCTCCGCCCCTGCGGTGGGCGACCTCGATGCGTTCTTCGCTCACCCGATGGACGCGGTGGTCATCTCGTCGCCCGTGCACCTGCACGAGGAGGCTGCCGTTCGCGCCTTCGCGCTCGGCCTGCATGTGCTCTGCGAGAAGCCGATGTCGAACACCGCCGAGAGCTGCCGGCGGATGACCGACGCGGCGGCGGCCGCGCGCCGCGTGCTGGCGGTCGGGTTCAACCTTCGCTACTACCCGGCGATCAAGTATGCCCGGGATGTCGTGGATGCCGGCCTGATCGGCGACGTCGACCACGTCCGCCTGTTCGGTGGCCACGACGGTCTGGCCAACTTTCGCGCGGACTGGCAGTACCGGGCGCCTGAGTCGGGCGCGGGGGCGACCATGGATGTGGGCATCCACCTGAGCGACCTGGGTCGCCACTTCCTCGGCGACATCACCGAGGTCTCCGGCGTGGCCTCCGGGGCGGTGTGGCAGGTCCCGGGTTCCGAGGACAACGCCCTCGCCGTGTTTCGCAGTCCCGCCGGTATCGGCGCCAGCTACCAGGCCACCTGGAATGAGTGGCGGGGCTACGAGGTGGCGATCGAGGTGTACGGTCGGCTGGGAATGGTGCGGGGGAGTTACGTCCCGATGCAGAACGTGCTC
>CALGOK010000180.1 GCA_937961295.1 uncultured Gemmatimonadota bacterium
CGCGGCGCGTGGTGATGGCGGCCGCCGCGCCGTGCCGGGACGCGGCCAGGTCGGCCGCGTCGCCGAGCGCCTGCGCGCCCAGCGCGCCCGCGACCCTCGGATCGACTCCGCCCGCACACAGCGCACCGACGATCCCGCTCAGCACGTCGCCGCTGCCACCGCTGGCCAGGCCGGGATTCCCCGAGGCCACCGTCAGCTGCGGCGATTCCCGCCCGGCGATGATGGTGGGCACACCCTTGAGCAGCACCGTGGCCGCCACGGCGTCGGCCGCGCCCTGCGCGGCGGCCCAGAGCTCGTCCTCGAGCCCATCGCAACGATCGGCGAAGAGGTGGCGGAACTCGCCGAGATGCGGCGTGAGCAGCAGCGGGCGGCCTGCGCCGAGTTCCGCAAGCGCGTCGCGCGCATCGGCGAGCACCACGAGCGCATCCGCGTCGACCACCGCCATCCGCGCGTGCGACAGCAACGCGCGCACGAATGCACCTCGCCCGGGCTCGCGACCGAGTCCGGGGCCGATCACCAGGGCATCGGCGCGGGCCACCAGTTCCACGAGGTCGCGATCGGGGTCACCCGCCAAGGCGTGCGCGCGCACCTGCACGTCGGGCTCGGCGGTGGTGAGGTCGCCCGCGGCATCCGGTGACGTGACCACATGCACCAGTCCCGCACCGGTGGCGAACGCGGCGCGTGCCGCGAGCCGTGCGGCCCCGGTCATCCCGGCGCTGCCGCCGACGATCACCAGGCGACCACGATCACCCTTGTGGGCATCGCTCGAGAATGCGGGGAGTCGCCGCGCGGCCCAGCGCCGTTCCACCAGCCGGGGCCACTCGGCAGGAGCGGCAGGGAAGCCGATCTCGGCCACCGTCAGGTCACCCACCACGTCGCGAGCGCGCAGGTGGCCGCGCCGCACGCCGCCGAAGGTGACGGTGGCATCGGCTGTGAGGGCACCGTGGTTCCGGCCCGTGGCCAGGTCGAGGCCAGTGGGGCCGTCGACCGCGACGACCGGACGGTGCAAGCCGGCGAGCCGCTCGAGGAGCGCGGCAATGGGCGAGCGCGGCGGACCGCTGGCACCGGTCCCGAGCAGCGCATCCACGATCAGGCCGACGGCGGGCCACGGGTCGTCGGGACCGACCCGCGCGACGCCGTCGTCGAGCGCGGCACGGCGCGCATCGGCGGCGATCCCCTCGCCGGGCGGAACCGCCTCGAGGACGGTGACGGCAATGCCGAGGAGGTGGAGCATCCGCGCCGCGACCCAGCCATCGCCGCCGTTGTTGCCGGGGCCGCATGCCACGAGCACGCCGTGCCGGACCGGATGGGGATGGTCATCGAGCACCGCGCGCGCGACGGCGCGACCGGCGACCTCCATCAGCATGCGCAGCGGGCGACCCGCTGCGGCCGCCGCCTCGTCCCAGGCGCGGCACTGTGCGGGGGTCAGGACGGGGAGCATGGAGGGAAGATAGGGGCTCGTCGCAGGCGCGCCCCTTGGGGCTCGCGGTGGCCGCATCGCGCACTGCCAGCGGTGCGCCTGCTACTGGTGCTCGTCCGGCCTCCACCGCGTCGTGTACGCCTCGTCGAACGCGCTGGCAAATTCGTAGACGGCGTGGAAGTCTTCCTCGCGATCGCCGTCCTGGGTGCTGAGCAGCCCCACCTCGACCAGGGCATAGACGATCCGGCCGAAATCCGCCGTCTCGCGCACGCCCCAGCAGTCGAGCACGGTGCGCGCGACCAGCCCGAAGCGCTCGAGGGCGAGGTCGCGGCACGCCCAGGCGAGCTCCGCCCCGGTCACGTGCCGGCGCGCGTCGAGCCGGCGCTGCAGGAACTCGATGCCGGCGAGGACGAACAAGTAGGCGCGTTCGTCGTAGGCCGTCCCGCCGCGCGCGTGCAGCCGCGCGAGCACGCCGTCGGCGAACTGCAGCTCAGGCACCGGCATCCCGGTGGGCCCCGAACGCCTCGGGATAGAGCGGGAACTTCCCGGCCAGCTCCTCGACCTCGCCCCGAACGCGCGCCAGCGCGGCATCCTCGCGATCACTCAGCGCCGCGTCGATGAGCTGGGCGATGCGCACCATCTCGGGGCGGCCCATGCCGCGGGTGGTCAGCGCCGGCGTGCCGATCCGGATTCCGCTGGTGACGAACGGCGACTGCGGATCGTCGGGAATGGTGTTCTTGTTGACCGTGATGCCGGCCACGCCGAGCACCCGCTCGGCCTCCTTGCCGGTGAGCTCCTTGGCGCGGAGGTCGACCAGCATCAGGTGCGTGTCGGTGCCGCCCGACACGATGGCGTAGCCGCGCTCGAGCAGCGCCTCCGCCAGCACCTGCGCGTTCTCGACGATCCGGCGCGCGTAGTCGCGGAACCCTGCCGTCTGCGCCTCGCCGAATGCCACCGCCTTGGCCGCGATGACGTGCTCCAGCGGGCCGCCCTGGCCGCCGGGGAAGACCGACTTGTCGACCGCCTTCTGGAGGTCGGCATGGCAGAGGATGATGCCGCCGCGCGGGCCGCGCAGCGTCTTGTGGGTGGTGCTGGTGACGATGTGGGCATGCGGCACCGGCGACGGGTGGACGCCCCCCGCCACCAGCCCGGCGAAGTGCGCCATGTCGACCAGGAAGGTCGCCTCGATCTCGTCGGCGATCTCGCGGAACGCCGCGAAGTCGATGATGCGCGCGTACGCCGACCCGCCGGCGATGACCAGCCGCGGCCGCTCGCGACGCGCCACCTCGCGCACCTGGTCGTAGTCGATCCGTCCGGTGTCGGCGCGGACGCCGTACTGCACCGCGTTCCAGACCTGGCCGGTGTGGTTGACCGGCGAGCCATGGGTGAGGTGGCCGCCGTGCGGCAGCGCCAGCCCCATGATCGTCTCGCCGGGCTTCACGACGGCCATGTAGGCGGCGAAGTTGGCCTGCGCCCCGGAGTGGGGCTGCACGTTGGCGTGGTCGGCGCCGAAGAGCGCCTTGACCCGGTCGATCGCCAGCTGCTCGATCTCGTCGACCACTTCGCAGCCGCCGTAGTAGCGCTTCCGCGGGTAGCCCTCGGCGTACTTGTTGTTGAGGCAGGTGCCCATCGCCTCGAGCACCGCGCGCGACGCGAAGTTCTCGCTGGCGATCAGCTCGAGGCCGTGCCGCTGCCGCGCGAGCTCGCGACGGATCAGCCCCGCCACCTGCGGATCGGTGTCCTGCACGGGTGCCGCGTGCCGGAGCTCGCTCATGCGCCCGTCTCGATCTTGGCGACCCGGCGCGCATGCCGGCCGCCCTCGAACGGCGTCTCGAGCCAGGTGCGCAGGATGCTGCGCGCGGTGTCGAGGTCGATGCACCGCGCCGGCAGGACCAGCACGTTGGCGTCATTGTGCTCGCGCGCCAGCTTCGCAACCTCGGGCGACCAGATCACCGCGGCGCGCACCCCGGGGTGGCGGTTGGCGGCGTACCCCATGCCGAGCCCGGTGCCGCAGAGCAGCACCCCGCGCGCGGCCTCCCCCTCCTCCACCTCGCGGGCCACCGCGTGGGCGTAGTCGGGATAGTCGGTCGACTCGGTGCTGTCGGTGCCGAGGTCGGCCACGTCGTAGCCGAGCGCCGCGAGCTCGGCCTTCAGCGCCTGCTTCATCTCGAAGCCGGCATGATCGGCGGCGATGGGGATGCGTTCAGGCATGGAGGAATGATAGCGGAGTGAGCGGAGAGGAGGGAGTGTGGAGAAGGGAGGGTGGAGGATGGAGGATTCCGAGCTCTCCATCCTCCACCCTCCATCCTCCATCCTCCGACCTACCGGTCCCCTCGCACGAACATGTCCTTCAGCGCGGCAACCGACCTGATCCGCTCCTCGGCCAGCCGGTCGGCGGCCTCGAAGGACGGGATCCCGTCGCGCTCGGCGATGTCGAAAACCCGCAGGATGGTGTCGTAGATCTCCTGCGCCTTGCGCTTGGCGCGCTCCATCGTCCAGCCCTGCAGCTCGCCGTACACGTTGATCACGCCGCCGCCGTTGATCACGTAGTCCGGGGCGTAGAGGATGCCCTTGGCCTCGAGCTCGCGGCCGTGGCGCGTCTCGCCGAGCTGGTTGTTGGCGCCGCCGGCGATCACCTCGGCCTTGAGCTTGGGGAGCGTCTCGTCGTTGATGATGCCGCCGAGGGCGCAGGGCGCGAAGATCTCGGCCTCGACGTCGAAGATCCGGTCGGGGGCCACCGCCTTGGCGCCGAACTCGTCGACGCAGCGCTGCACCTTCTCCTGGTCGATGTCGGTCACCACCAGCTTGGCGCCCTCCTCGTGGAGGTGCGACATGAGGTAGTAGGCCACCTTGCCGGCGCCCTGCACCGCGACGGTGCGGCCGCCGAGCGCGTCCTTGCCCCACTTCACCTTGGCGGCGGCCTTCATCCCCTGGTACACCCCGTAGCCGGTCACCGGCGACGGATCGCCCGAGAGGTTGAGCAGCCCGGCCACGTGCTCGGTCTCGCGCTTGACGAACTCCATGTCCTGCGGCGAGGTGCCGACGTCCTCGGCGGTGATGTAGCGGCCGCCCAGCGTCTCCACGAAGCGGCCGTGCGCTCGGAACAGCGACTCGCGATCGGCGCGCTTGGGATCGGCCACGATCACCGCCTTGCCGCCGCCGAGGTTGAGCCCGGCCACCGCCGACTTGTACGTCATCCCCCGCGCCAGCCGCAGCACGTCGCGGAACGCCGCCTCGGTCGACTCGTACGGCCACACCCGGGTGCCGCCGAGCGCGGGCCCGAGGGTGGTGTCGTGGATCGCGATGATCCCGAAGTAGCCGCACGACGGCTCGTGGCTGAAGACCACCTGCTCGTGGCCCCAGGTGTGCATTTCGTTGAAGGTGTCCATGCAGGGCGTCCGTGGAAGTCGTGGATCGTTGGCGGAAGAAGTGAGTCGTGAGTCCTGAGAAGTGAGGTTGCATCCTCCCCCCACGTCTCAGGACTCACACCTCACTTCTCGTAGTCGTAAAACCCCTTCCCCGTCTTCCGCCCCAGGTGGCCCGCCTTGACCTTCTCCTCGAAGATTGGGCAGGGGCGGTACTTCTCCTCGTCGAGGCCGCGCTGCAGCACCTGCAGGATCGCCAGGCACACGTCGAGGCCGATCAGGTCCGCCAGCATGAGCGGCCCCATCGGGTGCGCCATCCCCAGCTTCATCACGGTGTCGACGCCCTCGGGAGTCGCCACCCCCTCGTGCACGCAGTAGGCCGCCTCGTTGATCATCGGCAGCAGCACCCGGTTGCTCACGAATCCGGGCGAGTCGTTCACCTCGACCGGCGTCTTGCCGAGCGCCTTGGCGAGCTCCATCACCATCGCGGTGACCGGGCCGCTCGTCTCCTTCCCCCGGATCACCTCCACCAGCTCCATGACCGGCACCGGATTCATGAAGTGCATGCCGATCACCCGGTCGGGGCGACCGGTCTTCGCGGCGATCTCGGTGATGGAAATGGACGAGGTGTTGCTGGCAAGGATGGTGTCGGGAGCGCAGAGGGCGTCGAGATTCGCGAAGATGCCGTACTTGACGTCGGGGTTCTCGCTGGCAGCCTCGACCACGAGCGCGGCGTCACTGGCCGCGGCGAGGTCGGTGCCGCTGGCGATCCGGCCGAGGATCGCATCCGGCGCGTCGGCCGCCAGCACGCCCTTCTTGACCTGCCGCTCGAGGTTCTTGCGGATGGTCCCGAGGCCGCGCTCGAGCGCCTCGGCGTTGACGTCGATCAGCGCGACGTCATGGCCGTGCTGCGCGAAGACGTGGGCGATGCCGTTGCCCATGGTGCCGTTACAGATCACTGCTATCTTCGACATGGTGGCTCGTTGACAATCCTGGTGGAAGTGAGTCCTGAGTCCTGAGACGTGGGGGGAACCGGCCAAGCCGACTCCCCCCACGTCTCAGGACTCACACCTCACGACTGACACTCAACGCCACCGCGTTCCCGCCGCCGAGGCACAGTGTCGCGAGGCCGGTGCCGGCACCGCGGTCGCGCATGGCGTGGAGCAGCGTGGCGAGGACCCGGGCGCCGCTGGCGCCGATCGGGTGGCCGAGCGCGATCGCGCCGCCGTGCACGTTGACGCGGTCCCAGTCCCAGCCCAGCTCGCGCCCGTCGGCGAGCGCCTGCACCGCGAACGCCTCGTTGGCCTCGATCAGGTCGTAGTCACCGATCGCGGTGCCGGACTTCTGCATCAGGTTGCGCACCGCCTGGATCGGTGCGAAGAACAGGTCCTTCGGCTCGCCACCCGCCACGGCGTACCCGGTGACCCGCGCGATCGGCGCGAGGCCCTGCGCCTTGGCGAACGCGAGCGAGGTCACGATCGTCGCCGCGGCGCCGTCGTTCAGTCCCGGCGCGTTGCCGGCGGTGACCGTGCCGCCCTTCACGAACGCCGGCCGGAGCGCACCGAGCGCCTCCAGCGAGGTGTCGGCACGCGGCGACTCGTCGGCCGTGACCACCGTCGGTCCCTTGCGGCCCGGCACCTCCACCGGGACGATCTCCGCCTCGAACTTTCCCGACTGCTGGGCGGCCACGGCCTTCTGGTGCGACGCCAGCGCGAAGGCGTCCTGGTCCTCGCGCGTCACGCCGGCCTTCTCGGCGGTGTACTCGGCGTACTCCCCCATGTGGTTGTCGCCGAAGGAATCCCAGAGGCCGTCGTGGATCATCCCGTCGACCACGGTCTGGTTCCCCGCCTTGACGCCGCCGCGGTAACCGTAGAGGTAGTGCGGCGCCGACGACATCGATTCCTGGCCGCCGGCCACGACGCACGAGGCGTCGCCGGCGCGGATCGCCTGCGACGCCAGCATCACCGCCTTGAGCCCCGAGCCGCACACCTTGTTGATGGTGAGGGCGGGGACGGTGCCCGGAAGGCCCGCGTGGATCATCGCCTGCCGCGCCGGCGCCTGACCGCTGCCGCCCTGGATCACCTGCCCCATGATCACGTCGTCGATCGACCCCGCCTCGATCCCGGCCCGGCGCACCGCCTCGCGGATCGCGATCGCGCCGAGCTGGGGCGCGGCGAGCGAGGCGAGGCCGCCGAGATAGCGTCCCACCGGCGTGCGGCAGGCGGCGACGATGACGGGCGTGGTGGCGTCGGACACGGACGAAACTCCCGATTCAGGTCAGGCCAGAAGATAATGGCGACGTGCGAGGGGCGAGGCGCGAAGGGCGGGGACCGCAGCGCGCCCCGCCCCTCGCCCCTCGCCTGTCGCCGCTCACGGCACCAATTCCCTGCCGCGCGCCTCCGCGACGACCTTGGCGACGAATTCCTCCGCCGGCATCACCTGCTGCTTGGTTCCCGCGCCACGAGTGCGCACCGCCACCGTGCCGGCGTCGGCCTCGCGCTGGCCGACCACCGCGAGGTACGGCACCTTGGCGAGCTCGCCCTCACGGATCCGGTAGTTGAGCGTCTCGCGCGCGTGAAGCTCGGCGCGCAGCCCCGCGTCGCGGAGCCTGGTGGTGAGCGCCGCGGCCGCCTCGTGCTGGTCCTCGCCGATCGGCAGCACCCGCACCTGCTCGGGCGCCAGCCACACCGGGAAGGCGCCGGCGAAGTGCTCGATCAGGATGGCGATGAACCGCTCGAACGAGCCGTTCACCGCGCGGTGGATGATCACCGGCCGGTGCTCGTGGTTGTCCTCGCCCACGTAGCCGAGGTCGAACCGCTCGGGCGCGGCGTAGTCGAGCTGGATGGTGCCGAGCTGCCAGGCGCGGCCGATCGCGTCGGTCACGTCGAAGTCGATCTTCGGCCCGTAGAACGCGCCGTCGCCCGCCTTGAGCTCGTACGGCAGCCCGGTGCGCTCGAGCGCCTCGCGCAGCGCCCCCTCGGCGCGGTCCCACATCGCGTCGTCGCCGATCCGCTGCTCGGGGCGGGTGGCGAACTTGAGCCGCGCCTCGAGCCCGAACAGCCGGTAGTAGCCGAGGATGAAGTCGGTGAGCCGCTGCACCTCGACCGGGATTTGGTCCTCGCGCAGGTAGATGTGGCAGTCGTCCTGCGCGAACTGGCGCACCCGCGTCAGGCCCGACAGCGCCCCCGAGACCTCGTTGCGGTGCAGCACGTCGTACGTCACGTAGCGGATCGGCAGCTCGCGGTACGAGTGCTTCGCGGTAGCGTAGAGCAGGTGGTGCGACGGGCAGTTCATCGGCTTGAGCGAGAAGTCGTGCTCGCCGGTCTCGCTGTCGAGCACCAGGAACATGTTCTCGCGGTACTTCCCCCAGTGGCCCGACGTCTCCCAGAGCGCCTTGTTGAACAGCAGCGGGGTGCGGATCTCGCGGTAGCCGTCGCGCTGCAGCTCGCGCATCACCGCCACCAGCTCGTTGTAGATGGCCGTGCCGCGCTCGGTCCAGAACGCCGCGCCGGGCGCCACCGGCAGGAAGTGGAACAGGTCGAGCTCGCGGCCGACCCGGCGGTGGTCGCGCTTCTTCGACTCCTCGAGCCGGTGCAGGTGCTGGGCAAGGTCGTCCTTCTTGAAGAAGGCCGTGCCATAGATCCGCTGCAGCATCTGGCGCGACGAGTCGCCACGCCAGTAGGCGCCCGCCGCGCTCAGCAGCTTGACGTGCTTGAGCCGGCCGGTGCTCGGGATGTGCGGGCCGCGGCAGAGGTCGGTGAACGGCCCGTCGGTGTAGACCGTGATCGTCTCGTCGTCGCCCAGCTCGGCGATCCGCTCCAGCTTGAGCGGGTCGTCGGCGAAGCGCCGGTTGGCCGCGTCGCGATCGACCACCTCGCGCTCGAACGGGTGGTCCGCCTCGACCACCGCCGCCATCCGCGCCTCGATCGCCGCGAGGTCGTCGGGCGTGAACGGTCGCGGCACGGCGAAGTCGTAGTAGAAGCCGTCGTCGATCGGCGGACCGAACCCGATGCCGGCCTCCGGGAACAGCTCGCGCACCGCGGTGGCGAGCACGTGCGCGGCCGAGTGGCGCAGCACCTCGAGCGCCTCGGGGTCGCGCTCGGTGAGGATCGCGACCGTGGCACCGTCGTCGAGCGGGCGGCCGAGGTCGCGCACCGCGCCATCGACCTTGACCGCGACCGCGGCGCGCGCCAGCCCCGGACCGATGGCCGCGGCGCGCTCGGCCCCGGTGGCGCCGGCCGGCAGCTGGCGCTGGGAGCCGTCAGTGAGCGTCACGCGGACCGGCGTCTGGGCGGTGGCGGTCATCGTGCGGACGGGCCTCATCGTGTCGGGTCGGTGGCCGGGGGTGCGGCCATAGGCCGCGCCAGTCGAGCCTTGTAGTTTACCACCATGCCTGCCGTGATCGTACGCCCGCGCACGCCCCGTCGCCGCTCGCTCGCCGGCCCCGCCCTGCTGGGCGTCGCCCTCGGCGCGCTCGCCGGGTTCGTGGTGGGCGAACTCTGGGGACCGGCCGCCGGGCGCGCCATCGCCAAGCCGCGCCGCAGTCGTGGACCGTCGATGGCCGAGCTGGTGCACGACGCGCAGGCCGCGCTCGCCGCCGACCCCGGACTGCGCGACCTCGGCCTCGAGATCCTGCCGGTCAGCCGGCAGACCGTGGAACTCCACGGCTGGGTGCCGACCCGTGCGCTCCGGACCCGCGCGCACCGCGCGGTGCGTGAGGCAATCGGCGCCGATGCGGTGGTCAACTGCCTGCTGGTGCGCGGCGAGGATGACGCCGCCCCGCCGACCCTCGACATCCTGAGCGCATGACCGACGGCCTCGCCCCGCAATACGATCCGTCCGCCATCGAGAAGCCCCTCTACGCCGCCTGGCGCGGGCGCGGCCTGTTCCGCCCCGAGGTGCATCCCGACGGCGCGCCGTACGTGATCCAGATGCCGCCGCCCAACGTCACGGCGGTGCTGCACGCCGGCCACGGGCTCAACAACACGCTGCAGGACGTGCTGATCCGGTTCCAGCGGATGCGCGGCCGCCGCGCGCTCTGGGTCCCCGGCACCGACCACGCCGGTATCGCCACCCAGAACGTCGTCGAGAAGCTGCTCGCCGCCGAGGGGAAGACGCGATTCGATCTCGGCCGCGAGGCGTTCGTCGAGCGGGTCTGGCAGTACGTGCGCGAGACCGGCGGCGAGATCCTCGGCCAGCTCGAGGCGCTCGGCGCCTCCTGCGACTGGGACCGCACCTATTTCACGCTCGACGACGACCTCTCGCGCGCGGTGCGCGAGGTGTTCGTGGCGCTCCATGAGCAGGGACTGATCTACCGCGGGAAGTACATCATCAACTGGTGCCCGCGCTGCCGCACCGCCCTCTCCAACGAGGAGGCGGAGAAGGAGGAGGTCGAGGCGAAGATCTGGCACCTGCGCTACCCGCTGGCGGAGGGCGGCGGCTCGATCGTGGTCGCCACCACCCGGCCCGAGACGATGCTCGGCGACGTGGCGGTGGCGGTGCATCCCGACGACGAGCGCTACGCCGGCATGGTGGGCAAGGAGCTCGCGCTGCCGCTCACCGACCGCCGGATCCCGGTGGTGGCCGACGAGGCGGTCGAGGCCGACTTCGGGACCGGCGCGGTGAAGGTCACGCCCGCCCACGACCCGACCGACTTCGAGATCGGCCGCCGGCACGACTTGGCACCGATCGACGTGATGACCGACGACGCGCGGATGAGTGATGCGGTGCCTGAGCGCTTCCGCGAGCTCGACCGCTTCGAGGCGCGCGCCCAGGTGGTCGGCGAGTTCGACGCGCTGGGGCTGCTGGTCAAGGTCGAGCCGCACCGCCACGCGGTGGGGCACTGCTACCGCTGCGGCACCGTGGTCGAGCCGCGCCTCAGCGACCAGTGGTTCGTGAAGATGGGGCCGCTGGCCGAGCCGGCGCTCGCCGCCTACCGCAGCGGCGAACTGCGCTTCCTCCCCGAGCGGCAGGGCGAGAATTACGCCCAGTGGCTCGAGAACATCCGCGACTGGTGCATCTCCCGGCAGCTGTGGTGGGGGCACCGCATCCCCGTGTGGTACTGCCGCGCCGAGGGGTGCGGAACGACCACCGTCGCCCGCGACGCGGTGGAGGCGTGCCCCGACTGTGGCGGCGCGGTGGAGCAGGACCCCGACGTCCTCGACACCTGGTTCTCGTCGTGGCTGGTGCCGTTCTCGTCGCTGGGATGGCCCGACGAGACCGATGACCTCGACAGCTACTATCCCGGCAACACGCTGGTCACTGCGCCCGAGATCCTCTTCTTCTGGGTGGCGCGGATGATCATGGCCGGGCTGCACTTCCGCGGCGCGCTGCCATTCGACACCGTATACCTGCACGGCACGGTTGGCGACAC
>CALGOK010000181.1 GCA_937961295.1 uncultured Gemmatimonadota bacterium
CCTGGAGCACTCGGCCGAGGGCCGGGTGCCCGCCGCTGACTTGGCCGAAGATGGTGTAACCCCCGTCGAGATGGGGCTGCGGCGAGAGGTTGATGAACCACTGCGAACCCCCGGTGTCGGGACCCGAGAGCGCCATGCCGAGGCGGGGGGAGTCGTAGCGGAGGCGATTGATCTCGTCGCGGATCGACCAGCCCGGCCCCCCGCTCCCCGTCCCCGTGGGATCGCCGTCCTGCACCACGAAGTTGGGGACCACCCGGTGCCAGCGGACGTTGTCGAAGTAGCGGCGATCGACCAGCCGGAGGAAGTTGGCCACCGTGAGCGGTGCCTCGCGACCGAAGAGCTCGAGCTCGATCCGTCCGCGGCGATCGACGTCGATCACCACGCGCGGGTTCTCGGTGGCCAGCATCAGGCGCGCGACGATCTCGCGGTAGTCCTGCAGGGTGCGCCCCGTCTCGATCGGGGCCACCCCGCCCCACCGGGCGCCGAGGAGGGGCAGGCCGCGCATTGCAGTGCCGCGCAGGACCGGATCATCGGGCCGGTCGAACCAGACGCGCCGCGCGGGAGCGGCGAGCCGACCGACGAACTGCCGGTCGCCGCGCGACAGCCGGATCAGCGCTCCGAGCGCCGACTCGCGCAAGTCGGAGTTCCCCGAGCGCCATGCGTCGGTGAGGAGGTCGATGACGGCCTCGCTGGCGGTGTCGGCCAGCACCCCAATTGCCGCGGCGCGCACCGCCGGCTCGCTGGACGCCCAGGCCCGTTCCGCGGCCAAGCGAAGCTCCGGATCACCCGCCGGTGCCGACTGGCGCCACGCGGCGAGGGCCGCGGCGCTGATGCGCGGATCGCGATCGGACAGCGCGGCCCGGAACGGCGCGGGATCGGCACCCTCAACCGTGCCCCAGATGCTGAGGGCGGCGAGGCGGTCGAAGAGATCCGCCGACGCAAGCCATGGTTGGGCACGGGTTGCGAACCGTGCCGAGTCGACCCGCGCCAGCGATGCGAGTGCCGCGCGGCGGATCGCCCAGTCTGCCCCATCATCGGCCAGCACGGCGTCCAGCACCTCGGCGGCCACGCTCCCCGGCATCGATCCGAGAGCGCTGGCAGCGGCGACACGGACATTGCGGTCCGGGTCGCGCAGCAGCCCGGCCGCGCGCGGGGCCACCGCGCTGTCGCGGAACGTGGCGGCGGAGCCGAGTGCGTTGATCCGCACCCCGGCGACCTGGTCATCCATCGCGCGCTCGAGCTCCGAGAGGACGACACGATGCGGCAGCCCCGCGGTGTCGGCGAGCCGGCGGGTGAGGCCCCGGGCGGCGGTCTCGCGAATCAGTGCCGACTGGTCGCGCAGCGCCGTCAGCAGCGGTTCGGCGCCTTGCGGTGCCGCCAGGCGCCCGAGTGCATACGTCGCCCGCCAGCGCAGGTCGGCGCCGGTGTCGCGCACGAACGGGACAATGGCATTCACGGGTGCACGCACTCCGAGGCGCCACGACTCGAGCAGGGCCGCAGGAAGCATGGCGACCCGGCGCTGGTACTCGAGCGGCCCGGTGCCGTTGATCACGTCGGAGAGGAACAGCGCGGCATCGTCGCCGCCGATCTTCGCGAGCGCGGTGGATGCCTCGCGCAGCGCCTCCGCGGAGAGGGTGTCGGCCAGGCGCAAGCGCTCGGTGATCAGCGGCACGGCCGCCGGCGCCTTGAGGAGACCAAGGGCGAAGAACGCGTCGGTCACCACGGTGCCCTGGCGGTCGTTGAGCCGCGGCGCGAGCAGTGCAACGCCGTCCGGCGCACCGATCCGACCGATCGCCATCACGGCGGTCCGGCGCACCAGCGGTTCGGTATGCTCGAGCGCCGGGGCGAGGACCGCCACGTCGAGCACCCGCCGGTCCTCGGTCATCACGATCGGCGCGAGCGCCCCGACCAGTGCGGGATCCTGCGCAACGACCAGCTTCGGGAGAATCAGGCAGCCGCAGATTGCGGCGATGCGAATCAGCATCAGAGGCGGACCGGGTCGGGGATCGGGACGAGGCGCTTCGCCACGGCGGGCGGAAGGCGGGCGAAGTCGAAGGTCGCGTCGAGGACCGCGAGGGAGGTGGTCGCGGTCGCGAGCAGGACCCCCGACTCGTCGTGCTCGATGGCGTAGCCGAAGGTGACCATCCGGGAGGCGATCTCGCGAACCCAGACCCGGACGCGGACCGGATCGTCGTAGCGCGCCGGGCGCCGGTACCGGACCTGGACCTCGGTCACGGCGAGGCGGAGGCCCATCTCCTCCAGCTCGCGGTAGGTCACCCCGGTCGTGCGCAGGTGCTCGGTCCGGGCGACGTCGAGCCACACGAGGTAGCGGGCGTGATACGTCACCCCCATCTGGTCGACCTCCGAATAGTCGACCCGCCGACGGATGACGGTGATCGTGGCTGGCTCGGTTGCCTCTGCAGGCCTCATCTGGCACCTTTCGCGCCGTGAGCGCACCCCGGCTGGTGGTCGTTGCGGATGCCCACCTCGGCGCCGCCCCGCCCGAGGACGAATCGGCGCTTCTCGAATTCCTCGACACCATTCCCCGCGACGGCGACACCCTGCTCCTCGCCGGGGACCTCTTCGACTACTGGTTCAGCTACCGGCGACTGATTCCGCGCCGGAACTTCCGGGTGGCAGCCGCGCTGGCGATGCTGGCTCGTCGGATGCCGGTGCTGATGATCGGCGGCAACCACGATCGCTGGGGCGACTCGTTCTGGTCGGATGACGCCGGGGTCCGCTTCGACCCGCACCGCCTCCGCTTCTCCCACGACGCGCGTGAGGTGCTCGCGGTCCATGGCGATGGCCTGCACGAGGAACGTCCCGGCGCGGCGTGGATGCACAAGGCGACCTCCTCGCGAGCCGTGATCGCCGCCTACCGCCTGCTCCACCCCGACCTGGGCTTCTGGATCGCCGACAAGATGGGCCACAACCTCGACTACGGCGAGACCCACCCCGAGGCGGTCGCCGCCGCCGCCGCGCGGCAGCAGGCGTGGGCGCTCGAGACGCTGGAGCGCGATGCCGCGCTCGGCGCGGTGATCATGGGCCACACCCATCGCGAGGCCGCCGTCGAGGCCGGTCCGGATCGCTGGTACCTCAATCCCGGCGCGTGGCTCGACGGTCATCGCTACGCCATCCTCGATCGCACCGGCGCGCACCTGCTGCAGTTCAGCTGACCACCGCGCTGGGTCCGAGTTCCACCAGCTCGACCTCGGTCAGTGCCCGACCGGTGAACAGCGCCCCCACCCGACCGAATCGCGCCACGTCATCCGTGGCGGCCCAGCGATGGCGCCCCTCGCCCGTCCGGTCGGGGGCGAGACCGCGCTCGTCGAGGATCACGGCAAGCTGCCGGGCGGTTTCCTGCGCCGAATCGATGAGCGCCACCCGGCTGCCGAGCAGCTCACCGAGGAGCGGCTTGAGCAGCGGATAGTGGGTGCAGCCCAGCACCAGCGCGTCGACTCCCGCGGCGCGCACCGGCGCCAGGTACTCCTCTGCCACCAGTCGTGCCGCCGGATGGGTGAACCACCCCTCCTCCACCAGCGGAACGAACAGCGGGCAAGCCTGCTCGACCACGCGGAGGTCGGCGTCAAGAGCGAGCAGCGCGCGCCGGTACGCACCCGAGGCGATGGTGCCGGCGGTGCCGATCACGCCCACCGCGCCGCCATGGTTCGCTTCGACGGCAGCACGCGCTCCCGGATCCACCACGCCGAGCACCGGCACCGGTGACGCAGCCCGGAGCGAGTCCAGCGCGTGCGCGGTGGCGGTGTTGCAGGCCACCACCACGGCCTTGACGCCCTGCGCGAGGAGCCAGTCCAGGATCTCATGGCTGTAGCGCTGCACCGTGGCGGGTGACTTGGGGCCGTATGGGACTCGCGCCGTGTCGCCGAGGTACACGGTGTCCTCGGCGGGAAGCAACTCGTAGATCGCGCGTGCGACGGTGAGGCCGCCGATGCCGCTGTCAAAGATGCCGATCGGGGCGCGATTCATCGTTGCGGCATCGGCAGCGAGATGCCCAGCCCGGTGCGTCCACCGGGCAGCGCGCGCGCCTGCAGGTCACCGGGGAAGTCGAAGAGGTTCGCCGAGACGAAGGCCTCGAGGCCGCTGAAGAGGTGGTTGGCCCCGAGCAACACGAACCAGTCCTGGCGCTCGCGCCGCTTCTCCTCGGCCCGCTCGGAGTCGGTGCGCTCGAGGTAGGCCAGCTCGCTGTTGGCCTTGAGCGCCATCCCCAGCGCCACGCCCTCGAACAGGATGAACAGCCCGCCGGTGAGCTTTCGATCGAGCGAGGCCTGACCCCAGCCGGGGATGAGCAGCGACCGGAAGAAGTAGTTGAGCGGTGACGGGCGGGTGGCGGGGTCGCCGCCCAACGGTGCCACGGGCGGAACCGGGTGCTGGGCCGCAGCCGGCGCGGCGAGCAGCAACGTGATCAGGGCGGCGAGGACGGCGCGACGCATCGGCGAAAGCTCGCCGGGGTCGCGGCGAATCCCAAGGGCGCTCATCCGGTGCGGCCCGGGAGCGCGCCGCCGTAGCGCGAGACGATGCTCGCCCGCCCGACCGTGCCGAGGGCCCGGGGCGATGCGGCGTCGACCACCGGCAGCGCGGCGATGCCGAGCGTGCCGAGACGCCGGGCCACCTCGAGCAGGGTGACGTCGAGCGTGACCGCTTCGGTGGCGCGCGCCACGTCGCGGGCGATCAGCGTGTCGAGCGGGGCCGCGTCGTCGCGGACCAGGGCCCCGAGATCGCGGTGGGTGACGATGCCGAGGAGCCGCCGCTGGGCATCGACCACGGGGTACACGGTCTGCTCCGCGAACGCGAATCGCGCGAGCAGCGCGCGGACCGGTTCGTCGGCGGCGATCACCACCACGTCGTGGTCGATCGCATCCGCCACCGTGAGGCCACCCAGCGCGTCACGATCCATCCCGTGCTCGAGGTGCACGCCGCGGCGTCGCAACCATCCACTGTAGAGATCGTCGCGCTCGAACCGCCGGACCACGACCACGGCGACCGCCGTCGCCATCATCAGCGGCAGCATCAGCGCGTAATCGTCGGTCATCTCGAACACCATCAGGATGCCGGTGATCGGGGCCCCGGTGGCTGCCGCGACCATGGCGCCCATGCCGACCACGCCGTAGGCGGCGGGCTGCACCGCCGCGCCCGGGAAGAGCGCCGCCAGCCCGGCACCCCAGGCCCCGCCGGTGGCGGCGCCGACGTACAGCGCCGGCGTGAACACGCCGCCCGAACCGCCCCAGCCGAGCGAGAGCGCGGTTGCGATGATCTTGCCCACGGCGAGCAGGGCGATCGCCCACCATGCCATCGTCCCGAACACGTCGAGCGGGATGGCGAGGTGCCCGCTCCCCACCAGCAGTCCTCCCGATGCCGCCACTAGCAGTCCCACGAGCGCGCCACCCGAGAGCGCACGCGCGCCCGAGACCTCGCTCCGGGAGAGCCGGAAGAAGAGCCGGATGAAGAGCGCCGCCACGACGCCGATGATCACGCCGAGGAGTGGATAGGCGATGACCACCTCTCCCGCATGGCGGTAGGTGTACTCCTCGGGGAGCGGGAACGCCGGGTGGTCGCCGAACACCGCGCGCGAGATGACCGCCGCGACCACGCTCGAGACCACCACCACCGGGAATGCCGCCACCGACAACCCACCGAGGATCTCCTCGAGTGCGAAGAAGGCCCCGGCGAGCGGGGCGTTGAATGCGGCGGAGATCGCTGCCGCCGCTCCCGCGGCCACGAGCAGCGTGGTGCGCTCGGTGCCGAAGCGGAACGCCTGGGAGATGGCGGAACCCGCGGCGGAGCCGAGCACCGCCACCGGCCCCTCGGAACCGACCGACGCGCCGCCGCCGAGGGTCGCCGCGGAGGCTGCCGTCCGCACCACCGCCGGGCGGGTCGGGATCCGGCCCCCGGCCCGCACCACCAGGCGCTGGACGTCGGGGACGGTCATCCCTTCCTCGCCGGGTGCGAATCGGCGCATGATCCACCACGCCGCAAACACGGCGGCCCCGGTGATCAGCGGGCGCGTGACGTAGGGACCGAATTCGGGGAGCCAGGTGCTCGGCCAGCGGAAGAAGACGAGGTAGGCGAGATCGATCAGCTTGTAGAGCCAGATCACCCCGAAGGCGCCCGCGACGCCGACCACGACGGCGAACCCCAGCAGGACCGCGTTCTCGGAGAGGTCAAGGCCGTTGAACCAGTCGACGAACCGGTCCCACGCGCCGCCCGCCAGTCGCCCGGGAGCGTAGACGAGCCGCCGCGCGGGTCGCGGCAGCCGGCGCAACAGCGCGCGGACCGATTCGATCACCGTGTCACCGCGGCGGTTCAGCCGCGCGAGCGCACTGCAGCGACCACCTCGATCTCCACGCGGACATCCTTGGGCAGGCCGGCCACCGCGACCGTGGAGCGCGCCGGCCGGTGGTCACCCATGAACCGGGCGTACACCTCGTTCATCGGGGCGAAGTCGGCCATGTCGCGCAGGAACACGGTCGTCTTCACCACGTGGTGAAACCCGAGCCCGGCCTCGGCGAGCACCGCCTCCAGGTTGCGGAACACCCGTTCGGTCTGCTCCGGGACGCCGCCTGGAACGACTTCCATCGTGGCCGGGTCGAGCGCGATCTGACCGGCGCTGAAGAGGAATCCGTTGGCGACGATCGCCTGGGCGTAGGGACCGATGGCGGCGGGAGCAGAGGACGTGGCGATGACTTGCATGCGACAGGATCCGGTTGAGGGCAAACGGCGAGGGGCGAGGGGCGAGGGGCGAGGGGCGAGGGGCGAACCGCCCGAAGCTAGCGCGCTGGAGACTCCGAGGCGAGTTCCCGCTCCTCACCGTTCGCCCCTCGCGTGTCGCTCACCGAAACAGCCGCTCCGCGTTGGCGGTGGTCACCGCCGCGATCGCCTCCAGGGTGCTGCGGCGGATCTCGGCGACCCTGGCGGCCACCTCGGCGACGAATGCCGGCTCGTTGCGCTTGCCGCGGTGGGGCACCGGGGCGAGATACGGCGCGTCGGTCTCGACCAGCAGGCGATCGTCGGCGATGAGTCGCACCGAATCGGTGTCGCGCCACGAGTTGAAGGTGACCATCCCGCTGAACGAGAAGTACCAGCCGTGCTCGAGCCCGGCGTCGCGGAGCACGGCGCCGCTCGAGAACGAGTGCAGGATCACGGCGGCGCCGGCCTGCTCGCGGAGGATCGCGGCGACGTCGGCATCGGCCTCGCGGGCGTGGATCACGGCGGGCAACCCGCAGTCCACCGCCAGCGCCAACTGCTCGGCGAAGACCCGCCGCTGCACCTCCCGCGGCGAATGGTCGTAGTGGTAGTCCAACCCCATCTCGCCAGCCGCGACCACGCCGCCGCTGCGCCAGCATTCCTCGAGGCGAGCGGCGAGGCCGGCGTCCCAGCGGGAGGCGTCGTGAGGGTGGCACCCGGTGGCCAGCGAGAGCTCCACGATGCCGCCGACCCACTCCTGCGTCGACGCGAGCCGGTCGAGGTCGCTTTCAACGACGAGCGCGCGACCGATCACGGCCGCGCGCA
>CALGOK010000182.1 GCA_937961295.1 uncultured Gemmatimonadota bacterium
CGGGTGCCGGCGCGAGGCACTCGGGACCGACGAGCGGGAGCGGGTCTGGGGGGGGTACCTGGACGCGATAGCGCGAGGGGCGAAGGGCGAGGGGCGCTGAGCTGACGCGACAACGCGAGGGGCGAGGAGCGGACTCACGACACCGCCCCTCGCCCCTCGCCATTCGCATTGTCGCGCTACATCCCCGCAAACACGTTGTTCACGCTCTCCGCCCAGGTGGGATGCGAGAACGTCCCGTCGCGCAGCGCCTGCCACGTGAGGCGCCCCATCATCGCCACCTGGAGCAGCGACGCCAGCTCGCCGCCGTCGGGGGCGAGCACGGCGGCCCCGAGGAGGCGGTCGGTGCGGCGGTCGACCAGCACCTTGAGTTCGCCCCGCGTCTCGTCGGTCTCCAGTCCGCGCGCGATCCGTTCGACCGGCATCCGCGCCACCCGGAACTCCTTTCCCGCCTCGCGCGCCTCGCGCTCGGTCATCCCGATGCGCCCCAGCTGCGGATCGGTGAACACGGTGTAGGGTACCATCCGTCCGCGGGTGCTCGCCTTGCCGCCCTCCAGCAGGTTGGTGCGCAGGATCCGGTAGTCGTCGTAGGCGATGTGCGTGAACGCCGGGCCACCCTTCACGTCGCCGATCGCGTACACGCCCTCCGCCGACGTGGCGAGCCGCGCGTTGACCTTCACGTGACCCTGCCGGGTGGTCTTCACGCCCGCTTCCCGCAGGCCGAGCCCCTGGGTGGCCGGCACGCGGCCGGCTGCGACCAGCAAGTGGCTCCCCGCCAGGGTGCTGCGCGCCCCCTCGTGCTCCACCTCGACCTCGAGCGCTCCCTGGTCGCCGCGCACGGCGCGCGCGGCGGTGTTGGTGCGGATGTCGATCCCGCCGTCGCGCAAGATCGCGGCGAGCGCATCGCTCATGTCGTCATCTTCGTGCCCCACGATGCGGGAGCCGAACTCCACCACCGTCACCCGCGCGCCGAAGCGCCGGAACATCTGGGCGAACTCCAGCCCGATGTATCCGCCCCCGAGCACCACGAGATGCTCCGGCACCTCGGCGAGCTCCATGATCGAGGTGGAGTCGAGGTGCGGCACGGCATCGAGTCCCTTCACCTTGGGCACCCGGTTCGTCGAGCCGGTGCTGATCACCACGATCTCGCCGCGCAGCGTCCGTTCCCCGCGTTCCGCGTCCACGGCGATGGTCCGCTCGCCAATGAATCGCCCCTCGCCCCGGACCAGCTCCACCCCCGCCTCGCGCAGGCCGCTCTCGCTCCCGGACCGGAACGATGCCACGATCTCGCGCTTCCGCTCGCGCACGCGCTCGAGGTCCAGCGACACCGCTCCGGTCACGACTCCGTAGTCGGCACTTCGACGGGCAAGGTGGGCAACGCGGGCCGACGCCACCATCGTCTTGGTGGGCGTGCAGCCGTCGTTGACGCAGGTTCCACCGACGTGCTCGCGCTCGACCAGCGCCACCCGCTTGCCCGCGCGCGCGAACGCCGTGGCGAGCGGGTTGCCGCCCTGCCCGGAGCCGAGGACGATCAGGTCGTGGGTATCCGACGAGCTGGCATTCGGCATGGATCGCTGCTGGCTGAAGGAGGCGGGTGAGGGGGGCTACATCCTTCACCCTTCACCACCGCCCAGGTTCCATCGCGCTAGATTCGTCGCGTGTCCTCCGCCGACCTGCTCCTCACCGGAATCAGCCAGCTCGCCACGCCGCCCGTGACGGGCGCCCGGCGCGGCGCCGCGATGCGCGAACTGCGCGTCATCGAGCAGGCCGCGATCGCGATCCGTGGCGAGACGATCCTCTGGGCCGGCCCCGCCGCCGAGTGGAACGGGAAGGCAACCGCCACACTGGACCTCGGTGGCCGTGCGGTGATTCCCGCGCTGGTCGACCCCCACACGCACGCGGTGTGGGCCGGTGATCGCTACGCGGACTTCGAGGCGCGCGCCGCCGGCGTCCCGTACGAGGCCATCCTCGCGGCGGGCGGCGGGATTCGCAGCTCGGTGCGCGCCACCCAGGCCGCGTCGGTGATGGAGCTGATCTCCCTCGCACGGCCGCGCATCGGCGCCCTGGTGTCGAGCGGCGCCGCCACGATCGAGATCAAGAGCGGCTACGGGTTCACGCCCGAGGCAGAGCTGCGCTCGCTCGAGGCGATCGACGCGATCCGCCAGAAGGCCAAGGTCCGCATTGTCGCCACGCTCCTCATCCACGTGCCGCCGACCGACGCCGGGGAACGCGGAGACTATCTCGACACGGTGTGCCGCGACCTGATCCCCGAGGTGGCACGCCGCAACCTTGCCACGGCGGTGGACGTGTTCATCGAGCGGGAGGCGTGGCAGGTGGACGAGGCGGCCCGGATCTTCTCCGCCGCCCGCGACGCCGGCCTGGCCCGCAAGGCGCACGTCGACCAGTTCCACGCCATCGGCGGCGTGGCATGTGCCCTGGAGCACGGGGCGCTGTCGGTGGACCATCTCGAGGCGAGCGGTGCCGCCGAGATCGCGGCACTCGCCACCAGCGACACCGTCGCCACCCTCCTCCCCGGCGTCACGCTGCATCTCGGCATCGCGGCCGCACCCGGACGGGCACTGGTCGACGCGGGCGCCATCGTGGCCGTGGGCACCGACCTCAACCCGGGATCGTCGCCGCTCTTCTCCACTCAGCAGGCGCTGGCGCTCGCGGTGCGGCTCAACGGCCTGGCTCCCGCCGAGGCGCTCACCGCGGCCACCGCCAACGCCGCCGCCGCGCTGGGTCTCGCCGATCGCGGGGCGGTCGTGGCCGGTGCGCGTGCCGACCTGGCGGTGCTGGGCGACCGCGACTGGCGGGCTGTCGCGTGGCAGCTCGGACCCTCGCCGGTGGAGCAGGTCTACATTGGTGGCAGGGAGGTGACCGCGTGAGCAACGACACCGTGCTGGTCGGCGAGCCACTGGCGATCGCCGATGTCGTCCGGGTGGCGCGCGACGGCGCGACCGCCGCGCTGGCCCCGTCGGCGCGCGACCGGATGCAGCGCTCGCGGGCGTACATCGAGCGCCTGGTTGCCGAGGGGCGTACGGTGTACGGTGTCACCACCGGGTTCGGCAAGCTCTCCTCCGAGCGGATCGCGCCGGCCGACGTGCGGCAGCTGCAGCGCAACCTGATCGTGTCGCACGCCATGGGTGTCGGCGAGCCCCTCCCCGACGAGGTGGTGCGCGCGATGCTCCTGTTGCGCGCCCAGTCGCTCGCGCTGGGGCACAGTGGCATCCGGGTGGAAGTGGTGGAGCTGCTCATCGAGCTGCTCGACCGCGGGGTGATCCCGGTGGTGCCGTCGCAGGGCTCGGTGGGCGCCAGCGGCGACCTCGCTCCGCTGGCCCACGTGGCGCTCACCCTGATCGGCGAGGGGCACGCCCATGTCCGCGACCAGGTGCTCCCCTCCGCCAAGGCCCTGGAACTGGTCGGGCTCACGCCGGTGGTGCTCGAGGCCAAGGAGGGGCTCGCCCTCATCAACGGCACCCAGGCGATGACGGCGATCGGGGCGATCGTGGTCCACGACACCCGCAACTTTGCCACCGTGGCCGACATCGCCGCGGCGATGTCGCTCGAGGCGCTCAAGGGCACCCGGGCACCGTTCGATCCGCGGGTGACGCAGGTCCGCCCCCATCCCGGCGCCATTGCCTCGGCGGCCAACGTCCTGCGGATCTCGGCCGACTCGCCGATCCACGCCTCGCACGCCGACTGCGACAAGGTGCAGGACGCCTACTCGCTCCGCTGCGTGCCGCAGGTGCACGGTGCCTCGCGCGACGCGCTCGCCCACGTGGCCGAGGTGATCACCCGCGAGGTCAACGCGGTGACCGACAATCCGCTGGTGTTTGCCGACGACGACCACGTGGTGTCGGCGGGCAACTTCCATGGCCAGCCGGTGGCGGTGGCAATGGACTACGCCAAGGTGGCGATCGCCGAGCTGGCCAATATCGCCGAGCGGCGGGTGGAGCACATCCTCGACCCGGCGGTGAGCGGCCTTCCCGCCTTCCTCGCCAGGCAGGGCGGACTCCACAGCGGGCTGATGATCTCGCAGTACACCGCGGCGTCGCTGGTGAGCGAGAACAAGGTGCTGGCGCATCCGGCCAGTGTCGACTCGATTCCCACCTCCGCCAACCAGGAGGACCACGTCTCGATGGGAACCACGGCGGCCCGGCAGTGCGCGATGATCCTCGACAATGCGCGCTGGGTGATGGCCATCGAGGTGCTCAACGCCACCGAGGCGCTCGGCTTCCACGCGCCGCTGGAGCCCGGCCCCGCGGTCAAGGCGGCCGTCCAGGCGGTCCGCGAGGTGGTGCCGCCGCTCGACGCCGACCGGATCATGACCGGCGACCTCGCCGCGGTCCGCGAGATGATCGTCGACGGCCGGCTGCGCGAGGCGGTCGAGGCGGTGACCGGCACGCTGGCCTGACGCTTGACGGCGGCTTGACCGCCCGAGGGCTCATTCCGGAAGTCTCCAACCACGAGGCTTCCGATGTCCCGACACCACCCGCTCCGCCAACCCGCCGCGGCCCTGCTTGGCGCCCTCGTGCTGCTGCACACGACCGGCTGCACGACATGGCGCACCTTCACGCCAACCACGCCAAAGCAGATCGAGGAGCTCGCGCCACTCCCGATCAGGATCGTGACCACGACCGGCGACACGATCGTGGCTCAACGGTACCAGGTCCGGGGTGACTCGATCGTGCTCCGCACCGGAGGCGGTGGCGCGGCGACAGATCCGACCCGAACGCTGGCCCTGGCCGGACTCCGTTCCATCGAGGGGCGAACCACGAATACCGCCGGGACGGTGGTGCTTGGCGCAGCGATGGTGGCTGGCGTCCTCGGCCTCATCGCGGTGGCCAACGCCGGCAATTTTTCCTGGGGCTCCGCGCAATGACCCGCAACCCCATGGCCACGCGCCTCACGGCGACCGCCCTCATTGCGCTGCTCCTCCTCAACGCCACGGCCTGCACCAAGTGGCGAGTGGTCGACCAGCCGACCCCCGAATCGCTCAATCGGGGCACGCCCACGCACTACCGCCTCACCCTCCACAACGGCGAGGTCCGGACCGTCGGCCAGCTGGAACGGGTGGCCGATTCCCTGATCACCTACCGGTACTTCGCCACGCGTGACTCCCTGGTCCGCCAGCGTACGGCGATTCCCGTGGATTCGGTCCGACGCATCGAGGGGCGCGTGAACAACCCTGGGGCGACTGGCGCGGGAGTCGGATTCATGGTTGCGCTGGTGGCAGGCGTCGTGGCCCTCGCCACCGTTGACCTGGGGCTCTGACCATGACCAGTCACGCACTGCAGCATGGCAACGCCGAGCGCCTGCTCCGCCGGGGAGTTGGCCAGCACGCTCGCGAATGCACTCGAACACTCCGGACCGGGTCCCTGCGCGCCGCGCTGTTCCTCGCGCTCCTCGCACCCCTCCTGGGCGGTTGCTACAAGTGGAGCGCCGTGCCCGATCCCGTGCCCGCCATCAACGAGGCAGGCCCGCGCGCGACCTTCCGCTTCGTGCTTCAGCGTGGCGACACGGCCTGGCTCAGGGGACCGTCGTTCCGGGGGGACTCTGTGGTTGGCCTGTCGCTCCAGGAGGCCAGGGTTCCCCGTCCGGGCATCCTCTGGCGCGATGTCATCGAGGTCCGCCGCCAGCGGTTCGACGGCGTGGGATCGTTCATCGGAATCGGACTGCTGGGCGTAGTCGGTTTCATCGGCGGAGCTGCAGCCTCCTTCGGGGGATGACGACCGGGCGGTAGGATGGGGGAGGCCAGCACCTCCCCCGCCCCCCACCCCCAGAAGACCCGGCCCCGCCGTGCAGGCGGTCCGCGAGATGATCGTCGACGGTCGGCTGCGCGAGGCAGGCGAGGCGGTGACCGGCGCGCCGACCTGACGCTTGACCGCGGCTTGATCGCCGCGGGCTCCCTTCCGGAGGTCTCCAACCACGAGGCTTCCGATGTTCAGGCATCCAGCAGTGCGTCGCCCCGTCGCGGGGCTCCTTCTCGTCCTCATGCTCGTGCAGACCACCGGTTGCGGCAGCGGCTGGAAACCGGTGACCACCCCGACGCCGGAAGTCGGCACCAGCGAACCCGGCACGGTCTTCCGGTACCGTCTCCCCAGCGGTGAGCTCGTCGCCCTCCGCGACCCGGTGGTCCGCGGCGACTCGATCGTCGGCGTGCGCTGGTCGCCGGGAGCGCACTTCGTCGGTGACTCGACCCGCACGATTCCCCGCACCGGCGCTGAGCTCCTCGGCTGGCGCAAGGCGGGATCCGGCGGCAAGACCGAGGTGGGGGTTGGGCTCGCCCTCCTGGGGCTGGTCGCGGCGCTCGCGGTGGCAGCCGAGGCCTGGGAACTCGGTCCGATCCTTCGCTAGCGTAGCCCGAGATCCAGGGAGCAGCTGAAGATCCGTCGCGGCGGCGGAGGGCCGCCACCTTGATCGCTGCTTGATCGCCATGAGGCAGGCTTCGGCACACCTCGTCCGGAGCCTGCCATGTTTTCCGCCTTTCGTCGCGTCCGCCGAACCACGTCACTCGGACTCCTAGTCGCGTCCGCCCTGCACCTCACCGGTTGTGCCCAGTGGCAACCGGTCACGACACCGGCCACCGACCTGGCCACCGTCGACAACCAGGCTGTCTTCCGCTTTCATCTCCGCGACGGCACGGTGCTCGACCTGCGCAGCGTGCGGCTGGTCGGCGATTCGATCGTCGGGGTTCGTGCAGCCGTCGGGCAACACCTCCGCGGCGACACGACGCGTGTCATCGCGCTCACCCAGGTGCGAGCTGCGGAACGATCAGTGGGCGATCCGGGCGGCACCGTAGCCGGGGCGGGGATTCTCGCACTGCTCGTACTCGGCGTGGCACTGGCAGCAAGCGACCCATGCGTGGCCGCATTCTGCTGAGGAGCGTAAGTCCCGGCCTGACCGTCGGGCCCGCAACCGGGCATGAGCGGAGCGGGATGATGTGGTAGGATTGAGGATCGGGGGACACCCCCCGCCCCTCTCACCGGGAGCTTGCCCGTGCATCGCTGCCTCCGCATTGCAGCCGCGCTGTCCCTCGCCGCCCCGATCTCCGGTCTCGGATCTCCGATCTCGGGCCAGTCGCTCGCTGCCCGCGCCGACTCGGTGTTCGCCGCCTACGCGACAGCCGATGCCCCGGGCTGCACCGTCGGCGTCGACAGCGCGGGAGTCGCGGTGGTGCGCCGGGCGTACGGACTTGCCGAGCTGGAGTTCGGAGCGCCGATCACGGTCGGGACGATCTTCGAGGCGGGATCGGTGTCGAAGCAGTTCACCGCCGCGGCGGTGCTGCTGCTCGACGCGCGCGGAGCGCTCTCGCTCGACGACACCCTGCAGCAGTGGTTCCCGGAGATCCCCGCCTACCACGCGCCGATCACCATCCGCCACCTGATGCTCCACTCCAGCGGGCTGCGCGACTGGGGATCGGTCGCGGGGCTCGGCGGCTGGCCGCGGTGGACCCGGGCGTACAACCACCACGACGCGCTGGCCATCATGGCGCGGCAGCGCGGCCTCAACCACGACCCCGGCGCCGAGTTTTCCTACACCAACAGCGGCTACAACCTGATGGCCATCCTGGTGGAGCGGGTCACCGGGACACCGTTCGCCGAGTTCACGCGACGGGAACTCTTCGAGCCGCTCGGCATGCACCACACGTCGTGGCGCGACGACTTCACCCGCGTGGTGCCCGGGCGCGCCCAGGCGTACTCCCGCACCATGGACGGCTGGCGGCTCGACATGCCGTTCGAGTACGTCCACGGCAATGGCGGCCTGCTGACCACCGTGGAGGACCTGCTCACCTGGACGCGCGCGCTGGAGGAGGGACGCATCGGCACCCCCGACGTGACCACGGCGATGCGCACGCGCGGCACCTTCAATGACGGCCAACCGATGGGATACGGCGGCGGGCTCTTCCTCGGTCCGATTCGGGGCGTGGAGGCGATCTCCCACGGCGGCGCCACGGCGGGCTACCGGGCGGTGCTGGCGACCTTCCCCGACCCGAAACTCTCCATCGCGATCCTCTGCAATCGCGCCGACGCGAACACCATGCGGCTCGCCACCGAACTGCTCGAGGGACGCGTCGCGTTCGCGCCCGGCGCCACCGTCTCCGGCACCCCCCTGCTGGCACCGTTCCTCCTCGACCCCGCGCGATTCGGCGAGTACGCCGGGACGTGGCACAGCGACGAGGCCGACGCGACGATCACCATCACCATTGGCGAGGCCGGGCTGCTGGCCTCTCGTCGCCCCGGCGAGCGCGGCGCGCTGCGGCCCACGGCCGACGACGAGTTCATGGCGGGTGGCGGCGTCACGCTGAGGTTCGAGCGCGGCGCCGATGGACGACCGGCGCGGTTGTTCGTGTCGGTCTCGCGAGCGCTCAACGTCCCATTCGTGCGCGTCGAGTGATCCCGCGCTGACGAGTCGCTGACCCGCCCGCGACCGCCCGACGGCCTCGACCGGGTATCATTCCCAGGCACCATCGCACGGATGACCACTATGCGCCGCTCCCGAATCCTGCTGCTCGCCGTCACGCTGCTCGCCTGCGGTGGCGCCCCCGGCAACCAGGTGCTCCCGCCTCCACCCCCACCGGGTGGCGGGCTCAAGATCGTGATGCTCGGCAACTCGCTCACCGAATCGTGGGACATCCCCGGCATGGTCGCCGACCTGGCCGTGCGCGCCGGCGCGGCCCGCCCCACGGTGCAGGCGGTGACCTTCGCGAACTACTCGCTCGAGGACCACTGGAACACGCCGGCGAGCCTGGCGGCGGTCGACAACGGCGACCCCAACGTGGTGGTGATGCAGCAGGGGCCCTCGACCCTCCCCGAGAGCGGCGCGCATCTGCTGGAGTGGAGCGGACGCTGGGCGGCACGGACCCGCGCCGCCGGCGCGCGGCCGGGACTCTACGTGGTCTGGCCGCCGCTCGGTAGCGCGATCGGCAACGGGAGCCAGCACTACACCGCTGC
>CALGOK010000183.1 GCA_937961295.1 uncultured Gemmatimonadota bacterium
GGACGGAGGACGGCGACCACCCGAGCCGCGCGCGGCACCGTGAGCCAGCGCGGCAGCAGGTAGCCGAGCAGCAGCACCGATTGCACCACCACGACCACCAGCAACACCACCAGGCGCGGCAGGGTGACGCCATCGAGGAGGCCCGGAATCGCGACGCCGGCGAGGCACACGCCGAGCGACGCGAGCGCCATGGCGGCAACCACCAGTCGCTCGGTGTCGACCAGCCACTCGAACGACTCGCCCGAGCCGCGGAGCCGGCGGGTCACCGCATCGGTGAGCTCCGAGCGCGCGGTGGTGAGCAGCGCGGCGGCGCCGGCCGTGCCGAGCACGGCCAGCGCGATGCCGAGGAAGAGGAGCAGCCAGCTCACGTGTCACCATCCGCGTCGTCGCGGTCGGCCGGCGGCCACACCGCCACCCGGCGCACCCGGCGCCGGATCACGAGGTCGGCGACGAACCGCCAGCCATCGACCTCGACCGTCTCGCCGCTGCGCGGCACCCGGCCAAGCTCGGCGACCACCCCGCCGCCCACGGTGGCCGCGCCCTCGCGGTCGAAGCCGTGCCCGCTCGCGGTCTCGAGGTCGGCGAGCGCCACGCCCCCTTGCACCGTGAGGTGGCCGTCGTCGTGATGCGTGAGCGGCACCGCCTCGTCGATGTCATACTCATCCTGGATCTCGCCGACGATCTGCTCGAGGATGTCCTCGAGCGTGACCAGGCCCGCCGTGCCACCGTACTCGTCGACCACCAGGGCGATGTGGCCGACGCCACGCTGGAAGTCGCGGAGCTGGCGCTCGAGGGTCTTCCCCTCGGGGACGAACGACGCCGGCCGGATCAGGTCCTGCCACGGCGGGAGCGCCTCGGGAGCGTTGCCGAGCCGCGGCAGCATGTCCTTGGCATAGAGGATCCCGGCCACGCTGTCGAGCGACCCTTCGTCGACCACCAGCCGGGCGTGCTCGCTGCGGCGGAGGGTCCGCATCACCGTCGCCTCGTCGGCGTCGGCGCGCACCGAGAAGATGTCGATGCGCGGGGTCATGACCTCCGCGACGGTCATCTCCTTGAGCGAGAAGATCCCCATCGCCATCTCGTGGGTCGAGCGCTCCTTCCCCTCCCCCTCGCGGCCGCCAGGGGTCGCACCGAGGTCGAGCCGCTCGGCCATCCAGAGAAGCGGGGCGTACAGCGGCGCCGCCTTGAGGACACGCTGCCGCACATAGGGCCCGATCTCGGGCGCGAGCACGGAGAGGAGGCGCGGCACCAGGTCGCCGATGGCCCACACCAGGAGCGCCACGAGGATCACGCGCAGCAGGGCCAGGCCCGGCGCGAACGCCCACCACCCTGTCCACGTCCCTGCCACTGCCGCGGCGAGGGTGAGCGAGGCGTAGTGCATCACGTAGAGCGTCCGCTCCGGGGTGAGTCCCTCGCGTCCCGGCGGGGCGAGCACCTCGGCGCGCACATGGCCGCCGGCCTGGCCGGCGAGCGCCACCACGCCAGCCCAGATCATCAGGATTCCCACCAGCGCCGGCAGGGCGCCCTGGAGGATGGCGATCACCCGAGCTCCCGCAGGTACCGCTCCTGCTGCTGCCACATCGGCGACTGCTCGCGCGCGGCGCTCTCCGGATGGTCCCACCCGAGCACGTGCAGCGTGCCGTGCACGACCAGCCGCAACAGCTCCTCGCGCAGCGGGATGCCCAGCTCGCGCGCCTGGGTCGCGGCGACGTCACGGCAGATGTACACGTCTCCCGCCAGCGAACCGTCGGGCTGCGGCAGCGCGAACGCCAGCACGTCAGTGGGGCGGTCGTGGCCCTTGTAGTCTCGGTTGAGGCGCTGCATGTCGCCGGGGGCGAGGAAGGCGATCGAGAGCGCGGCGTCGCGGCCCTCGCCGCGCAGCACCTGCTCGGCGGCCGCGCGGACCGCGCGGGCCGGGAGGCTGCGGGAGCCGCTCACGGTGACCCGGCTCGCCGTCAACCGGCCTGGTCCTCCGCGTAGGCGCGGATGATCTCCTTCACCAGCCGGTGGCGCACCACGTCGGCATCGGTGAAGTAGTGGAAGGCGATGCCGGGAATCCCGGGCAGGATGCGCTCGATCTGCACCAGCCCGGAGTCCTCGCGGTGCGGCAGGTCGATCTGGGTCTTGTCGCCGGTGACCACGACCTTGCTGTTCACGCCGAGGCGGGTGAGGAACATCTTCATCTGGGCGCCGGTGGCGTTCTGCGACTCGTCGAGGATGATGAACGCATCGTTGAGCGTGCGGCCGCGCATGTACGCCAGCGGCGCGATCTCGATCACCCGCGCCTCGAGCGCCTTCTGCACCCGCTCGTTCGGCATCATGTCCTCGAGCGCGTCGTAGAGCGGCCGCAGGTACGGATCGACCTTCTGCTGCAGGTCGCCGGGAAGGAACCCGAGCGACTCGCCCGCCTCGACGGCCGGGCGCGCCAGCACGATGCGGCGCACCCGCTTGCGCGCCAATGCCTCGACCGCCTTGGCCACCGCGAGGTAGGTCTTGCCGGTGCCCGCCGGCCCGATGCCGATCACGATGTCGTAGTCGTTGATCTGCGCGAGGTACTCGCGCTGTCCCGGGGTCTTGGGCTGGATCGCCCGACGCATCCCCGGGAGCACCACCTTGGTGGCGTCGCCCGGGGTGCCCAGCTCGGTGGGAGTGATCCCCTCGGAGGCGAAGCGGTACACGTCCTCCGGGGAGACCGCCTCGCCGCTCCGCGCGAGGTCGATGAGCCCTTGCACCACCGGCACCGCGCGCTCGAGCTGCTCGACGGTGCCGGCCAGCGTGAGCGCGTCGCCGCGCTGCGACACCCGCACGCCGAGGGCGCGCTGCAGCTCGACGAAGTTGGCGTCGTTGACCCCTGCCAGCAGCAGCGGGTCGGCGCCCTCGGCGGAGAGCTGGTGGCGCGACTCGTCCACGGTCATTCGTGCCCCGGCAGCGAGAGGGTGATGTGCAGCGCGGCGATCTCCCGGTCCGTGACCGGCACCGGGGCGCCCTCGAACAGCGCCCGCGCCTGTGCCGTCTTGGGGAAGGCGATCACGTCGCGCAGCGACGACGCCCCCGCCAGCACCATGGCGATCCGGTCGTGGCCGAGCGCGAAGCCGCCGTGCGGGGGCGCGCCCTGCGCCAGCGCGTCGAGCAGGAACCCGAAGCGGCGACGCTGCTCCTCGGCGCCGATGCCCAGGAACGTGAACACCTGCTGCTGCAGCGCGGGGTCGGTGATCCGGATCGACCCGGAGCCCAGCTCGTTGCCGTTGTACACCGCGTCGTAGTGAAGTGCCCGGCAGCGTCCCGGATCGCTCTCCAGGTACGGCAGGTCATCGGGATGGGGCGCAGTGAACGGGTGGTGGGTGAACACCCACGCCCCGCTCTCGGGATCGTGCTCGAACAGCGGGAAGTCGACCACCCAGCAGAAGGCGTGCTCCCGCTCCGGCTGCACCTCGGGGCGCGCGATGAGGGCGCTCCGCACGGCGTGGAGGGCGGGCGAGGTCACCGCGTCGGGGCCCACCGCCGCGAGCACCAGGTCGCCGGGCTCGGCAGGAAGCGCGGTGCAGGTCGCCTCCCCGAGCGCCTTGGTTCCCTGTCCTTCCCAGCCCGCCTCGGTGCGGCGCGCCCAGATCAGGCCGCCGACGCCGGCACCCTTGGCCACCGCGGTGAGGGCATCGATCTCCTTGCGCGACAGTCCGGCCATGCCGGTGGCAACGAGGCCCCGAAGCCGGCCGCCGGCCGCGATGCCGTCGTGAATGAACGGCGCCGAGTCGGGCGCGGCGAGCGCCGACCAGTCGCGGAGCTCGAAGGCGTAGCGCAGGTCGGGCTTGTCGACGCCGTAGCGCTCCATCGCGTCGTGCCAGCGGAGGCGCTGGAACGGCGCCGCGACCGCGTGGCCGGCCTCGTCCCACTGGTCCACCAGCACGCGCTCGATCACGGCCATCACGTCGTCCTGGTCGACGAACGAGGCCTCGAGGTCGATCTGCGTGAACTCCATCTGGCGGTCGGCGCGGAGGTCCTCGTCGCGGAAGCAGCGGGCGATCTGGAAGTAGCGATCGAAGCCGGCCATCATCAGCAGCTGCTTGTAGATCTGCGGGCTCTGCGGCAGCGCGAAGAACTCGCCGGGATGGAGGCGGCTCGGCACCAGGTAGTCCCGCGCCCCCTCTCGGGTCGGCTTCGTGAGGACCTGAGTCTCGATTTCGTAGAACTCGAGCTCGGTGAGCGTCCGTCGCGCGCGCTGCATCAGCCGGTGGCGCAACCGGATCGCGGCCTGCAATTCGGCACGACGCAGGTCGAGCACCCGGTGCTGCAGGCGCAGTTCCTCGGCCGCCAGCTCCTCTCCCTCGCGGCGGCCGACCGGAATCGCCGGCGTCACGGCGGGGCCCACCACCTTGAGGTCGCGCACCCGCACCTCCACCTCGCGCGACGTCATCGCCGGATCGCGACCCGGATCCTGGCGCAGCGCGACCGTCCCCTCCACGAGCAGCACCGACTCGGTCCCCACGTGCGAGGCGCGCTCGATCACCTCGGCCGGGGTCCACTCCGGGTCGCAGGCGAGTTGCACCAGGCCGTCGCGGTCGCGCAGGTCGATGAACACGATGCCGCCGAGGTCGCGGCGGCGATGGACCCAGCCTCCGAGGCGGACGGCGATGCCCGCCTGGGCGCGGGTCAGGGAGCCACAGCGATGTGTGCGGAGCGCGGTCTGGGACATCGATTCCGGAGATCAGGGTTCGGGCCGGAAAGCTAACGCCGCCCGGTCGGCCACGAAAGCAAGCGCGCCCCCCCGGGAGGGCCGCGCAAGTGCTCGTGCTGCTTGGACTTCCGGGATCTCGAGCGAAGCCCGGACGTCCCGACCGGTGCCACCCAGCCCGGCCCGCGTCCCGGCAGGGAGAGTGGCGGCGCGTAGATTTCCCTCATGACGAGCACGACCAACCTCCTCGACCTGCCGCCGATCCACGCAGCCGCGCGGCTGCGCGAATGGGTGCAGGCCGCCGGACTGCCGGGGTATCGCGCCGACCAGCTGCTGCGCCGGCTCTGGATCACGCCGGTGGGTTCGTGGCAGGAGGCCACCGAACTTCCCGGCGAGCTGCGCGAGCGGCTCGACCGCGAGCTGCCGCTCGCCCGTCTGGAGGCCGAGGTGGTGCAGACGTCATCCGACGGAACGCGCAAGTACCTCTGGCGGCTTGCCGATGGCGAGAAGATCGAGTCGGTGCTGATCCCGACCGCCAAGCGCCGGACGCTCTGCGTCTCCTCGCAGGCGGGCTGCGCGCTCGGGTGCGTGTTCTGCGCCACCGGATTGATGGGGTTCCGGCGCAACCTGCAGCCGTGGGAGATCGCCGGGCAGGTGCGCGAGGTGATGCTGCGCAACCCGGCCGACAAGCCGACCAACATCGTGTTCATGGGAATGGGCGAGCCGCTGCTCAACTGGTCGGCGCTCGACACCGCGCTCACGATCCTCAATCACCCCGAGGGGTTCGAGATCGGCGCGCGGCACATCACCGTGAGCACCGTGGGGATCGTACCGGGGATGAAGGCGCTGGCGGTGCGGCCGGAACAGTTCCGGCTGGCCATCTCGCTCCACTCGCCGCACCCGACCGACCGGATCGGCCTGATGCCGATCGAGAAGAAGTACCACCTGCGCGACGTGCTGCAGGCCGCCGAGGCGTTCAGGAAGCGGATCACCTTCGAGTACGTGATGATCAGCGGCCGCAACGACCGCGACGAGGACGCCATCCTGCTGACCGCCCTGGCGCGCCGCCTCGGCGCCCACGTCAACCTGCTGCCGCTCCACCCCGGTGGCGACCCGTCACTGGTCCCGAGTTCCCCTGCCCGGATCCGCGAATTCCGCCAGATGCTCGCCGACGCCGGGATCGAGGCCGTGGTGCGCCGGAGCCGCGGCCTCGACATCGACGCCGCATGCGGGCAGCTGCACGTGAAGATGGAGAAGCGGAACCGGCGAGCCGACCAGACGGCTTAGGTGAAGGGTGAAGGGTGAAGGGTGAAGGGGAAGGCTGGTCAGCGCCTTGGGCGATGGCGCCGAGCGTAGATCTTCGACCGGCAGCCCCCTTAACCCATCACCCTTCACCCTTCACCCAGCTAGCGATGTCGTCTAGCACCTCCCCCGCGACCCGTCCCGGTACCTGGTAGTCCTCCGGTCGCGGCATCCCCTCCCCCGCGATGAACAGGTGATTGAGTGCCGGGTAGCGGCGCACGGTCGTGGCCGGGCGGGGTCCGAGCGCCGACAGGAACTCGTTGAGCATCCGTGGCGTGACCTGGTAGTCGCGCATCCCCTGCAGCATCAGCACCGGTTCTGGGCGGTCGCGCAGCGCGCTCACCGGATCGTATTCGCGCAGGTCGAGCCAGTAGGCCGCCGGCGCGCCAAGGATGGCACCGAGCTGCGCGCTGTCGGCCGGGGTGAGCTGCCGGATCGCCTCGACCGCCGCGCCGATGCTGCGGCGCTGCGCGATGACCCGCGCGGCCGTCGCCGAGTCGGCCACCCGGCTGATGTACTCGAGCTGGAGCAGCAACAGCTCCTGGATCGGTCCCACCCAGGCGCCGGCCATCAGGATCAGCCCCGCGAGGTGACCGTCCGCGGCCGCGATCCTCGGCGCGAGGTAGCCGCCGAGTGAATGCCCGATCATGAACGTGCGTGCCGGATCCACCTCGGGCTGTGCGCGCAGCAGCGCGAGCGCGCTCACGGCGTCATCGATCGTCTCGTCGCGCACCGTGAACGTCTTGCCGAAGTACCAGAGCGGACCCGCCTGCGCGCGCTTGTCATAGCGCAGCACCGCGATCCCGCGCTGCGCCAGCCCCTCCGCGATGTCGCGATACGGCTTGTTCGGCCCGAAGGTGAGGTCGCGGTCGCCGCCGCCCGAGCCGTGCACGATGATCAGTCCCGGCACCGGACCCTCGGCATCCGCGGGTGCCGTGAACACGGCGCCCAACGGCACCGGGCCGGGGACGGTGAGGTCGCGCGAGATGATGGTGTCAGGAGCAACGAGACTCGATGCGAGTGCAAACAAGGCTGCGGGATGCATGGCACCTCACCAGGTCGACACGCTGCGGGATGGTGAAGGGTGATGGGTGAAGGGTGAAGGGGAAGGCTGGCCGGCGCCGGAGGCGATAGCGCCGAGCGTAGATGTTCGTCTGGCAGTCCCCTTCACCCTTCACCCATCACCCTTCACCGGTGTTCACCGCACCCGGTCCCCCGGGTCGCGGCCCTCGAAGAACGCCTCGAGGTTGGCCAGCGCGCGAAACCCCATCGCCTCGCGTCCCTCGCGGGTGGCGCTGCCGAGGTGCGGCATCAGCGTCACCTGCTCCATGCCGAGCAGGCGACGGTCGACCTCGGGTTCGCGCGGGTAGACATCGAGTCCTGCCCCGGCCAAGTGCCCTGCGAGGAGCGAGGCGATCAGCGCGTCGGTGTCGACCACGTTGCCGCGGGCCGTGTTGATCAGGAACGCCCCCGGCGGCATCAGTGCCAGCGCGCGCGCATTGATCATTCCCGCCGTCTCGTCGGTGCCAGGCACGTGCAGCGACACGATGTCGGACGCCGACAACAGCGCCTCCAGCGACCGCACCGGTTCGACGCCGAGTTCGGCGAGCGTCGCGGCATCCGGCATGGTGCGTCCCCAGCCGAGCACCCGCATCCCGAAGCCCCGGTAGGCGCGCGCCGCCACGGCCCGCCCGATCCGGCCGAGGCCGACGATGCCGAGGGTGCGTCCGGTGACCTGGCGTCCCATGAGGTGCGTCGGCCGCCACCCGCGCCAGCGGCCGCCGCGCAACTGGCGCTCCCCTTCCCCGGCGCGACGAAGCGTCATGAGGACCAGCGTCATCGCGAGGTCGGCGGTGTCGTCGGTGAGCACATCGGGGGTGTTGGTCACCACGATGCCGTGCGCTGCCGCCGCGTCGAGGTCGATGTTGTCGGTGCCGACGCCGAAGTTGGCGAGGATCCGCGCCCGGAGCGGATACGCGGCAAGCACCTCGGCGGTGATCCGGTCGGTGACCGTACACAGCACCGCGTCGCCCTCGCCGAGCGCGCGCTGGAGCCCGCCCGCATCGAGCGGTTCGTCCTCGCTGGAGAGCACCGCGTCAAACCGCTCGCGCAGCGCCTCCTCCACCGCCCCCGGCAGGCGCCGGGTCACCACCACGCGGGGTCGCGCGGTCACAGCGCTTCGGTCCACGCGCGGAGTGCGGCGGTGGCCCCGGAGCCGAACGGCACCCGCGCCCCAAGATCGGAGAGCGAGAGCTCCACCAACCCCAACGCGCCGAGCAGCATTCCCTCGTTGAGGTCGCCGAGATGGCCGATCCGGAATGCCATACCGGAGAGCTCGCCGAGTCCGCCACCGAGGTCGAGCGACCGGGCGCGATGGGCGTGGGCCACCAGCGCGCGCGCGTCCATGCCGGGAGGCGTCATCACCGTGGTGACCGTGTCGGAGGCGTCGCGCCACTCGCGGCAGCAGCGCACCAGACCCCACGCATCGACCGCGGCGCGCACGCCATCGGCGAGCCGATGGTGGCGTGCCCACACGGCGTCGAGGCCCTCCTCGAGCAGCATGGTCAGTGACTCGCGCAGCCCGTACAGCATCGGCACCGACGGCGTGTACGGGAACCAACCCGCGGCGTTCTGCTCGAGCATCGGGCGCAGGTCGAAGTAGCCGCGGTGGCCCACGTCGCGCTGGGCCAGCGTCACCGCGCGAGGCGAGAGCGCCAGCAATGCCAGGCCGGCAGGGAGCATCAGTCCCTTCTGCGAGCCGGTGAGTGCCACGTCCACTCGCCACGCATCGTGGTGGTACGGGATCGACCCGATTGACGACACGCCATCGACAAGGAGCAGTGGCGGATGATCGGGGTCATCCATGGCGCGACGGATCGCGGCCACGTCGGCGGTCACACCGGTGGAGGTCTCGTTGTGGACCACCAGCACGGCACTGATCTCCCGCTCGGCATCGTTCGCGAGCAGCTCCTCCACCCGATCCGCCGGAGGTGCCTCGCCCCATTCGAGTTCCTGCAGCCGGCGCACGTCGTAGCCGAGGCGTCGTCCCAGGTCGACCCAGAGATCGGCGAAGTGCCCCGCCCCGGTCATCAGCACCGTGGCACCCGGGTCGAGCGCGTTGGTCATCGCCGCCTCCCAGCCGCCGGTGCCGGTGGCGGGGAAGATCGCGACGCTGCCGTCGGTGGTGTCGAACACGGTGGCAAGGTCGCTCAGGATCGGCAGCACCAGCTCGGGGAAGTCGGCGGCGCGATGGTCCTCCGACGCGCGGTGCATGGCACGGAGGATCCGGTCGGGGATGTTGGTGGGCCCGGGAACGAAGAGGTGTCGGCGACCCGGCATCTGCCCTCGTCGGCTGGGGTGGGCGATGACGGAGTGTAAGTTGCCAGCGTCCCCACGGCGAGGGTCCCCTGTCCTACGAGCCGACACCGCGCGAGGCGCGTGCGCAGCTGGAGCGCTGGTTCGCCGCCGCGGTTACCGCGGTGGAACCGGAGCGCGCCACGGCCCGCGCACTGGCACGAGCCGCGCCGCCCGACGCGGCGCCCGCGGTGTTCGCCTTTGGCAAGGCCGCCCACGGAATGGTGCGCGCCGCCGTCGCCTGGCTCGATGCCCATGGCCTCGCGCTGGCGGGCGGACTGGTGGTGGCGCATCACGCTGCCGACGGCGAGCCGCTCCCGCTGGAGTCGCTGGTGGCCGACCACCCGGTCCCCGGGGCGCGCTCCCTCGCCGCCGCGGATCGGCTTGGTGCGGTGATTCGCTCGCTCCCCGCACGCGCCCCGGCGCTGGTGTTCCTCAGCGGTGGCTCCAGTTCGCTGCTCGCGGCACCGCTCGAGGGGATCTCCCCGGACGACCTCACCTCCGCGTTCGACGTGTTCCACGATCTCGGCCTGCCGATCCACACGATGAATGCACTGCGTCGGCAGCTCACCCGCTGGAGCGGCGGCCGGCTCGCAGCCGCCCTCGGTGCCCGCGACATGCGCGCCTGGGTCATTTCCGACGTGGTGGACAACGACCTCGGCGTCATCGGATCGGGACCGCTGGTCGGCGGCCCGATCGACGCCGACACGCTGGTGCGTGTCCTCACCCGCCCGGACCTTGTGGAGCGGATCCCCGGCGCGGTGCTCACCGCGCTCGCCGCCGGAGCGCCACCCGATGTGCGCGAGATCCCGCATCACCTCGTGGCGGATCGCACCATGGCCGGGGAGGCGGCGGTCCGGTCCGCGCAGGCCGAGGGGGTGAAGGCGATGCTGCACGACTCCGCCATCACCGGTGACGTGCACGACGCCGCGACCCGCCTCGCCGAGTGGATTGCCCACCACGTGACCCACCACTCGCTCCCTGACCGAAGCACCGGCGTCCTGGTCGAGCCCGTCCCGCGCGAACCGCGGCTGCACGTGTGGACCGGCGAGACGACGGTACGGTTGCCGCCGGATCACGGCACCGGTGGCCGGGCGCAGCAACTGGCATTGCTCGTGGCGCGGGAACTCGAGGCGATGGCGCGGCGCGGGATCCGCACCCACACCATCCAGGTGCTGGTGGCGGGCACCGACGGGCGTGACGGACCCACCGACGCCGCGGGAGCGATCGTGGATCGGGAAACGGTGGCGCGGATCGTGGCCGCGGGGATCGACGTCGATCACGCCATCGCGCGCTGCGACGCGCATGCGGCGCTCGACGCGGCGGGAGCGCTGCTCCGCACCGGTGCCACCGGCACCAACGTGGCCGACGTGGTGATGGTGCTGGGGAGGAACTGGTACTAGGGCGTGGCCTCCGCCACATCCTTGGTGGGCAACCAGGTGCAAGCAGATGCATCGACCAGGAACGAACGAATCCAGCGCTCGACATCGCCAGCGGCAGTGGTGCGCTGCTCGACGAAGAACAGGGTGTCGCCCGAGAACGTCGGGATCGCCAGGTCATCCGGGGTGATGGGTCGCTCGCCATCCACGCACGCCGCAGCCAGGTCGGGTCGCAGCAGCGAGACGAAGTAGCGCTGTGATACGGCCTCGAGCCCTGCCGAGCCACGAGTCAGCACCGGATCGAGGTGGATCACAACGATCGCCCCGTCGCTGCGACGGTGGATGCCCAGCGTCAGGGACGCGACCGGTTGCCCGTCGCGCCGTTCGCCGCGCTGCGCGGCATCGATCACCGCCTGGGCAGCGCCCGCCGGCGCGCCGCGCCGGCGCACCGCAGGGAGCGGCGTCACGGTGGTTCGCGCCCCTGCCTCGTCGAGATGCGCCACACCAGGCACCAACTGCAGTAGCGCCAGCCATTCCGAGCCTTTGCCAGCCACCACACCCGGGAAACCGTGTGAAAGGCTGATTCCAGGGCTCCCAGCCCACTCCGGCGGCATCTCCCCCAACGGGGCCATGGCATCGGTGGAGCGGTTCCACGACACGAAGGGTGCCGGCTGGCCAGCAACCGGGATGATCACGGTTCCATCCCGCTCCGCCCAGTTTCCGAGGGCGATCGCTCCGCCGGGGTACGGAATCTCCTCGAGGAGCAGGCCGGAGGTGCTCTCGAACAGGATCAGCATCCCCCGATTCGGATCGGCGACGGCGAGGACACGGTCATCGTCGAGCAAGTCGAGACCTGATGGGGTCTCGAACTCCCCAGGCCCGCTGCCGCCTCGGCCGATGGTGCGCCGATGCCGACCATCCGGGCCGAAAACCTGGACCGACCGGGTGGCAAAGTCGGCGACGAACAGCTCCCCACCGGCCGACCGGGCGATTGTGCCCACCTGTCGGTCGAATGGAGCGTCGTCAGACTCGATGAGTGCGGTCGAGTCGAGGGCGATCAGGTTCGGGGGGAGCGATTGCTCGGTCGCAGCGCAGGCACCGAGCAGGAGCGGAAGCGCGAGTCGGAAGAATCGCACGAGGTGCCTCAGGGGGTTGGGAGGTTGCTCCAACCTACGCGCTGAAAGCCCGAACAACCTGTCGAAACGATCTCAAACGAATGACAGTTCCGCTGCCGGTTCGTGACAGCGACCGCGCGACCCCGTGCTCAGCTCGAGTCCCGCATCACCACCACGGTGAGGTCCACCAGCCGGGTCGGGTCGGGGGCATCGATCACCTCGATCGGACCGAGGATCTCGGCGACGCGGCCGGCACCGGTGGAGTCGCCGCCGCGCACCAGCACGCGAGTCGGTCGCGGCGCGGTGTCGCGCTGGGCCGCCGGCGCATTCTCCCAATTGACCACGTCGAGCCCGCCGCGCCGCAACCGCAACGCGGCGTCGCGTGCCGCCCCGGGCTCGCCACCGCCGTTCCACACCTCGACGGTCACCGTGCGCGGCAGCGCATCCCAGTCGCGGTCAGCGGTTCCCTGACCCCGGTCACCGCACGCCGCGACGGCGAGCACCATCGCGAGCGCGGCGGGGCGCCGCCGGGGCGCTCTCATCCGGCCACCGCCTCGAGGAAGGCGAGCGTCTCGGGACGCGGCGGGCGTCCCTTCCGCTCGTGGAACACGATCCGCCGTCGGATCACCTCGGCGAGCACGGCCTCGCGCTCCGCGGGAAAGCGGTCG
>CALGOK010000184.1 GCA_937961295.1 uncultured Gemmatimonadota bacterium
GTGGGTCCCCGCGCACACCTCGACGGTGCCGCCGGGCATGATCGCGGCCACGGCGTTGTCAAGCGACTCGAACGTGAGCGGATCGGCATCGCCGGGACACCAGGCGGCGAGTGGGACCGTTCCGGGGCAGCCGGTGGTGCTGGTCCCCGCCACGGCGGCGACCGCCCAGGGGGTGTAGACCCCGATGGCGACCGCCGGGTCAACTCCCACCGGACCCGCCGGATCGCCCCACCAGTTGCAGGTGAAGTCGCCCGGGGCGAACGGCCCAATCGGGTCGATCGGCACGATGTAGTCGGTCAGGTCGCTGCTCTGGATCTGCAGCTGCCCGCGGAACGCAGCACGGACCCCGGTGATGATGTTGTCGAGGCCGGTCGGCTTGGCGGTACCGCCGTCGACCAGCAGGCCGAAGTTGGCGCTGGCGATCGTGTTGTCAGAGATGGTGCCACCCACGTCGGCGTTGTCAATCGCGATGCCGGCGACAGTAAACGCATAGCTGTTGGGGTCGCTGCGGTTGCCGCTTGGTGCCGCGCCATTGATCATGTTTCCCGTGATCTGGAATCCGGCCGCCGTCGGTTCGACCATCCAGATACCTCGCTCAGTACTCCCGGCGGTGGCGGAGGTCAACACGTTGTCAAGGATGCGTACTGGCTCGAGCTGCACCTGGCCAGGCGATTCGGCACGGTCCACACGGATGCATGAACTAGGCTCGCAGCCCGTGATCGTGTTTCCCTGAATCAGCCCAGTAGCGCCTTCATGGAACGAAATGGCGCCACCGCTGATGTCGCTGTTGATGACGTCGATCAGCGGTCCCGATTCGGTGCCCCGGTTGAGGCCGTGCACCGCCAGCTGCTCGATCGGGTTGGTGATGGTGACGTTCTCAATCCGCGTCCTGCGTGTGGTCGCCGCAACCGGAGAGACCCTGATGCCCCGTAGTGCACCGGAGATGGTGCTGTTCCGGATCACGACATCCGATGAGGGGCCGAAGCTCACGACGAACACGCCGTTCCCGCCGCCGGTGATGGTGGCGTTCTGCACCGTGACTCGAGAGCTGTCGGCTGGATTGGTCAGGATTCCACCCTGGTTGATCGTCATGGCAGAGCCGGTGTAGTTGCTGGCTCCCTCGAGATCGACGTCCTCGACCACGACCTGGTCCGTGTGGGCATCGATCAAGAGCGCAGTGGCGAGATCGAAGTCGATCGTGGTGCCTGTCCGGAAGTGCAGGTTGCGAATCGTCACCAGGCCGGGGCCGGTGCGGCTCACCGCCACCCCGAACGGAGAGCCGCCATCGCTGGTCTCCAGGATCGGCCGGGTACCGGCGGCACCCTCCAGCGTCATCGGCTTGCGCAGCCGGTTTGCCCTGACCGCGTGGGTCCCCGCGCACACCTCGACGGTGCCGCCGGGCATGATCGCGGCCACGGCGCTGTCCAGCGACTCGAAGGTGAGCGAGTCGGTGTCGCCCGGGCACCAGAGCGCCAGCGCGGCGGTCCCGGCGCCACCAGTGGAGAAGTGGTAGAACGGCGCAGTCACGGTGTTGGCCACATCGTCCACCACGCTATTGGGCATCACCACCCAGCGTCCCTGTGCGTCGAGGAGGTTGAGCGCCAGGTCCGCGGTCGTGACACCCGGTGGCAGGGCGGCTGGGTTGAACCCGATGGTGACCGGCACCGGCTGGCTGAACTGGGTCCCCGCCGGCCCGAAGGTGACCGCCGTGAGCGCTCCGCCGGTCGGTGGAGTCGCCTCGACCGTGATGCCTGTCTCGGTGGTAAGCGCGCCGGCGGGAACATCCAGCTTGACCGCTCCGCCCAGCGCCGTCACGGTGCCGCCGGTGGAGGGCGACACCACGAACACCGCACCCTCCTCGATCCGGAACTTGATCGGCAGCGTCCGGCCGTCGACCAGGCCAATGATCTCCGATGTGGTGAGGTTGCGCGCCTCGTTTCCGTTGGCACCAAACTCCACATCGGCAAACCCCAGCGACGTGCCTGCCACCAGCACGCGAATGCGGTAGGTGGTCCCCGGCGCCACGCCGTAGTCCGACGTGTGCCAGTTGACCACGAACTGCTCATCCTCGAGCCGGACCTGCTCCGAGCCGGCACCGGCCATCGTGAACTCGGCGACCAACGCGTCGGTGGCCAGGTTGCGGATCCGCACCACCGGTGAGACCGTGGCGTCGAAGTCGCCATTGAACTCGCCCGGATTCGCCACCATCGGCGGCAGCCAGAAGAAGTGCGCGTTGCCATCGTTGTGGTTGGCGTCGGAGATCAGGAAGCCCGGCGGCTGGGCGAGGGGCGGGGCGTTTGTTCCGGTCGGGGATTCGCCGCAGGCGACGATGAACAGGAACGAGGCGAGAAGGATCGGGGGAACGCGACGCACGACGACCTCCTTGCTGGCAGAGGTGATGCTCCCTCAGCGAGAATGGTGGGGTCTAGTCAGTCGCTCGATGCGGCGGGCGTCCTGGCGCCCCCGACCGATCAGGTGATACTAGTAGGGGTTACGA
>CALGOK010000185.1 GCA_937961295.1 uncultured Gemmatimonadota bacterium
GGTCGGGGTGCTGCTGGCCACGTGGGCGATCCTCACCTTCCAGGCGAGCGTGCTGTACACCTTCTACCCGCCGCTGCAGGCCCACCCGGCGTTCTACATCGGCCTCACCCTGGTGGTGGTCGGCAGCTGGGGCTGGACCTGGCTGGTGATCCAGGCGTGGCGCACGGCGCGGCGGGTGCGCGGCGACCGGCCGGTCTCGGTGGCGATGCACGCCACCGCCGTCAACGCGATGCTGTGGGCGCTCTGCACCGTCGGCGTCGCCGCCGAGATGCTGTTCATGCTGATCCCATGGTCGCTCGGGCTGCGGGAGACGGTCGATCCGATCGTGGCTCGCACGCTGTTCTGGTACTTCGGGCACCCGCTGGTCTACTTCTGGATCATCCCGGCCTACACGCTCTGGTACACCGTGCTGCCCAAGCTGGCCGGCGGGAAGCTGTTCTCCGACCCGCTGGCCCGGATGGTGTTCACCATCTTCCTGGTGCTCTCCACCCCGGTGGGGCTGCACCACCAGTTCCAGGATCCCGGGATCGTCGAGAACTGGAAGCTGCTGCACACCTTCCTAACCATGGCGATCTCGTTCCCGTCCCTGGTCACCGCGTTCACGGTCTGCGCGTCGATCGAGATCGCCGGCCGGCTCCGCGGCGGGAAGGGACTGTTCGGCTGGATCCGCACCCTGCCGTGGGGCGACCCCACCGTGTCGGCAATCCTGCTGGCGATGCTGCTCTTCCTGGTGGGCGGCTTCGGCGGAGCGGTGAATGCCGCCTACGCCCTCAACTCGGTGGTGCACAACACCGCCTGGATCTTCGCGCACTTCCACCTGACCGTCGGCTCCGCCTCGGCACTGACATTCATGGGCGGCCTCTACTGGCTGGTGCCGCGCCTGTCGGGGAAGCCGCTGGCGCTCCGCCCGCTGGCACAGGTGCAGCCATGGCTCTGGTTCGCGGGGATGGTGTTCTTCTCGTTCACCTCGCACATCGCCGGGCTCGAGGGCCTGCCGCGCCGGGTGATGAGCGCCAGCTACGCCGGGGCGATCCCCGCCCAGCTGTGGAGCATCCACACCTACCTGTCCGCTGCAGGGGGCGTGATCCTGTTCCTCTCGGCGATGCTGTTCGTGCTGGTGATGGTCAGGACCTTCACCAACAAGGCGACCCAACCGGTGGAACCGATCGCCTATGCCGAGCCGCTCCACGTCCCGGAGGGCGGCTTCCGCACCGGGATCTGGGACCGGCTGGGCCTCTGGTTCCTCATCGCGGTGGTGCTGGTGCTGATCGCCTACGCGATGCCGCTGTACGAGCTGCTCAGTCTCGAGCGGTTCGGCAGCCCGGGGTTCAAGCCGTTCTGACGCGACATCGCGAGGGGCGAAACGCGAGGAGCGCTGCCTTCGACGCCCCTCGCGCTTCGCCCCTCGCCCCTCGCCCTTCGCATTGTCGCGCTCTACTCGAGCACCATCCCCGTCACCGCCATCACCGCCACGCCCAGGAGCACCAGCGCGATCTGCACCGCCACGGCGCGGGGGCGGGTTTCGCGGTGCAGCTCGGGGATCAGGTCGCTGGCGGCGATGTAGAGGAACGATCCGGCGGCCACCGGCAGCAGCAGCGCGTCGAAGCCGGCGATCCGCTCGCCCAGCGCCAGCGCCAGCAGCGCCCCGGCCACGGCGCCGAGTCCGGAGAGGAAGTTGAGCCACACCACCTTCCGCATCGGCAGCCCGGCGTGGAGGAGCACGCCGAAGTCGCCCACCTCCTGGGGGATCTCGTGCACCAGCACCGCCACGGTGGTGGCCACCCCCACCGGCACGCTGGCCAGGAACGCCCCGGCGATCAGCATCCCGTCGATCACGTTGTGGAGCAGGTCGCCGAGCAGGTTGAGCGCGGCGAGCGGCGGCAACGCGGGCGGGTGATCATGGTCGTGGTGATGGGCGTGGTGCCAGAGGAACTTCTCGAGCACGAAGAAGCCCAGGAATCCCGCCAGCAGTCCCCCGGTGAGCGCCGGCCCGGGTCCCAGCTCGGCGAACGCCTCGGGGAGGAGGTGGATCACCGCGCCGCCCAGCAGCGCCCCCACCGCGAACGACACGAGCAGCATCACGTGGCGCTGGATCCGCGCGAACCGCTGGCCCACCAGCAGCAGGCCGAGCAGCGGCAGCGCGCTCACCATGAGCACGCCGCCTAGGGCCCAGAGCCAGCGGGAGGTGGGGTCGGGCATGGGGGACGAAGATAACGGGGAACCTGTCACCCCGAGCGCAGCGCTGCCACCCCGAGCGCAGCCCTGTCACCCCGAGCGCAGCGAGGGGGCGGAAGTTGGCACGTGCATCCGCCGGCCTCCGCCCCCTCCCCCTCGCTCGCTGCGCGAGCTCGGGGTGACAGGTTCTCCCCTGCTACTGCCGGTGGTACGACAGCTCCGCCTGCTGCGCCTTGTCGATCGCGATCACCATCGCGGGCACCAGTGTCACGCCCGGGAGGATGTTCGCCTTCATGTCGGCGTAGACCGCCTGCGCGTCGAGGCCCTGCTTCTGCGCCACCAGGCCGGCGAAGATGGTCAGCGCGTTGTTGCACACGATGAACGTGGCGCCGCGCTGCTGCAGCGACTCGATCGAGGCCTGCGGCAGCTCCATCCCGATCACGATCGGGGCCGTGCGCCACGGGTTGACGGTGTACGGCTTCCCGGCCGGATCCTTCTCGCCGAGGAACGCGCCGAGGTTGTACTTGGCCCACATCGCGTCGCTCAGCGCGTGGAAGGTGGTGCTGCCGTAGAACGTCAGGACCGCATCGACGTCCTTGTCAGCCACGCCGTAGGCCTTGTTGTACGTGTCGTAGTAGTTGAGCACGTGCACCAGCGGGATGCCGTTGGCGCTCGAGGGCGCGTCGAACAGCATCCGGTGCTCGGCGTCGAGCTCTGCGAGCCACTCGTCATGCGTGGCGCCCGGATCCGTGGCCATCGCGTCGGTCGGAACGACGACGCCGGCGAGTCCGGCGGTGCCCATGCCGAGCAGGAGCAAGGCCGCGACATGGCGGCGGGTCAGCAGCTGTAACATCGAGTCCTCTCCCAGGTATCCAGTCGGCCCCCATTGGCCAACCAGCAAGGGATGCGGGAAGGCGAGGTGAGACCCGACATTGCCGTCGCGACAACGCGAAGGGCGAAGGGCGAGGGGCGCTTCCTTCCACGCCCCTCGCCCCTCGCCCCTCGCGATGTCGCGGCAGTTAGCTGGCGATCTCGCGATCCAGCGACCACTTGCCGCCGCCGGCCACCACCAGCGCGAGCGCCGCGCCGATCAGCAGCAGGTGGAACTCGAAGCCCTCGCCCGCCTGCGCGCCCGACCAGTTCATGAAGAAGCCGTGCGGCAGGTGCACCGTGGCGATGGCGCCGGCCATCACGCCGATGAAGCTCAGCGCGGCGAACCGGGTGCCGATCCCCACCAGCAGGGCGATCGGGGCCAGGAACTCGGCCAGGATCGCCACGGTGGCCAGCGCCGCCGGGAAGCCGAGCGACGTGATGTAGCCCATGGTGCCGTCGAAGCCGTAGCCGCCGAACCAGCCGAGCACCTTCTGGGCGCCGTGCGGGAACATCACCAGCGCCAGGGTGAGGCGCAGGACGACCGGGGCGATGGCGCCGTCGGTGGCCAGCGTGCGCCGCAGCGCGCCGCTGATGGAGAAGTCGGTGCCCTGGGCACCGATCCGGGGTTGGGTGATGCTGGTCATGCTCGTCCTCGTTGTTTCAGAGTGTGACAATGGTTGTTGGTACTATTATTGATTAGACAACTATCTATGCACGACAAACCCTCGTCGGGGTCAAGCGGTTCCCTCCCTGATCCGGTCGAGCATCCCCACCAGCTCGGCGGTTTCCTCGTCACTCAGGTCGCCCATGCTGGCATCGTCAGCTGCGTCGACCGCCTCCTCCATCGTGGCCAGGAGCTCCAACCCGGCCGGGGCGATCCAGCAATGCACCATCCGGCGGTCATGGGTGCACCGCTTCCGCTCGACCAGCCCCTTGGCCTCGAGCCGGTCGAGGAGCCGGGTGATCCCCGGGACCCGCTCGATCAACCGCTGGCCGATCTCCAGCGTCGGCAGCGGGTCGGGATGGGCCCCCCGCAGGATCCGCAGCACGTTGTACTGCTGGGCGGTGATGCCATGGGGCTCGATCACCGCGTCGTAGCGCCGGCGCAGGTCGTCGACGGTCCGGAAGAGGGCAATCGCGGCCTCCTGCCGGACCGACCGGAACGGCCTGGTCTGCTTGATCTCCGCCTGGACGCGGGACGCGGTGGTCGTAGCCATGGAGCGAAGGTACCCTGCATTAGTTGACCTGTCAAGTATTGCTGGACGGGGAGCGTGACGGGGGACAGGGGTGATGGGCAAAGGGTGAAGGGGAAGGCAGCTCCGAGCGGAGTCGCCTTCCCCGTCACCCATCACCCCCTCGCTGCGCTCGGGGCAAGCCTTCACCGTTCAGGCGATCGCCTCCCTCGGCCGCGCCGCGTGCGGCGCGGCAGCGAGGGGGGCTCCGCGCGGGCGGCGGGATCGTCGCGCTGCAAGCAGCCTCGGACGCAGTCACATCGGAGACACCCCACAACTGTACCGGAGACGGATTCCGCACTTGTATCGTAGACGGCCCACGTGTGTGATACTGCGCCCCATACAGGGCGTACCTGGTATGGAGAGTAGCGCGAGCGCCCGGCTTGGAAGCCGGGCGCTCGCTGCAGTTGGGATCGATCAAGTCGTGCTGGCTACCACACGGAGAATGGCAGGAGCCGGTCGTAGACCGCCTGCGCCAGTCAGCCCTCCAGCCGCATCACGAGCTGACCCGCCCGCAGGAACCCCGTCCCTTCTCCGAGCCGGACGTATCCGGCCTGATTGCTGAGGAGCTTAGACCGGCCAAGCTGGCCGCGGTGGTTGTGGTGCGTGTGACCGGAGCACCAGATCCTGGGTGCCAAGGGCCCCATCAGCAGCTCGCTGAGGTCGCTCGCGAACGCAGCGCTGATTGGCTCCCCTTGGTGGATGTGGGTCGGCGACAGGCAGACGACGTGGGGCGCATGGTGCGTCACGACGATCGTATCCGCGCCGTCTCGGTGCGCCCGCGTGAGCTCGGCCTCGAGCCAATGACGACTGTCCTCATGCCGGTGCCAGGCGTCCATGGGCGCGAACGTCTTGCCCTCCGTCGTGATCAGCCGGTGATCCGCCAGTCGTAGTGCGGCCCGGTGGGGGTCTCCCATGTACCCTTCGCCCCAGAGGGCGTAATCGGTCCAGAGCGTCGTGCCGAGCAGCCGGAGGCCAGGTGCGATCTCCCACACCTCTCTCTCCAGAATCCGGACGTTCGTCCCAGCTGCGGCTGCGCGGCAGGCGTCGTAGGTGATGTCGAGGTCCGCGCCGTAGGCCTCGTGGTTCCCGAGGACATACGCGACCGGATTGTTGGGGAACGTCGCGATCGCCCACCGAACACCCGCAGTGCCCACGGCGATGTCGCCGGCGAGGATGACAGGATCGCCATCGGGCGGCGCAGGCAGGGCAGCGTACGAGTCGAGCTGTTCAGGAAACTCCAGGTGGACATCAGACCAGAGCCAGATTCCGCGCGCGGACACGTTCACCCTGTCACCCCACCTTCCCCGAAGTAGCACCCCGAAGGCACATGCACGGCCACACCGGCTTCTAAGCGCATGGCACCGATCCGCCTGGCGTTTCCCACGGCGGCGGCGCTGGCGGCAGCGCGATCAATGACTGGAGCGCCTAAACGGGCCACACGCGCCCCACGCATCCGCTCCGGATCCAGTCGAGTAACTGCACCCCGCGCACGGCAAACCGCCTCGCCATGGTGGGAGAGGTGGAGCATCGCACCAACGACTCCAGGAATGACCGCCCTGCCTCATCCCCGAGGACTGCGTGGGCGGCCGCCAGTTCCGTGACGCTCACCAGCGGCTCATCAATCAGCGGGCGCAAGTTGGCCGCCGATCGGACGTGGCCGAGCAGCTCGGCCCCGAGACTGACCATGGCACCCGTCTCGGCATCCGCCCACCGCAGCGCGCCGGCGACCAGGAGCGTCACGCGATCGTATCGCCAGGATTCACCACGATGCCGTCGGAGCCCCTGGATTTCTTGGATGACCTCGGCAGCCCTGACCCGACGCACCTCTCCAGTCAGGAACCCCGCCTCGATCACCGGCGGATCGTCGACCAGACCGAACGCCTCCCGGAGCATGTTGCCCGCCTCGGAAGCCGTGAGCCACGCACCCGCGGGCGGTGACTGGGCGACCGTGCCGGCGGGTGGCTCCACGCCAAGGGCGACGGAGGCAGCACGGATCGCGTCGCGCACGGCGGCCCGGTCGTTCTCGACCTGCTCCACTGGATGGGCATCACCCGCCGTGCCGTTCAGTCTTGCTGAGAGACCGGCGAGGAGAGGCACGATCGCAGCGCGCCTCACACCATTCCACGGAGAGTCGGGCCCGAGGGCGGCGAGGGCATGGAGCTCCGCCTCAACCCCGGCCTCGCTCCACGCCTCCGCCAACTGCCGCCAGGCGAATGCCTGCTGCGCATCTTCCCGCTTCTCCCACCGCGAACCTGCCGGGGCGTAGAGCGAGCGACCGTCGACCTCCCCGACGCGAACCACCGCCGGGTTGGCCCGGGGTCGACGGCTCCCGCGATGAAACACGGGGCGAGCGGCCTCGGCGAGCAGCCTCGGAACGTCCCCGGCAGCGATCCCGTGGTCACGGAACCGCCGCGCCAACCAGGCCACGTCCCGGGCCGAGACGAGTCCGTCCGCAGAGAGCGATGATGCACGGGTCACCAAGTCGGCGAGCCGATCCGTGGCGGTGCCTGTGGCCATTGGCTGCGGCCCCAGGGCGAACTCCGCACCCGTCGGTACCCAATGCTGAGCGCGCACTCCCGGCACCTGCACGCACTGGAGCAACGGAGGACTTTCGGGACAGCCCTTCCGCAGCAGGTTGAGCGCGGTCGGGACGTAGGTCGGCCGAGCGAGTGCGGTGCGGCCCACCTCCGACTCAGCCAGGTGTCGTCGGATCTCGGACGAGGCAACCGGTCGCCGTGCCCTTTCCGGGGTGGAGAAGAGCGAGTGGACCGCCTGGTACACCAGTTCAGGAACGGACGGGTTGACGATCGACCGGTCGATGCGCGGTTCTTCACCGGCGATCCAATAGAGTCGGCGCGACTCGCGCGACCAATCGCGGGCGCGCACCGCGCTGACATGCCCAGTCCGCACAAGGCTGCCGAGGGCGGTCGCGAGGTTTCGTGGCACACCTCGGGGTTCGAGGCAGGCACGGACCTCCTCGAACGTGACAGCGCGACCCCACTCGGCGGCGGCGGCACCCACTGCGGCGAGGACCGTCAGTCGCGTGCTCAATCGCTCCAAGCTCCGGCATTGTTGAACCGCTCACGCAGTTCCTTCGGCATCAACTGCGGCAAGGCTTCTCTCGTGGCAGCCTGCCGGACCTCCTCGCGAACCAGACGGGCCCGCGCCTCTGCCCGTACGCCGGCGATATGAACGAGCACGCGTGGATTGAGCAACAGTCCATGGGAGCAGCAGTCGTTGCGCAGGTGCTCGAAGATCCAGACTGCCTCGCGCATGCAGCCACCGGTGAGCGTGTGGGCCTGGGCGATCAAGTCCGACATCCGCGTCCTTGCATCCAGGGCCGACTCGATCCAGGGGTGGCGTCGGGCGACGACCGCACCGAGCGTCTCGACGGAGACGCCACCGAAGTGCTCATGGGCCTGCACTCGCGCCTGCACCCTCGGACTGGAGCGGAGCAATCCGGGGAGATCCATCATGCCGGCAAGGACAACATGGAACGGCTCGGCCTGGCCGGCGAGGTGATCGCTGAGCATCCCGATGGCCTCGATGCCACTCGGGCCCAGGTAGCCCGCCTCATCCACGACGAGCACGCGGACGTCTGCCGCCAGCAGCCGGGTCGCCAAGTGACGAACCAGGTGGTTGCTGGACTGCCCGCGGACGGCACGATCGCAGAGCGGTGTACCCAGCTCGCCGATGATTGCCCGGAGGGTCTTGCGCTCATCCCAGACGGCACCGCTGGGACGCGGTGCGTCCACATAGACGGCACGGGATGCCCCGCGTTCGTCAGCCACCTTACACAGCAGCCACGCCGCGCAGGTCTTCCCCGTCCCGGGAACGCCGTACCACACGGTGAGACCACCGCTACCAACTCGAGCCAGCGCCTCCTCGGCCTTTCGCAGCTGAGGACCCGTCCGAACGAGATCAATCGCCCCCGGTGGCACCAACGCAACGCGCCTGATGGCGGCGACCGCGTGCTGCACGCTCACGAGGCACGCTCCCGCTGAAGGGCGATCAGCCTGGCAACCTGCTCGTCTACTTCCGGCTCGGCGACCAGATCCACTCCCGGGTGATCCGCATCGATCGGCAGGCCGTCCTCGGGTGCAGGAAGCGACGGCTCGATCGACTCGGTCAACGGGACGCGCCGCTGCTGGGCGGCCGCGTCGGCACCGGAGAGCCCGTCAAGCTCGGCAGGTTCGATGCGAGGCATGAGCAGCTCCTTCCTGCGCTCACGGAGCTCCATTCTCTGGCGCTGGATCCTCGCGATGTCCTGCTCCGAGACGTCCGCGGCCAACGCTCTCGCCGGCCCGAGGTATCGACCCGTGACAGGATCGAACAGGTGGACGAGCTTTCCGAACCGCCCATACCTGAGCTCCACCCGGCGGGACGGGAGGTCGGCCAAGAAGTCTGCGGTGTAGTGGACGCGCTCGTACTTCTCCTGCACGGTCACGAGGCCGTGGGAAATCTCCACCGTCCGCGCTTCCGAGAGCAGCGACAGCAGCTCTTCCTCGGTGGCGGGCGTGACGCGGTCCCCGCGCTCCCAGGCCATCCGGCGGGTCATGCCGAGCCCACGGTGGATCGAGACCTCGTTGTGCTCGAGCATCCAGTCCGTGAGCCAGCCCCGGAAGGTGTCCATGGACCAGAGGCTGTGGACGATACGCTGGGCGGCACTGAGGGTTCCACCCACGACCGGGATATATCCCGGGACCTCCCCCAGCCAGTCCTTCGTCGTGCCGATCGAGCTCTCGACCTTGCCCTGGAGGTCCGGGGCCTTCTTCGGCGTGATGAGGACCTCGATGCCCATGGCCTCCAGCCGTTCGCGCAGATCAACGGTGGCCTCTGAGCCGCCATCGAACTGGATCGCCTGCGGCTTCCCATGGAACCCCGGCAAGTCATCCGACGGAGTCAGGGCGTGGACGATCGCGTTGAGGACCGACACACCGTTCACCTTTCCGGGGGTGACGTGGTAGCCGATCACGGCGCTTGTGGCGACGTCAGTCACCGCGGTCAGCGATGGGCGGATCGCGGTCAGCTCACCCCGCGGCGTCGCCTCCTGCAACCAGACGTCCAGCGGAGTCGAGTCGACCTGGTACAGCTCACCCGGCTGGAATCCCAGGTGCCGGACCGTGACGGGACGATGCCCGCGCTCATAGGCAGCCCGCCCATGCTGCCAGAGCAGCTTGAGCTGGGGTTCCAAGTCGAGCTGCTGCCGAACCCAGGACTCCGAAGGCGCACGCAGGTTCATCTCTTTGCACGCGCGCTTGAGCTGCCGGGCAACGGCCGTGACGGTGGGCTTGGCATTCTTCCGGAAGCAGTACGACTCCAGCAACAGGCTGACCTTGACGGGGATCCGGCGCTCACGCACCCGCCGGATGGTCCGCCGGTCCGTCACGTCGCCGTGCTTGGCCAAGTTCTTCAGCACGCGGTATACCCAGGCGCGTGACCTGCGTCCTGCCATCAGCCGGACCATCTCTGCGGGCGACTTCTTGCGGGCCTTGTAGATCATGATCCGCCGGCGCTCGATATGCTCCAGCCGCATCGTCCGGGTGAGCTCGTGCACCCCCCTCGGGGCCTCCAGTCCCTGGTCAGCTGCGGCGTTGTCCCCCGGACGCGTTGCGATCTCGCGGACCTGCGCCGAGGTCAGCCCCGCCTGGACGCCGGCGGTCTCGATCTGGTGCCACAGCTTAGAGCGGCGCGCCGCGCTGGTCCGTGACCAATCGCGCACACGCTTGAACAGCCGCTGACCCTCGGCGCGGCGAGCCGGGGTGAGCGAGTCCCTGGCCAGGAACTCGTTGAACACCGCCAACAGTGCCCGGTTAACTCCGTCCCTCGGGACCTCGGGCGCCGGCGGATGCTTCGGGTGACGGACCCGGGTGGGCATCCTCTGCTTGCTGTTCTTCGCCACGCCATCCTCGTCGGTCAGTGGTGTCCGTTCGGCTGCCGGGCCACCGTGCCCGACGCGAGCAGCATACGCCAAATCGCCCCGACGATTATTGGCTTATACAACAATGCTTGCTATATACAGCTAGCGCCAGTGGCTCCACGCCCTCGGAGTGGCGGTCGGGGCCGTCGCGAGAGCGGAGGCAGTGATGGGGGATGTAGGGGCCGATCGCCTGCTGCCGGCTCGGACTGGGTGCCCCGTGTGCGGCCGCGAGCTGGGAGGCGGGGGTGAGGGGGAGCCAGTCGAGCGGGTCCTGATCACAACGGCGTCCGGGTCGCGGTACGCGATCTGGCGTCGCGGACAGGCCTGGTGGATCAGACCGCGCGTGGTCAAGAGTCCCGCAGCCAGGCCACGACCGGATCAGTGGGCACCGTCAGCCAGGCCTCGCCCCTGGCCGTGTGGCTTGGGCCATTGCATCTCGGTGCTGTTGAGCGCCGGCTGCTATCGGGGTGGGGAGCTCGTCGGAAGCCCGACCGACTGGCGAACCACGACGCCGGTCGTCGCTATCGAGACTTGGGGTCCGGGAGACCCGTGGCCCGGAGAGCCACCGCCCAGATGACGAATCGCTACCCCTGGGTCGAGTCGCGTGGGGGGACGAGGCCGGCGGGCAGTTCCCGGGGCATGAGGTCGGCCAGCTGACAACCCAGGGCCTGGGCGATACGGGCCAAGGTCAGGAAGGTGGCGTTCTGCCGACCGTTCTCGATCTTGCTGACGGTACTGGGGGGAAGCCCGGCCGCCGCGGCGACCTCCTTTCCGTCCATGCCCTTCTCGTCCCGCTTGTCACGGATGCGGGCGCCCAAGGCGCGGAGTGCACGCCGCTCCACGAGCCTGACCTGCTCCGGGAGCCGGGGTCCTGATTTAGACACGAAGCGCCCGCCAGAATGGGACCGGGGAGTCGAGTAAGCGGCCATGGGGCGGCCACCCTGGGTGGCCATGCCCGAGGGAAACATGGCGCAGGGGGACCCAGGCCTCAACGGCCTCCCAGGGTCTGCTCCATCCCTTGGTCAGTGGACGATGAAGTAGTGAGGCTTGGAGGGCAGGCCGGCATCCGTCATACCGAGGGGCGAGTGGACGGGCGCGCCGACGCTGCCGGGCTGAAGGTGGCGAGCACGCCGACCCGTGCTGGCCACGGCGCCAACCTCGGTGCATGGCCTTCTCGCACTCGCGGAGGGCCCGTAGGTTGAATCAGGGGACCCCCTCCAGCCGCGAGCAGCCCATGGGCACCAACACAGGTATCGAATGGACCGACGTCACCTGGAATCCGATGACGGGATGCCAGCGGATCTCGGCCGGCTGCGACCACTGCTATGCTCTCACCCTCGCACACCGCCCGATGCTCTCCGGGCTTTACCGGGACCAGATCCCCGTCAAGGACACCCCGGCCAATCGCGCCGATCCGTTCGCGCCGAGGTTCTGGACCGACCGGCTCAGCCAGCCGTTCAGCTGGCGGCAGCCACGGCGCGTGTTCGTGAACTCGATGAGCGACGTCTTCCACGCCCACTTCACGATCGACCAGATCAGGGCGGTGTTCGAGGTGATGGAGGCCTGCCCGCAGCACCAGTTCCAGGTGCTGACCAAGCGCCCCGAGCGTGCGGCGCGGCTGGCCGACAAGCTGCCGTGGCCTGAGAACGTCTGGATGGGCACGAGCGTCGAGTCCTCACGCGTCCTCAACCGGGTGGATGCGCTGCGGCGCATTCCTGCCAGCGTGCGGTTCCTGAGCGCGGAACCGCTACTCGGGCAACTCGACGGGCTGGAGCTTGAAGGGATCCACTGGGTAATCGGCGGCGGGGAGAGCGGCATCGGAGCCCGTCCCTGCTCGATCGACTGGGCGCGCCACCTGCGGGACCTCTGTGCTCACCAGGATGTCGCGTTCTTCTGGAAGCAGTGGGGTGGCAGGACGCCGAAGGCCGGGGGACGGGAGCTCGACGGGGAGGTCTGGAGCCAATACCCAGTCGAGCTTACGACGGCTCCCGCGTGAACCTGATTCGAGTCCCCGGACCAAACGAGCCCGCGCGTCCTGTACGCTGAACCTCGATCGCGCCCTCCTTCTCAAGGGGCACCAACGTCTTGCGGCGGAGGTGTTCTTTCCGGTACAGCGTCTCGTCGCCGTCCACGAACTCATCGACCGCCTCGATCGTCGCCCACTCGGTGCCGAACTTCCGGTAGAGCTGTCCGCGGAGGGGCCAGGTATCATCGACGACGAGCTCCAACGACCGCTGGCCTCCCCGTGCTGCGCGGAACTCGAACGATCCGTCGGGGATGACGCTCCAGATGGCCTCCTTCATCTTGGCGCAGCCCACGAGGCTCTGGGTCGCGAAGAAGATCGAGTACACCAGTTGACCGCCCCGATAGAGCTCGAAGCGCAGGACATACCGCGCACCGGCCGCACGCAGTTGGGCCGCGTAGAGCTCGAGCAGATAGCCTCGCCTCGCCTGCCCCGTCAGCTCCCGCGCCTTCCGCCACTCCGGGGTCCCGAACAGCTCATCGAGATGCCCCTCGATCGACTCGTCAGCTACGAACCGGTGAACGCGGTCGATCATGAACGTCACGAACACCTCGGACTTCGGATGCCGCAGGATCCGCTTGACCATCGCCATCGGCGTCTGGCTGATCCCGAACGGGTCGATCATCACGAACGCCGGCGCCATCCTGGCGGCTTGGGATTCCAAGTCGTCGAGCAAGCCCGCCATCGCCCCATCGAACTTCCCCTGCCGGAGTTCCCACCTCACGACGGGCTTCTCAGGTAGCGGCACCGCCTCGAGGACGCCCTTCAGGTGCTCCAAACGGCGAGCATCGTCATCGATGAACAGCAACACCACCTCGGCACGAAGCCCCCTCGCCGACGGGTGACCGAGCAGGGTCTCCAGGGCGATGAGGGGTGATCCAGGCTCTCCATTTCGGTACCGGCCCGGTCCGGCGAACCCGTCGATGAAGACGATCCGACCCTGGGTCTTCCCGAGGATCGGCAGCCAGCGCCCAAGGTAGGCACGGAGGACCTCGTGCTTTCCGCGGGTATGATCGTCGAGGTCCCAAAGAAGGGTCCGTGGGGTCTTCGCCATCAGGCCCCCGCCCGCATGAGCAGCCGCGTCGCCAGCGCCGCGGCCCGCTCCGGCTGCTCCGACAGCTTGAGGAACGGGCTGCGGCCGGTCTGCTTCTCGATCTCGATGCCGCCGTCGAAGGCCGCGACTGCGGCGACGCTCCGCCACGTGACGGTGCTGTTCTTCTCGTGGCCGTCGAAGAAGAGGCGCTTGTCGGTGATGTAGAGCGTCCCCGCATCGATCTGGACCAGCACGCTCTCGCGCTCGAAGTGGGGCGTGATCGAGCCGGCTCGGTACCGCAGCCCCTTCATCAGCTGCACCGAGGCGACCGGGCCATGGTAGTCGATCCGCTTGGTGCGCTTCCGAAACTCCCACCATTCGCACGGCGCGGCGTAGTGGCATGTCTCTCCCCGCTGCAGCTGCAGGCGGGTCTCGGTCACGACCGGCAGCTCGTCGAGGGAGTTGACCCACTCCTCGGCTGCCTTGATGCGGTCGAGGAATGCCTGACGAGCCTGCTCGTCGCGCTTCCTGGACTCGCGCATGAGCCAGCCCACGAAGGCGACGGCGACGATGAGGAAGATCCACAGGCCCATGGGCGGGGGTCCTTGACCGAGGATGTTCGGGTTGAGGTGGGTTCGGATCAGCCGCCTACCGGGGCGACTCGCCTCGCAACGTCGCGGTCCCGAGTGCATCCAGCCACACGTACGCGGGGACGCGCTGCGCACCCTCCCGGACGACGAGGTTGCCTGATGGTTCACTCGACTGAGTGGCGGTGCGCAACGGGAGGCTCAGGTAGTCGAGCAGGATGCGGCGCGATCCGACAGCGATCAGTGGCGTCACGCGGTCCGGGCTCGGGCAACGCAACGCGATCAGGATCGCCGCCAACGTGTCGGCGCGGCTCGGGGCATGGAACGCCGAGCCATCCGTCAGGTCCAGACCGATCGTCCCGAGGGGACGCCGACCGCTGACGATCCAGACGTCGCGGTGCGAGTCGAGGCCGGTCGTGCAGTGGCTTACGGCGGACGAGGCGCCGACGACGGCACTCAGCCCCCCGGCTTCTCCCGGGACAGCGCCAGCCGTTGAGCCCACGAGGTTGCTGGCGGGGACCGGAGCGGTCCGGCTGGTGTCTCCAGCCGTTCTCGTGCGCTGGGTCGCGGACCCGGCTCCGACACGACAGGTCCGGTTGACCGCGATGCAAGTGTTCCCGCACGGCTTGCCCTTGGTGCAGTTGCGCTGGGCCGCGGCCGGCGGCGCAAGAACCAGCAGCAGGACGAGGAAACGGACGGCTCGCATGACGACCTCCAGGGGGATGGTCGGGACGATGCCAAGCCGCCTGCGAAGGGCGGCTACATACGATACATCCATCCCGGCGCCTGCCAAGTACCGGTGCCGCAGCCCCCGAAACTCCGGAGCCCCCGCTGATCGCGGGTCACGCCGTGTACCGCAGCAACCGCAGCGCGTTCGCCACCACGATCAACGTGCTCCCCTCGTGCACGAGAACGGCAGGGCCGATTCCCGCCACTCCGGTTGTCGTGACCAGGATCAGCAAGCCGATGACGACGAGCGAGAGCACCAGGTTCTGGCGGATGGTGGTACTCGCCCGTTGCGACAGCCCGATGGCGAAGGGCAGACGTTCCAGATCGTCGGCCATCAGGGCCACGTCCGCCGTCTCCAGCGCCGCTGCGGTTCCGGCACCACCCATAGCGATGCCCACCGTGGCGTGTGCCAGCGCCGGAGCATCGTTCACTCCGTCGCCGACCATGGCGACCAGGCGGTGCTCCGCCTGCAGTTCCTGAATGGCCGTCACCTTGTCCTCCGGAAGCAGGCCTGCGCGCACGTCATCGAGCCCGACCTCGCGAGCGATCGCCTGTGCCACCCCGGCGTTGTCGCCCGTCAGCATCACCAATCCGGTCACGCCCTGGGCATGCAGGCGACGCAGCACGTCCGCGATGCCTTCACGGGGTCGATCCGCCGCTCCGATCACGCCCAGCCACCGATCGCCGCGGCGGACGACCATCGTGCTCCGCCCTTCAGCCTGCAGCGACTCCACGGTCCCTTCCAGTGGGCCCGGGATTCTCACGCCCTGGTCCTGCCACAGGCGGAGCGTGCCGATCTCTACGCGCGCGCCCTCCTGGAAGGCAGTGATTCCTCGTGCCGTGACCGACTCGACATCTCGCGACTCCGGCAGCGCGAGCTGCCGCTGGTCGGCGGCCGTGACGACTGCCTCGGCGAGCGGATGCTCGGAATGCCGTTCGACCGACGCAGCCACGGCAAGCAATTCGGCCTCTTCCACGCCCTCTGTCGGGACCAGGTCGGTGACCTCAGGCATTCCGCGAGTGATGGTCCCGGTCTTGTCGAACGCGATGGCCCGCACCTGGCCGAGCATCTCGAGATGTGCCCCGCCCTTGATCAGGACACCGGATCGGGCGGCCTGGGCGATGCCCGCAAGGACCGTTGCCGGGGTGCCAAGTGCCAACGCGCAGGGCGAGGCGGCGACGAGCAGCGCCATGCCGCGATAGAACGACACGTCGAGCGTCCACCACCCGAACAACGGGGGAAGGGCGATGAGTGCGACATCGGTGGCGAGCACGACCGGCACGAACACACGCTCGAAGCGCTCGGTGAAGAGTTGCGTGGGCGCTTTCTGGCCCTGGGCCTCCTCGACCAGGCGGATGACGCGATCGAGCGTCCGGTCACCCTCGGCGGCGACCGTCCTGACCTGGAGGACCCCGGTGCCGTTGATGGTGCCGGCGAACACCTCGTCACCCAGCTCCTTTGCCACCGGCACCGACTCTCCGGTGATCGGTGCCTGATTGATGGTCGAACGCCCGTCAACGACGACGCCGTCGACGGGCACCCGCTCCCCGGACCGGACCAGCACCACGTCGCCGGGGACGAGATCGGCGACCGCCATCTCCTCCTGGGAGCCATCACGGATCACCATCGCACGGGCCGGTGCCAGATCGGCCAGGGCGCGGATGGCGCGTCGAGCCCGACCCAAGGCGGCATGCTCCAACGCATGCGCGAGCGAGAACAGGAACAGCAGAAAGGCGCCCTCGGCCCATTCGCCGAGCACCGCGGCACCGGCCGCCGCGAGCAGCATCAGCAGGTCGATGTCAAAGGCGAATCGGCCCCGCCGCAGGTCGCCAACCGCGTGGCGCACCAGGTCGAGGCCACCGAAGAGATAGGTGCCGAGATAGATCACGATCGGCCATGCCGTCCCGAGCCAACCGCCACGTTCCGCAACAAACGCCACCAGCAGCAGCGCTCCCCCCGTCAGGCTCCACGCGAGCTCGCGATGTCGCGCATACCACGACCTCGGTCGAGCTGACTGCCCGGACGCATCCCTCTGGTCTGGAGCCAGCCAGGTCGTCACCGACCGCTGGATCACCTCGGGACTCGTAACCCGTCGGTCGTACTCGATGATCGCCTGCTGGCTGGCAAGCGACACGCTGGCGCGCAGGACTCCGGGGACCTCCGCCACGCGTCGCTCGATCCTCTGATATGCATCCTCACTCCCCACCAGCCGGAGCGCCACGATCAGCTGGGCGTACCGGTCCCCCGTGCGGGCCCCCACCGCCATGACCGTGCGACGAATTTCCGGCAGCGTGAGCCTCGATGGGTCGTAGTGCAGGCAGAGGAGCGTCGGGCCCCCGCCATCCTCCTGGACCACATGAGCCTGTTCGACACCCACCACCTGCTCGAGCTGGTCCTCAAGCAGGCGAAGGCGCGCATCCCCCACGGAAACCCCGGGTAGGACGAGCGGGAGGTCTATGCGGATCCGATCAGTCACCGGCAGCTTCCAGCGCCACGGCTGCGCTCGTGTTCCGCCGCCGCTCCGCCCAGCCTTCCCCCATCAGGTAGAGGATGGGGAGCACGAGCAGCGTGAGGGCGGTCGCGGTGACCAACCCGCCGATGACGACGGTGGCCAGTGGACGCTGCACCTCTGCGCCGGCGCCATGAGAGAGCGCCATAGGCAGGAACCCGAGCGAGGCCACCAAGGCAGTCATGAGCACCGGACGAAGCCGGGTAAGCCCGCCATCGCGCACGGCATCCTCGAGTGCTGCCCCACCGGCTCGAAGGTCATTGATGTAGCTGACCAGCACGACGCCGTTCAGGACGGCAATGCCGAACAGGGCGATGAAGCCCACTCCCGCCGAGATGCTGAAGGGCATCCCACGGAGGAAGAGGGCGAGGACGCCGCCGACTGCTGCACAGGGGATCCCGGTGAAGACAAGCCCGGCCTGTCGAAGCGACCCAAAGGTGGCATAGAGCAGCACGTAGATCAGCAGCAGGGACAACGGCACCACGAGGGCGAGGCGGCGAGATCCTCGCTCGAGATTCTCGAACTGACCCCCGAACTCGACCCGGTATCCTGGAGGCAGCTCGACGGCGCCGTCGGCAAAGATCGTCCGGACCTCCTCGACGAGCGACCCGATGTCGCGTCCCCGCACGTTGCCTTCGATGATCACCAGCCGGGAGCCATTCTCATGCGAGATGTCGGAGGGCACCGACGTCTCCCTAATGTCAGCAAGCTGGCCGAGCGGCACGCGCTCTCCTCCGGGTGCCGCAACAAGCAGGCTGGCCATCGCCGCTGGATCACGGCGCGCCGGCTCGGGGAACCGGACCGCTAGCGCAAACCGGCGCTGGCCCTCCAGGACGGTGGTCACGACACTGCCACCGATCGCCTCGATGGTTCGCATCACGACGTCCGAGCTGATGCCGTACCGCGACAACTGATCCTGGCGGACGATGATCTCGAGCTGAGGGAGCCCGGTGAGTTGTTGCGCACGGAATCCGGTGGCACCCTCGAGCCGAGAGACGGTGGCCACCGTCTCGTCGGCCTTCCGCCGCAGTACGTCCAGGTCGTCGCCGAAGATCTTGATGGCCAGGTCGGAGCGCACCCCGGCGATCAGCTCGTTGACCCGGAGCTCGATCGGCTGGCTGAAGGAGTACACGAGCCCGGGAATCTCCTGCAGGACGCTATCCATGCGCGCCTCGAGCGCGTCCTTGGTGCGCGCCCGCACCCACGAATCCCGGGACCCGAGCATGACGAGCATGTCGGTGATGTTGACACCCATCGGGTCGGTGGCGATCTCGGCTCGGCCCGTCTTGCTCACCACGTGGGTGATCTCATCGGGGAAGGCCTCCTGCAGCCGCCTCTCGATCAGCGTGGTCTGCCGCACGGATTCCTCCAGCGACACGCTCGGGAGGCGCAGGAACTGGATGGCGAATGATCCCTCGTCGAGCGACGGGATGAACTCGGTGCCGAGCGCGGGGAAGAGCGCCAGGGCGCCGGCCACGGCGATTGCCGCCCCCGCCAGCACGCGGCGTCCGCGGCGCAGCGCCCAGGCGAGCGCCGGCTGATACAGTCCTCTGGCCCGCTCCATGACCCAGCCCTCGCGCTCCACGACCCCCCGACGGAGGCCGAGCGAGATCAGTACCGGGGTGAGGAGAAAGGTCAGCAGCAGGGAGCCGGACAGCGCGAACACGACGGTGAGCGCCATCGGCTTGAACATCTTGCCCTCGACCCCCTCGAGCGAGAGGATCGGGAGATAGACCACGATGATGATCCCGACCCCGAAAAGGATCGGGCGCGCCACTTCGCTGCACGCCTCGCGTACCCGCAACAGGAAGCCATGGCGCTCGTCGCTGTCATCCCCCAGGCGTCGCATGGCGTTCTCGACCATCACGACCGAACCGTCTACCACCAGTCCGAAGTCGATGGCACCGAGGGACATGAGCGACCCGGCGATGCCCACCTTGAGCATCGCACTGAAAGCGAACAGCATCGAGAGCGGAATCGCCAGGGCCACGATGAGGGCGGCCCGGACGTTGCCGAGCAGGAGGAAGAGTACCGCGATCACCAGCGCGGCACCCTCGATCAGGTTGCGGCGCACGGTGGCGATGGTGCGGTCGACCAGGTCGGCGCGGTCGTAGTACGCCTCCAGCGTCACTCCCGGCCGCAGGGTTCCCTTCACCCCCTCGAACCGCTCGCGCACATCGGCCACGACGGTGCGGGAGTTCTCCCCGATCCGCATCATCACGATGCCGGTGGCCACCTCCCCGCGGCCGTCCTTGGTGACAGCTCCCTGCCGAAGCGTGTGGGCCACGACCACGTCGGCCACGTCACCGACCAGCACGGGCACGCCTTCCCGGGCGGCAATCACGACCTGGCGGATCTGATCGAGCGTTGCGACCTGGCCCACCCCGCGGACGAGGAGTTGCTCCGCCCCGCGGGTGATATAGCCACCACCGGCGTTCCGGTTGCTCGCCGCCACCGCGTCGAGCACCTGCTCGAGGGTGAGGCCGTACTGGATCAGGGCATCGGGCCGGACCAGGACCTGGTACTGCTTCTCGAACCCGCCGAAGGAATTCACCTCCGCCACCCCGTCCACCGCTCGGAGCTGGAGTGCCACGATCCAGTCCTGGACCGTGCGCAGGAACGTCGAGTCCTGGCGGGCAATCGAGTCCGTGGAGAGGGTGTACTGAAAGATCTCGCCCAGCCCGGTGCTGATCGGCCCCATCTCGGGAGTACCCAACCGCTCCGGAATGTCCTCCCGCGAGAGCTGCAGCCGCTCCTGCACCTGTTGCCGGGCGAAGTAGATGTCGGTGCCGTCCTTGAAGACCACGGTCACCTGGGAAAGCCCGAACTTCGAGATGGACCGGATCTCGTCGAGTTCCGGGAGGCCAAACATCGCCAGCTCGACCGGCAGCGTGATCTGCTGCTCCACCTCGAACGGCGAGAGGCCTGGGGCGTTGGTATTGACCTGGACCTGGACGTTGGTCACGTCGGGCACGGCATCGATCGGGAGCCTGGCCATGGACCAGAGCCCCAGTCCGACAAGGCCCGCCGTCATGGCGAGGACCAGCAGGCGGTTGCGCAGGGCGAAGGCAATCACGTTTCGCATCGTCGCCCCTCAGTGACCGTGCTCACCGATCTCGCCAGCCGCGAGCTCGGATCGCAGGAGGAACGCCCCGGCGACGACCAGCGAGTCGCCAACCGCCAGGCCGGAGGTGACCGTGACGAGCCCCCCGGAGAGGTCGGCGCCGATCGAGATTGGCACGGCTCGAAAGGTCCCCGGTTCATTGCCGGGGACGAAGGCGACGGTGCGCCCCTCCAGTTCCTGGATCGCGGCGCGGGGCACCGCCGGGAGCAGACCTCCATCGCCGTCTCGATCGACCTTCGCCGTTGCAAACATTCCCGGGCGAAGCGCCCCGTCAGGGTTGGGTACCTCGATCCGGGCGCGTACCGTCCGGGTCACGGTGTCCAGCACCGGGGCGACGTACACGATCCGGCCCGAAAACGTGCGGTCCGGCCAGGCAGGCGTGGCCAGCGAGACGTGTGTGCCATTCCCCAGCGTGCTGAGATCGCGCTCGAAGACGTCGAGCAACACCCACACCCGCTGCAGGTCGGCCACCACGAAGAGCTGGTCCTCGGGGTGCACCATTTCGCCACGCGTGATGTGTCGTTCGACGACATGACCGGCGAACGGGGCGGTAACCGTGAACTCGCCACCCGTGCCGCCGCCTGCCCCGAGCACCCGGAGTCGTTCCTGGACACCCTGAAGGGTCGCCTCGGCACGCCGTAGCTCCGCCTCGGCAGCGAGCCGCTCCTTGCGCGAAGCGATTCCCTGCTCCTCCAGCCGCCGCTCACGCTCGAAATTTTCGCGGGCGATTGCCGTGAGCGCCTCAGCTTCGATCGCCTCGCTTCGGAGTTGCCCGACTTCAGGGCTTTCGAGCACAGCGAGGACCTGGCCGGGGCGCACGCGCTCACCGAGGTCGGCACGCACCTCGAGGACTCGCCCAGGCGTGCGCGAGCCGATATGGCTCACGCGGTTGGCGTCATACGTGATCGTCCCGGTGATCGTCAAGCCCGGGCCGGACACGGCAATCACCGTGTCAACCCGGATCTCGGCCGCTGCGATCGCGGCGCTGTCGAGGTGCACCATGTCAGGACTGGCCTCGGCGTGTTCCAACTGCGCGTCCGTGGTATTCTGGGCCGCACCGCAGCCGGCCAACAGCGCCGCGAGCATCATCGCCCCGATAGGCTGAGTGGTCGTTCTCACGGGTTCTCCTCTTCGCGGATGGCACTGGGGATGGCGACTGCGGCCTCGAGACGGACCAGCGACGCGCCTCGTGCCTCCCAGGCCTGCCAGTAGTCGAGCTCGGCATCGAGCAATTGATTGCGGAGCAGCAGGAGGGACGGGAGCGACAGCTTCCCCTCGCGCCAAGCAGTCTCCAGGAGGGGACGGTTCTCCCGTGCCGGCGCCAGGACCAGCGCCTGCAACGAGTCGGCTTCTGCGATCGCTGATCTCCAGGCCTGGTGGCTCGCAGCCACCTCATTCCGCACGACGAGCTCAAGACGGGCGAGCTGATCGCTCGCCTGGTCAAGCCGAGCATCCGCCGCGGCGCGCCGGCCCTGATTCCGATCGATCAGGGGCAGCGGAAGGCCGACACCGACCCCCAGCCTGGCGGATTCGTCGCCTGCGTCTCTGGCTGCGACGCCGCGAAGTTCGAGCTCGGGGAGGGCCTCTCTCCCGGCCAAGCGGCGCTGCGACTGTGCCTGCTCGACCGCGCGCCGCGCCGCCGCGACATCTGGGCGGCGTGCTAGTGCGAGCATCAGGAGCGAGTCGGCAGGCAGCATGGCGAGGGCGGACGCGGCGAGTGCCGGAGTCACCAACCGCAGGGGCTGACTCGGAGGGGCTGCCACGGCTATGCGCAAGGCAGCCTCTGTCTCCAAGGCGGAACGCTCGGCGGCGATGACGCGTGCCCGTATGCGGCCGTGTTCTATGGCGGTGAGGTTTGCCTCCAGTTCGCTGATCTCGCCCGCCTCGAGGCGGACCTGCGAGGCCTCCTGGAGCCGCGCGGATGCGTCGGCAATCTCCCTGGCTATTCCGAGCCGGCGCTCGGCCGCGACCGCGGCGAGGAAGGCCAGCCGTGCGCGCAGGGTCGCGTCGCGGACCGCCTCGGAGACGAGCGCACCCACTCGTCCGAGATTGGCAGTCGCGACATCGATCCGAAGCTCCCGCTGCCCCGCCCAGGGGATACGCCCCGACAGGGCGATGGAGTATTCCCGCGGCTCGGCCCCCACCCGACCAACCTGGAACACCGTAGCGTCGAGCGTCGGATTCAGCCCTTCCACGCGGGCTTGGCGGAGATCGCCCGAGGCGACCGCGATCTCACGGCGAATGGCCCGGAGGGCCGGGTCGCGAGCCACGGCCATCACGCCGACGTTTTCAAGCGTCAGTTCGAGCGTATCCGCCACGGCAGGGTAAGTGCCCTGAGCGTTCAGGGATGTTGGGGCGACGGCGGCGTGCCAAACACAGCTGGCAGCCACTGACGCCCAAAGACGGCAATGCATGCCTCTCCTCGCAGGATCCGGTGTCGGGGCGCACGTCCGTCTCCCAGCCAAGGGTGGGACGGACGCGTGTCACGATCGTGGTGGTTGTCGGGTCGCGTTGGTGCGAGGGACTGGAAACGGGGCGCCAGGGCGCCGCGACATCAGTCCGGAGAGGTCAGGTGCGCGGAGGGTGAAACGGAGGGGAAAGGGCGACCCTTGGTGGCGAGACGCCAAGGCGCTCGGCGCCCTGGACCATCGCCAGCGAGGTCACATCGAACGTTCCCGGGGAAGCCGCGAAGACCAGCCCATGCTGGTGCTGGCAGTGGTCACCCCCACTGCCATGACCCGGGTGCTCGGCGGGCTGGCCATCATGAAGGTCGCTCACCGTGCCGTGGTCGTGTCCCGCGGTGGCCAGCACGCTTGCCGCTGGATGAGCTCGCTCCGCGCATACGGAGGCCACGGCCGGCTCGACGAGCGAGCTGGTCATCAGGCTCAGCAGGAGCAGCGAGATCCAGCGGGTACGTGGCAGTGGACAACCCTTGGTTTGTTAGACGATACTTGCCGCTTCCGGGCATGAAGTCAAGTACGGTTGCCTCGACCCCGACAACAGGGCACCTGGCCTCGGATGGTGGAGTCTGGCAGGGCCATCTCGCTATGGCCTCGGTGCCGAGAATCGCCGTGCAACGCGATTGTGGATCGGGCCGAACACCAGGCCGGCGTATGCGCCGTAGAGGAACGCCTCGACCAGGCCGATCAGGAGCCCAGGGATGGTGAGCCAGCGGAAGCCGGGGAGGATCACCTCCAGTGCGCGGCTCATGTGCAGCGAGGCCGGAGCCACGAGGCCGTAGAGGATGCAAACCAGGTACGTCACGCTGGCGAAGATGGCCAGCGACCAGGTGAGGACTTTCGTGTCCAGCATGGGATCAATCCTCCGGGTTGGAGTTGGGCGGGGCGTGGCCCGTGTGGCGGCCATGCCCCCGCAGATGCAGCAATGCCATGCTGATCGCGACGATCAGCCAGAACCAGTTCTCGCGCAGCCACGTCATGGTGCTCCTCCCTCATGGCGATCCTCGGCACGTGTCCAGGTGAGGTGCTGATAGACCGCGGACCAGTAGGCGCCGAACGCCGCGGCGAAGAGCAACTCCTCCAGGGGGATGAAGCCCAACAAGCCGCCTCGCAGCGCAGCCAGATTCCAGACTTGACGGATGTATCCCTCTGGTGCCGTGTAGTGCAGCCCCGCGAGGAACACCGTGTAGTACCCGACAAACAGCGCCGCGCCCATCACGATCGTCCCCCCGAGATCGCGCCGGCACCAATACGTCATGGCAGCTCCGGCCGCCATCGCGAGGATTCCTGGATAGATCGGGTTCCAACCGAGCGGAAGCAGGATAGGAAACAGCAGGAACGGCGCGACGACCGCGATCCGGTGCCAGCGGTGAGCCCAGTGATGCCGCTCCTCTTCGGGCATCTCCTGCAGGGTCCGACCGGTGGCGAGGTTCACGAGCACCGCAGCGACCCCGCCGATGGCGAATGAGAAGATCAGCGATTCGACATCGAACCCGGTTCGGTTCGCCATGTCGAAGAGGCTCGGCGGCGACCAGTATTCCGGCACGAACAGTGGCTCGGTCAAGCCGAACGGCATGGTGAACAGGCTGGCCCAACGCATCGCCGGTCGGTGGAGCGGGAACCGCCAGTACAACGCCGCCCACGGCACGAGGAATGCCGAGGCCCACGCGAACCAGACGTGCTCGGCCGGGATCATGGCGCCATCCCCAGCCGGCGACAGAGTTCGCGATGGCACTCGGCAACGACCGCCACGACTTCGTTCGCATCATCCGTCAGGACGAGATCGGACAGGTCCGCATCTCGGAGTGCACCTTGACCGACTGCTGCCGTCGCAAGCCAGTCAAGCAGTCCGCCCCAGTACGCTCGTCCGACGAGGATGACAGGGAACGGGCTGATGCGGTGGGTGCGGCGCAGGTTCAAGGCCTCGAACAACTCGTCCATCGTGCCGAACCCGCCGGGCAGCAGCACGAACGCGCAGCTGTACCGCACGAAGGAGAGCTTCCTTAGGAAGAAGTAGTGGAAGTGCACCCGCCGGGTGAGGTGCGGATTCGGTGGTTCGACCTCCGGCAACTCGATGGTCAGCCCTATCGACTCCCCCCCGGCGGCCCGGGCGGCGGCACTTGCCGCCGCCATCAGCCCGGGGCCCCCGCCCGTGATGACCGCGAACCCGGCTGCAGCGAGTCCATGCGCCACGCGCCCGGCCAGGCTGCCCCAGCGCTCAACCATCTCCTCTCGCGCCGAACCGAACACGGATACACCACGCTGCACCGTTTCGAGTTCGTGGAACGCGGTCGCCGCCTCCTCCGCGATGCGCTCGACGCGAAGTCGTTCGGCTTCGGGACCGGCCCTGGCCCACCCCGCCCATCCCGCCGGCAAGCCGCCGCGACCTTCGTTCATAGCGGGACCCGCCGGAGCAGCTGGGCGTTGATCGCCACGATCACTGTGCTCAGCGACATGAACACCGCGCCGAGGGCGGGCGTGAGGAGGATGCCCAGGCCGGCCAGCACGCCGGCGGCGAGGGGGATGGCGACGATGTTGTAGCCCGCAGCCCACCAGAGGTTCTGCACCATCTTGCGGTAGGTCGCCCGGGACAGCGACACGATCCGGGGGATGTCGCGGGGATCGGATCGGACCAGCACGATGTGGCCCGCCTCAACCGCGACGTCGGCACCGGCCCCGATGGCGATCCCGAGGTCGGCGGTGGCGAGCGCGGGTGCGTCGTTGACCCCGTCACCAACCATCGCCACCCGCTTCCCGGCGGCCTGGAGCTCGCGGACCTTCGAGGCCTTCTCGTCCGGCAGCACCTCCGCGAAGACGGTGTCGATGCCGAGCTGCTCCGCGACGGCCTCGGCCACCGCCCGAGCGTCACCGGTGAGCATCGCGACCTCGATGCCCCGCTCGTGGAGCGCGTCCACTGCCGCACGGCTCTCTTCCCGGATCGCGTCAGCAACAGCGAAGACCGCGACCGAGGCACCATCCCGCACCAGATGGATCGCCGACTGGCCTCGCCCGTCGGCGCTGGCCGCGGCAGCCTCGAGGGCAGGTGGAACCCGGATGGCCTCGCTCCGCAACAGGGAGGGACCACCCAGGAGGTAGTCGATCTCGTCCACGGTCGCCGTGACGCCGCGGCCGGTGAGATTGCGGAATCCACTCACCGCGCCCCGCTTGAGCCCACGTTCATCAGCACTTTTCACGATGCCGCGTGCGATGGGATGTTCGGATTCACCCTCGACCGCCGCGGCGATGCCGAGCGCCTCGTCGGCGGTCAGGCCTTCACCAACGACCAGGTCCACCACCCGGAATTCGCCCAGGGTCAGCGTACCGGTCTTGTCGAAGATCACCGCGTCGAGGAGGCGGGCCTCCTCGAGTCCGCGGCGGTCGCGCACCAGCAGGCCGTTCCGGGCCCCGAGCGTCGTCGAGATCGCGACCACCAGTGGCACGGCGAGACCGAGCGCGTGCGGACAGGCGATCACTAGGACGGTCACCATGCGGACCACCGAGAAGTCGATCGGGGCGCCCAGCAACTGCCAGGCGGCGATCGTCACGATCGCCGCCACGATGGCGATCGCCGTCAGCCATTGGGCCGCCCGATCGGCCAGCGCCTGGGCGCGCGACTTCGACTGCTGCGCCTCGGCCACCAGTCGCATGATCCCCGACAAGCGGGTCTGCTCTCCCGTGCCGGTGACCTCGATGCGGAGCGAGCCCTCGCCATTGACGGTCCCGGCGATCACCTCCGCTCCTTCGTTCTTGGTGACCGGCCGTGACTCCCCGGTCAGCATCGCCTCATTGACCTGACTGGACCCGCTCCGGACCGTGCCGTCGGCCGGGATCGCCTCTCCAGGCCGGACCAGGACGATGTCCCCGGCACGCAGCTCGGACACCGGCACGTGTTCTTCCCGTTCACCCAGCACCCGGGTGGCCGTGTCCGGGAGCAGCTTCGCGAGTTCCTTGAGCGCGCCCTGGGCCTGGTTGATCGATCGCATCTCGATCCAGTGGCCCAGCAGCATGATGGTGACGAGGGTGGCGAGTTCCCACCAGAGCGCCTCGGCGTCGATCAACCCGAGCTGCACGATCCAGCTGAAGACGAACGCGACCGTGATGGCCAGGGAGATCAGGGTCATCATCCCCGGAAGCCGGTCTCGGGGCTCCCTGGCAGCGCTCCGCAGGAAGCCAAGCCCGCCGTACCGGCACACGATGGTCGCCAGTGCCGGACCGACCCAAGACGCGCCCGGGACGTCCAGCGCCCGGTAGCCGAGCAATTCCTGCACGTGCTCCGACCAGTAGACCACGGGGATGGTCATCACCAGCGACCACCAGAACCGGTCGCGGAACATCGCCGGCGAGTGCCCCGCGTGCTTGTCGTGGTCGGTGGGGCCCACTTCCCCCGCGCGATGATCGTGGTGGCGCGATGGCGGTGGCCCTCCGTGCGTCGCCGGCCCGTGGTGCTCGTGGCTTCCCGGCCCTTGCGAATCGTGTCCGCCCATCATGGGGTTGCCTCCTGGCTACGGTTCCGGGGGCCGACGATCGTCATTCCGCTCTTGCGAAGGATCGCGACCAGCCCAATCGCCGGATCCTTGGTCCCGGTGGCGCGGATCGCCGCCCAGTTCGTGGCCAGGTATCGGTCAAGGAAACCGATGACATGGTCGAGCGTGACGACGTGATGGACATGCCGCCCGCCAGGCGCCGTGGAGCCGAACGACACCAGTCGCAGTGTGTGCCCGTGCGGAAGGGAGACACGGCCTTCACGATGCAGGTCGGACACGAGATCCGCGGCTGACTCCGGAGGACAACAGCCGAACCGTACCAGTGCGGTCGCAAGCACACGGGGGTCGGCCGCGGCGGCATTGAGCACGGCCTTGCCCTCCTTCACCTCACCGACCAGCATGTCGACGCCATCTCCCACGGCGCCGAGGCGGGGGTCGGGGCCGATGGGCGTCGCGCGATGGCGCGGTCGGCGTGCGGCCGCCACCGTCATGGCCTGCGGGAACCGGACCGCCATCACGTCCAGGTCAGTGGCCATCCGGTAGCCGGTGCGACCTTGCGCCAGGACGATCGGATGCTCCACCACGGTGAAGTACCCGTTGAGCCTGAGATAGGCCTGCACCAGGGCGACAGCGTTATCCATGCGATCCTCCCGGTGGAGCCGCCACCTGCCGTCGGCGCCAGATCAGGTAGATGGCGGGAATCACCACGAGCGTCAGGATCGTCGACGTGATCATGCCGCCCACCATAGGCGCGGCGATCCGCTTCATCACGTCGGCGCCCGTGCCGTGGCTCCAGAGGATCGGGGCCAGCCCAGCGGTGATCGCGACGACCGTCATCACCTTGGGACGCAACCGGTCGACGGCCCCCTCGCGCACGGCGGCCGCCACATCGGCAGCCGACATCGCTCCCGCCGCACGGCGGCGGTGGAACGCCTCATCGAGGTAGATGAGCATCACCACCCCCGTCTCCGCAGCGACGCCGGCCAGCGCGATGAACCCGACCCAGACCGCGACGCTCGTGTTGTACCCGGCCAGCCAGAGATACCACACCCCGCCGACCAGCGCGAACGGCACCGAGAGCATGACGATCAGCGACTCGGTCACGCCGCGGAAGTTGAGGAAGAGCAGCAGGAAGATGATCCCGAGGGTGACCGGGACGACGGTCCGCAGCCGCTCGCCGACCCGCTGCATGAACTCGTACTGCCCGCTCCACCGCAGCGTGTAGCCGGTGGGGAGCCTCAACTGCGAGGACACTGCCTGTCGCGCCGTCTCGACATATCCGCCAACGTCGGACGCGCTGATGTCGACGAACACGGTGGTCACGGGAAAGGCGTTCTCGGTCTTCACGGCCATCGGCCCCTGGCGTACCGCGATCGTGGCCACCTGCCCCAGGGGGATCTGGGCGCCCGACATCGTCGGCACGATCACCTCGCGGAGCTTCTGGACGTCATCCCGGAGCTCGCGGGGATAGCGGACGTTGACGCTGTACCGCTCGCGCCCCTCGACGGTCATCGCGGCGTTCATGCCGCCCACGGTGGCCATAATGGCCGCATGGATCTCCCCGACGTTGAGTCCGTAGCGGGCCGCCTCGGCCCGCCGGATGTCGATGTCGACGTAGTACCCGGAGACGCCCCGCTCGGCGAAGGCGCTGCGCGTCCCGGGGACGGCCTGGAGGATCCGCTCCACCCGCTCCCCGAGCACCTGGAGGGTGTCGAGGTCGGGACCGAAGATCTTGACCCCCACGGCGGTCCGGATCCCGGTCGCCAGCATGTCGATGCGGCCCTTGATCGGCATCGTCCAGGCGTTGGTCACCCCCGCGAGCCGGACAGCCGAGTCCATCTCGGCCAGCAGGCGGTCGTAGGTCATCCCCGGACGCCACGCCGACTCGGGACGCAGCGTGATGGTCGTCTCGTACATGTCGAGTGGCGCCGGGTCGGTCGCGGTCTCGGCGCGCCCCGCCTTGCCGAGCACCGTCTCGACCTCGGGGAACGCGGCGAGCACGCTGTCCTGATAGCGCATGATCTCGTTCGCCTGGGCGATGGACACGCCGGGCACGGTGGTCGGCATGAACAGCACCGCGCCCTCGTGGAGCTGCGGCATGAACTCGCTACCGAGCCGCCGCCACGGCAGCACGCTCACCGCCAGGACGATGACGCTTGCCGCAACGATGAACCACGGCCGCCGCAGGGTGAAGTCGATCACCGGCCGGTAGACCCACTGCAGCACACGATTGACAGGGTTGGCCGACTCGGACCGGATCCGGCCGCGGATCAGGTATCCCATCAGCACCGGGACCAGGGTGATCGAGAGCAGTGCCGAGGCCGCCATCGCGAATGTCTTGGTGTAGGCGAGCGGCTTGAAGAGCCGACCCTCTTGCGCCTCAAGGGCGAAGACGGGGAGGAACGAGCAGGTGATGATGAGCAACGAGTAGAAGAGCGGCGGCCCCACCTGCCGGGCACTCTCGCGCACCACGTCCCAGTGTCCCAGGCGCTCGCCGTCCCGCTCGAGGTGCTTGTGCATGTTCTCGACCATCACGATCGCGCCGTCCACCATCGCGCCGATCGCGATCGCGATCCCGCCCAGGCTCATGATGTTGGCGTTGACGCCGATGGCGCGCATCACGATGAACGACATCAGGATCCCGACCGGCAGCACGATGATCGCCACCAGGGCGGACCGGACGTGGAGGAGGAAGAGCACCGTGACCAGGGCCACGATGAGCGACTCCTCGAGCAGCTTGTCGCGGAGGGTCTCGATCGCCCGGTGGATCAGGTCGCTCCGGTCGTACGCCACCCGGAGCCGTACCCCGGCGGGCAGTCCGGCCTCGATCTCGGCGAGGCGCTCCTTGATGGCGTCGATGGTCGCCAGCGCGTCGGAGCCGTAGCGCATCACCACGATCCCGGCCACCACCTCGCCCTGGCCATTGAGGTCGGCGGCGCCGCGACGCGGTGCCGGGCCGACCTGCACCGTCGCGACGTCGGCCACCCGGATGGGCGTGCCGTTGGCCGCCACGCCGAGCGACACGTTCTCGATGTCGGCGAGGTCCTCGAGGTACCCCAAGCCACGGATCATGTACTCGCGACCGCCCATTTCGAGCACCCGCGCCCCGATGTCCATGTTGTGGTCGCCGATCGCCGCCGCCACCCGGGTGACCGGAATGCCGAAGGCACGGAGGCGCTCCGGATCGACCTCGACCTGGTACTGGCGCACGAACCCGCCGAGCGACGCCACCTCGGACACGCCGGGCACCGCCGTGAGCTGGTAGCGGATGTTCCAGTCCTGCAGCGAGCGCAGCGCGGCGAGGTCGAGGGAATCGGACTCGAGGGTGTACTCGAACACCCAGCCGACACCCGTGGCGTCCGGGCCGAGTGCCGGCTCCACGCCCGCGGGCAACTGGCGACGGATGCCGTTGAGGTATTCCAGCACCCGGGACCGGGCCCAGTAGATGTCGGTGCCGTCCTCGAAGATCACGTACACCAGCGAGAGCCCGAAGAACGAGTAGCCCCGGACGACCCGTGCGCCGGGCACCTTGAGCATCTCCGAGGTGATCGGGTAGGTGACCTGGTCCTCGATGATCTGCGGCGCCTGTTCCGCAAAGTCGGTCTGGACGATGACCTGCACGTCAGAGAGGTCGGGAATCGCGTCGAGCGGTGTCGTGCGCACGGCCCAGAGGCCGGCCGCCACGAGGCCGGCGGTCCCGAGAAGCACCAGGATCCGGTTGCGGGTCGACCACTCGATGAGGCTAGTGATCATGACCGGGCTCCGGGGCGGGGACAGGGGCCTGGGGTTCATTCGCGCCGTGCTGCATCCCCGGCATCGAGCCGCCGGAGCCCGCGAGCCGCGACTCCGCGTCGACCAGGAAATTGGCCGAGGCAACGATGGTCTCCCCCGGCTCGAGTCCGCCGAGCACCTGGACCCGGTCCGCCGCCCGGACGCCCAGGACGATCTCCCGGGGTTGCAGCATCCCGTCGGCGTCGCGCACGAACACGATGTTGCGCGTCCCGGTCACCACGACCGCCGCCCGCGGCACCGTGATCACGTCGCGACCGACGATCGCGTCGATGAAGATCGTGGCGAACATCCCCGGCTTGAGCAGCAGCCCGGGATTCGGCACGGTGAGGCGGACCCGGTTGGTGCGACTCACCGGGTCGACGGTGGGATGGATGAAGCTGACGCGCCCCATGAGGTGCTCGCCGGGGCGGGCCGCGACCTCGATGTGCACCGGCATCCCCTCGCGGACCAGCGCGAGGTCCTGCTCGAACACCTCGCCCTCGACCCAGACCTCGCCGAGATCCGCGATCCGGTAGAGCCGCTGTCCCGGCATGACGCGCTGGCCCTCGAGCACCGGCTTCTCCAGCACGATGCCGCCGACGGGTGCCATCAGGGTGAGCGTCTTGGTCACCTCGCCCCGGTCCTCGAGCGCGGCGACCTGGGCATCGGTGATGTCCCAGTACGCGAGGCGGCGCCGGGCGGCCTCGAGCGTCTGCCGTGCGGCTGTCGCCGCCTCCCCCGGCGAGTCAGCGACCCGCGCCACGAGGCGGCGCGCGGTCAGGAACTCCTCCTGTGCCGCGACCAGCATCGGCGAGTAGATCGCCAGGAGCGGCTGGCCCTGCCGCACCATCTCCCCGGTGGTGGCGACGTGCAGTCGCTCCACGAAGCCGTCGACCTTGGGCACCACGTCGACCACGTTCTGCTCCGGCGCCTGGATGGTGCCGACGGTGCGGACGGTCTTCTGGAGGGTCTCGCGCGACACGGTGGCATACACCACGCCGAGCGCCCGCTCCTGTGCGGGGGTGAGGTGCACCGCTTGCCGGACCGCCCCGGCCGAGTCCATCGCGCCCTGGGTTCCGCCGGCCTGCATCCGGGCGTGCTCCTCCGGCGTCATGTCGGCCATCCCGCCGCTCTCGGACGCACCACCGCACGCCGCGGCGAGGATCAGGATGAGGGAGGCCGTGCCGGCCTTCGAGCGCGTGATCATCTGGCATCTCCAGCTGTGCCGGTAAGGGCGTGGATTCGTGCCACCGCCTGGTGGTAGGTCGCCGTGAGCTGCACCAGCTCGACCTGGTAGCGATTGACCGTCATCTGGCTCTCGACCAGCGTCATGTAGTCGACCGACCCCACGCGGTAGGCGGAGAGGGCGGCCTCGACGGCGGCACTGGCCTGGGGCAGGATGGCCGTGGCGTACAGCTCGGTAAGGGCGCGGGCCCGTTCGGCCTCGGCACGATCCTCCACCAGCGCGGCCCAGGTCTGGTTCGTCAATTCGGTTGTCATCGCGGCCGCCATGGCGGCCATCGCGTCCATCTCCAGTATCCGTGGCTGCTGGCGCGACCCGGGCCGAACCGGCAGGCGGATGCCAACCATCAGGGAGGCCATGTCGTCGAACGCCGGTCGATGATTCCATGCTGCGCCCAGCATCAAGGCCGGATACTGCTCCCGTCGCGCGACCGCGACGCCGGCTTCGGCGGCATCCACGCGGACCGCGGCGGCACGCAGTGCAGGGCGCCCCGCGGCGGCAAGCGCCATCAGGGAGTCGATGCCGGGGAGCGGTTCCGGGATCGAGGGGAGTTCGACGGCGGCCACGACAGCGCGGGCATCGCGACCGAGGGTGGCGTTGAGCCGTGCCACCTCGGCAACTCGGCGCTGTGCCAACACCACCAAAGTTTCTGTCATCGAGGCAACAGCCACCTGGGCCTGCAACACGTCCTGCTGGGGCACGTCCCCGACGGCGTAGCGGGCGGTCGTGACATCGAAGTAGTCGCGAAGCAGATCGCGAGTCCGCTCATGGATCACCGCCGTGCGATCGAGGGCCGCAATGGCGAAGTACCGCTGGGCCATCTCCGCCACCAGGGATACCTCCACCTCGGCGGCCGCCAGCGCCTCGGCTCCGGCAAGCAGCCCCGCCTGGCGACGCATCGCGGCGAGCGTGCCGGGCCACGGCAACTCCTGGGAGAGCTGGACCTGATTCATGGTCATCGGCTCGTCGGCCCCGAATCCACGGAGCGGCCGGTTCATGAGACCGAGCGTCAGGGTCGGATCGGGCATCGCACCGGCCGGCGCAATGCGAGCGCGCAGCGCCTCGGCCTCGCTCCGGGCGGCCGCGAGCATCGGGCTCTGCTGCCGGACCATGGCGATCGCGTTGGCGAGTCGGAGAGTGTCCGGCGCGGCTTGCGCGATGAGCGTGGCCGGACCGAGCAGGCAGGCGATGCCCACCAGTGCCAGTCGGCGCCGCCGGTCGCGCCAGATCGCTCGCGCGACTGGGGATCGGTTTGCTACGGCGTTCATGTGTCGGACCCCGCGGAGCGGCTCCGCGATGCATCAGGTGATGTCCGACGCGGTGGCGCCGGACGTCTCAACGTCAGGGATGCAGTGGGGTCAGGACTTCGGAGGGTGGAACGGCAGGCTGTGCAGCCCAGTGGCCGGCAGCGTTGAAGCCGCGATCGGGCCAGCAGGGGCCGGCTGCTCGAGCGGAGTCAGGCCTCTCATCGACGGCCGTACGACCGGAACGACTGAGGTGCAAGCTGCCGACGCAGCACACTGGTCGGCGCTCTGCTGGTCTGGGTGGTGGGGGACCTGGGAGACGCCATGCTCGGCGTGGCCCTCGCCGGTCATGCAGGCCGCCTGCGGGACCTGATGGTGCTGCTGGCACAGGACCGCGCCGACAACCGGCTGGACCTGCAACAGCAGCATGGCGAGGACCACGGCCACCTTGGACATGGCCTGAAGGTAGCACCCGGGCGAAGCTCCGGCAATGAAGTGGCCGTTCAATCCCGACCTTCGATGTCGTCGATCAGGCGCTTCATCAGCTCGATCTCTCGTACCTGGGCAGCGATGATCGAGTCAGCGAGTTCGCGCACCCGCGGGTCGGCAATCCGCGCGCGGCGCGAGGTGAGCACCGCGATCGAGTGGTGGGGGATCATCGCCTTCATGTAGGAGACGTCCTCAACGGTGGACTGGCTCCGGACCAGCCAGAGCGCCAGCGCGAACAGCACCGCACTGCCTCCGTAGATGGCGATATTGGCGCGGCGACTCTTGTGCATCGCGAGCATGAACGAGAGCATCACGACCGCCATCGCCGCGCCCATCAACAGCGACATGTACGCCCGCGTCTCGGAGAAGAAGACGTGGTCGAGTGCATAGCTATTGAGGTAGGTCAGCACGAACATCACCACCGTGGAGGTGGCGATCATGGCGAGGAAGCGGGGATAGGGTGACATGGCGATCCTCTCGCAGGAGTACGCGACACATCCTCTACCCCCGTCTGGCATGGGCGGTCCCAGATTCACCTGAGCTACCACTCCACCCGGCGATGGCGTCGGTCACCCTCACAAGGTCCGAGCGCGCGCACTGATGGCTGCCGGAAGGACTCGGCGTTGGACGCCTCATGGCGCCGACTACCGGAACACCCCGGACTGGACTCCGGCCAGAACCCCGACCACCTCGCCCACTGCCCCCTGCCGCACCAGGTCGATCGGACGCCGGCCCTGCAGGGCCGGGACCCCGGCGAACATCCAGTCGGCCGCCTCGCCATGCCGCGGGAAGGTCAGCCTCAAGAGGCGCCGCAGGTCCCGAAGCTCGGCTAGGCGGGCGCCATGCCCCGGCCTCGGCGCCCCGGTGTTGGCTGGACCTTCCCAGCGCTGCACGGTCCGCTGGCTCGCCCTGGTGATCCGGCTCAGGTCCCCGAAGGTGAGCCCGAGCTCGGCCCTCATCCAGCGGACCAGCTCCCGGACCGCCTCCGCCTCGCGTGCCTGTCCCTTCCCCATGTCCCCTCCGCCATGGAATCTGCCGTACGATACGACATAGTCCACGTCGCACGGTAGGCCACCCGGCGGGCCAGGGGTTCGTTTGCCGCTCGTCTGAGGGAACCCTGCGGGCGCCCAAGGTCGGGGTCAGCGCGAACCCGACGGAGGCCCAACCGCTGATGCGATATGGGGTTGAAGGCGCGACGGGCGCCGCAGTCTACGATATGACTGCGGCGCCCGTCTACGTTCACCCTGCGGATCTATCTACGACCTCACTGCGTCCGAGGAAGCAGCGCGACTACTGGACGGTCTCCATCATCCCGAAGATCGGCAGGTACATCGCCACGATCATCCCGCCGACGATCACGCCGAGGACCAGGATCATCGCCGGCTCGAGGAGCGACAGCAGGCCGGAGACGGCCACGTCCACCTCGTCGTCGTAGAAGTCGGCGATCTTGGCCAGCATCTCGTCGAGGCCGCCGGTCTGCTCGCCCACGGCGATCATCGAGATCACCATCGGCGGGAACACCCCCGACTTCTCGAGCGGTGCGGCGATGGTGTCGCCGCCGGCGATCGAGGCGCGCGACGCCATGATGGCGTCCTGGATCACGGTGTTGCCGGCGGTCTTGGCGGTGATCTCCAGGCCGTCGAGGATCGAGACGCCCGACGAGATCAGGGTGCCGAGCGTGCGGGTGAAGCGCGCCACCGCCGACTTGCGGAGCACGTCGCCCAGCACCGGCAGCCCCAACAGGAAGGCGTCGATCCGCCGCCGGCCGCCGCTGGTGGCGTAGTAGCGGTTGATGGCGAAGGCCACGAAGCCGATGCCCAGCGCCACCGCCCACCAGAAGTTCTGCAGGAAGTCCGACAGCCCGATCACGATCTGCGTGGGCAGCGGCAGCGTCACGCCGGCGTCGGCGAACATCGTCTGGAACACCGGGATCACGAAGATCAGCAGGATCGCGATCGCGCCCGCCGCCACCGCGGTGATCACTGACGGGTAGATCATCGCGCTCTTCACCTTGCGGACCAGCTTGTCGTTCTTCTCGAGGAAGGTCGCCAGCCGCAGCAGGATGGTGTCCAGGATGCCGCCGGCCTCGCCGGCGGCCACCATGTTCACGTAGAGCTGCGAGAAGGCCGACGGGTGCTTCGCGAACGCGTCGGCGAGCGTGTTGCCGGCCTCGACGTCGAACACCACCGCCTTGGTGACTTCCTTGAGCTTGGCGTTCTCGGTCTGGGTCGCCAGGATGTTGAGCGACTGCACCAGCGGCAGGCCCGAGTTGATCATCGTGGCGAACTGCCGGGTGAAGATCACGATGTCGCGGGTGCTGATGCCGCTTCCCGGCAGGTTGATCCGGATCTCCTTGGGCGCCTCGCGGAGCGACACCAGCACCAGCCGGTTCTTGCGCAGGTGGCCCAGCAGGTCGTCCCGCGTGGGGGCGTCGTAGCTCCCCTTCAGGATCTGGCCGGTGGCGGCGTTCTTGGCGGTGTACTCGTAGACGGGCATGGTGGCTCCGGAAGGAGAGGTGAGGCGTGAGTCCTGAGACGTGGGGGGAAGCGGGGGACGCCCCTTCCCCCCACGTCTCAGGACTCCCCACTCACTTCATCATGGCGATTCCCTGCTCCTCCACCGGCGTCTCGCCGATCGAGCGCAGGAACTCCGACGGGTTGGGCGAGACGCGCAGCGCCTCGTCCTTGGCGATCTCGCGGTTCATGTACAGCTGGTACAGCGCGTCGTTCATGGTCTGCATGCCGTGCTTCTTGCCCGCCTGCATGAGCGAGTAGATCTGGTGCACCTTGTCGTCGCGGATCACCGCCCGGATCGCCGGGGTCGCCACCAGGATCTCGGCCGCCATCACCCGGCCCCGGCCGCTCATCCGCGGCAGCAGCGTCTGGGTGATGATCCCCTCCAGCACGAACGCGAGCTGGGCCCGCACCTGCGACTGCTGCGAGCTGGGGAAGACGTCGATGATCCGGTTGATCGCCTCGGGCGCCGAGTTGGTGTGCAGCGTCGCCAGGGCGAGGTGGCCGGTCTCGGCGATGGTCAGCGCCGAGGAGATCGTCTCCAGGTCGCGCATCTCGCCGACCAGGATCACGTCGGGGTCCTCGCGCAGCGCGTAC
>CALGOK010000186.1 GCA_937961295.1 uncultured Gemmatimonadota bacterium
CGGCGCGCACCGCCGCGGCGTCGACGATCGCCGCCAGCCGCGGGGCGACGATCCCGCCGCGCAGCAGCAGCAGCGCGATGGCGAGCAGCAGTTCGAGGAGGGCGACGCCGCGGCGAGTCATCCCCGATTCTCGCCTTCCGATCGCGCCACGGTGGCGCAATCGGCGCCCAGCCCGATACTCTATTCCGCGATGACGAGCACCGGGATCGAGCCGCTGGTGGCGCTCAGGCGCCATGCCGCCGACGCACCGTGGGCGCTGGGCGAGCTGGCGGCGCTGGCCGACACGCTGCTCGAGTCGGCGGGACACGGGCCGCCGCGTGCCACGTCGGAACGGACGGTGCGATTCTATGTGGGTCGCGGCGTGGTGCGGCCACCGTTCGGGCGCGGCCCGGGCTCGACCTGGGGCTATCCCCACCTGGTCGAGCTGCTCGCGGCCCGGCTGGCGCAGGAGGCCGGCGAGTCGCTCGACGCGGTGGGGGCGCGGCGGCGCGCGCTCGACGATGCCGCCCTGGAGCGCTACGCCGTCGACCGGCTGGGCGCGGTCCCGGTCGACCTGCCGCCGCCGGCAGCCTCCGATGCCGCCCCCGCGGGCGCCGCGTGGCAGCGGTACCCGGTGACTGATGGGCTCGAGCTCCACCTTGCCGCCGACCACCCGCTGGTTGGCGATCCCCGGCGCCTCGGCGCCCTGATCGCGCGCCTCGCCCGCGAGGCCGCCTCCCCTGCCCCGGAGTCGTGATGGGATCCTGGATCTTCCTTGCCGTCCTCGCGATCGCGGTCATCTGGCTGGTGAGCACCTACAACCGCCTGATCGCCCTCAAGGGACAGGTGGCGAACGCGTGGAAGCAGATCGACGTGCAGCTCAAGCGGCGGCACGACCTGATCCCCAACCTGGTCGACACCGTCAAGGGGGCACTGCAGTTCGAGCGCGACACGCTCGAGGCGGTGATCCAGGCGCGCACCCGCGCGGTGAACGCCGAGGGGGTCAAGGACGTGGCGCAGGCGGAGAACATGCTCACGCAGGCGCTGGGGCGGTTGTTCGCCCTCACCGAGGCGTATCCCGAGCTCAAGGCGGTGGGCAACGTGAGCCAGCTGCAGGAGGAGCTCTCGAGCACCGAGAACCGGATCGCGTTCTCCCGGCAGCACTACAACGACGTGGCCACCAACTACAACGTGGCGCAGGAGCAGTTCCCCACCAACCTCGTGGCGGGACTCGCCAAGGCCACGCCGGCGGAGCTGTGGGAGATCGAGGATCCGGGCGAGCGCGGCGTCCCCAAGGTGGATCTCTCGATCCGCTGATCGGCGCCGATGGCGCACCGGCCGAGCGACCTCTTTTCCCAGCAGGAGCAGAACCGGCGCAAGTCGAGCTGGCTCCTGCTGGGGTTCGTCTTCTTCTTCGCGTGGGTGGGGTTCGGCGGCGACATCGCGCTGTACCTGCTGCGCGACGCGGAGGCGATCGGGTACCAGCACCGGGTGCCGTTCCTGGGGATCATTGCGACGATCCTCGCCGCCGGGATGGCGTGGGCGGCGTGGCGCTGGGGCGACCGGCAGGTGCTCTGGTCGACCCGCGCGATGGAGCTGATCAATCCGGTCACCGCGGGGCAGCAGCGGCTGGTGAACGTCGCCGAGGAAATGGCGATAGCCTCGGGGATGCCCAAGGCGAAGCTGTGGATCGTCCCCGACGCGGACCTCAACGCGTTCGCCACCGGCCGTGACCCTGCGACGGCGTCGATCGCGGTGACCGAGGGACTGCTCGAGGCGCTCGACCGCGACGAGCTGCAGGCGGTGGTGGCGCACGAGTACGCCCACGTGGCCCGCTACGACACCCGGCTGATGACGCTGGTGGCGGCGATGGTCGGTGCCGTCGCGCTGGTGAGCGACGGGATGGGCCGGTTCCTCTGGCACGGCGGCCGCGTGGGCGGTGCGGCGGGTCGCGCGGTGGGGAAGCGCGGCGGCCGCGGCGCGGCGGGGATCGTGGTGCTGATGCTGTGGTTGCTCACGCTGGTGGTGGCCCCGCTGGTGTCACGGCTGGTGGCGATGGCGATCTCGCGCTCGCGCGAGTATCTGGCGGACGCCACGGCGGCGCAGTTCACCCGCAATCCCGCCGCGCTCATCTCGGCGCTCGAGAAGCTCGACGACGCGCGACATCCGACGCTGGCCGTGGGACGCGGCGCGGCGCACCTGTGCATCGTGGACCCGGGCGACCGGCGTTTCCAGCGATGGAAGGGGTTCGCGGGCGACCTGCTGGCGAGTCACCCGCCGATCGAGGCGCGGATCCTGAGATTGCAGGCGATGGGGGGGTGAGGGAGGAGAGTACGGCGGAGGAACTGTCACCCCGAGCGCAGCGAGGGGGCGGAGAGTCGCGTTCGGCACGCTCCGCCCCCTCGCTGCGCTCGGGGTGACAGGTTCCCGGCCGGCTACCGCGATTCGTGCTCGTCGAGGAACACCAGCGCCTTGCGGCGCTCGACCACGCGGGCGAGTGCGTCGTGCACGTCGGGATCGATGACGGTGCCGATGAGGTCGCGCATCCGGTTGACCGCCTCGGAGGGTTCCATCCGCTCCTGGTACGGCCGGGCGGTGGTGAGCGCGTCGTAGACCTCGGCGGCGCCGATGATCCGCGCGCCGAGGGGAATCGCCTCGCCCGCCAGCGCATCGGGATAGCCGGTGCCGTCCATCCGCTCGTGGTGCGAGCGGACGAAGGCGATCACCTCGCGGAGGTGGGTGAGCGGGGCGAGGATCTGCGCGCCGATGGTGACGTGGCTCTTGACGTGCTCGAACTCCTCCTCGGTGAGCGGTCCCTGCTTGTTGAGCACGCTCTCGCGGATGCCGATCTTGCCGATGTCATGCAGCCGGCCGGCGGTGCGGACCAGCTCCACCATCTCGTCGGCGAGGTCGAGCTCGGCGGCCACCAGCGCCGAGAGGTCGGCGATCCGGGCCGAGTGGCCGCGGAGGTAGCGATCCTTGGCCTCGAGCGCGTTGACGAGCGCCTCGAGGGTGGCGACACTGATCCGCTCCAGGTTGCCGCGCTCGCGCCGCAGCTCGGCGCCGCGGCGGACGATCTCGTGCTTGAGCCACGCCTGGGTCTGCTCCTGCTCGATCATGTCGCGGCGGCGCGCCAGCGCCCGCGAGATCGCGCGCTCGAGGTCGGGCAGGTCCACCGGCTTGACGAGGTAGTCGAGCGCGCCGCGCTGCATGCAGAGCGCCGCGGCATGCGCGTCGTTGACGGCCGTGAGCATCAGGATCGCGGCGTGCGGCTCGTGGTGGAGCAGCTGCGGGACGAGGTCGAGCCCCGAGCCGTCGGGGAGCCGCACGTCAAGGAGCACGCACGCCACCTTGCGGCGCTTGATCGCGGCGATCGCCTCGCCAGCGGTCGCCGCGCCGACCACCTCATGGGAGAGCGACCCGATGAATCGCTCGAGGGTGCCGCGAAGGTCGGCCTCGTCCTCGACGACGAGTGTCGTGACGAGGTGCTCCTGATCCGGCGTCGGGGGGGACGAGTCGGACATGCGCTCTCCGGTGCGGGGGGTCGCCAGCCGTAAGCTACAGCATCGGCCGCCGCCGGGGCGACCGGCAGGGCCCCGAAACCCTTGGGACGCCTCATCGTACGAGGGTGCAGCGACCCCCGGCACCTGCCGGGGGAGGTTACCTTGTCCCCTCCACTTCACCGCTCCGAGGGAGTACGCATGTTCCGCTCCATCGTCCCTGCCACCTTCGCGGTCGCCCTGGTCGGCGCCCCGCTCGGCGCGCAGACGTACCGCGACAACCTGGCGACCGCACTGCCCCAGTTCGGGATCTCGATCGCACTGCTCGGCGACCAGGCGTTCGTCGGCGAGCCGGTGCACGGCGACGTCCCCGGCGGCGTGGTGCACGTCTACCGCCGCACCGCCGCAGGGTGGCGCGCCAGCGGCACGTCGCTGTCAATTCCCGACGCCCCGGCGCAGACGCTGTTCGGCGCGGCGCTGGCGGCCGAGGGCAACACGCTGCTCGTGGGGATGCGGAACACGCCGGACTCGTTGCGTGGCGGGGTGCGGGTGTTCACCCGCGCGGCCAGCGGCAGCTGGAGCGACGCGGGGGCGCTGTGGGCGACGCCGCCGGCGCGCTCGAGCTTCGGCGCCTCGATCGCGATGGCGGGCGACTGGGCATTCGTCGGCGCGCCGACCGAGCAGCCGGCGGGCGCGGTCTACGTGTTCCAGCGCAGCGGCGGCACCTGGGCGGCGCGCGGCACGCTGCCGGCAGGCGAGCTCGCCGCCGGCGACCGCTTCGGCGCGGCGATCTCCGCCGACGGCGATCGCGTGGCGGTGAGCGCGCCGGGTCATGACACCCAGAAGGGGATGCTGCACGTCTTCCGGCGCAACGCCGACGGCAGCTTCAGCGCCGAGGGCGCGGTGGCCGGTCGCCGGGTGCCGGCCAACGGGCAGATGGGATTGTCGCTGCTGCTCAAGGGCGACCGGCTGTGGGCCGGTGCGCCCAACGCCAACGGCTTCACCGGGATGGTGGTCGGCTTCCTGCGGTCCGGCAGCGAGGGCGCGTGGCAGGAGGCGGCCACGCTGACGCCGTTCGAGGCCGGCGCCGCGCGGTTCGGACTGGCGCTGGCGTCGGTCGGCAGCGAGCTCTGGGTCGGCGCGCCGTTCAGCGACAACCGCGAGGGCCGGATCTTCCGGATCGCGATGGATGCCGACGGCAACATGACGGCGATGACGAAGTTCGCGGTCGACTCGCTGGCCACCGGGTCGGGATTCGGCGGGGCGATGGCGGTGACCGGCGGCACGGCGATGATCGGGATGCCGACCGACGCCGGCAACGCCGGCACGGTGATGTTCCTCGACCGCTCGGCGCAGGGCACGTGGGCGCTGCGGTCGATGGTGTACCCGACGCCCGAGGAGTTCGCCGCGGTGACCGGCGGCGAGGTGCGCTGCGCCGACGACAACACCGCCGGCGCGTTCAAGTGCAGCAACGCGTCGCTGCTCGGCTTCCTGCCGATCTCGCAGATCGGCGGCCGCCGCGGCACCAACCTGAACGACAACTGGGGCTGGACCGATCCCCAGAGCGGCCGCGAGTACGCCATCGTGGGTCGGACCGACGGCACCTCGTTCGTCGACGTCACCGACCCGACCCGGCCCCGCTACCTCGGCGACCTGCCGATGACCAAGGGCTCGACGCCGGCGGCGTGGCGCGACATGAAGGTGTACAAGGACCACGTCTTCATCGTGGCTGACGGTGCCGGCCAGCACGGGGTGCAGGTGTTCGACCTGACCCGGCTCCGCACGGTGCGCACGCCGCAGGTGTTCACCGAGGACGCGCACTACGACCGCGTCGGCTCGTCGCACAACATCGTGATGAACGAGGAGACCGGCTTCGCGTTCGCGGTGGGCGTGAGCTCGGGCGGCGAGACCTGCGGCGGCGGGCTGCACATGATCGACGTCCGCACGCCGAAGAACCCGACCTTCGCCGGCTGCTTCAGCGACCCGCGCACCGGCAACGCCGGCACCGGGTACTCGCACGACGCGCAGTGCGTGACGTATCGCGGTCCCGACCAGCAGTACGTCGGTCGCGAGATCTGCATCGGGTCCAACGAGACCGCGATCTCGGTCGCCGACGTGACCGACAAGGCCAATCCGATCGCGATCTCGCGCGCCAGTCACCCCGACGTGGGCTACACCCACCAGGGCTGGCTCACCGACGACCACCGCTACTTCTACGTCAACGACGAGCTCGACGAGCAGAGCGGCAAGGGGAAGGCCGCCGAGGGCACCCGCACCATGGTGTGGGACCTGGCCGACCTCGACGATCCGGTGCTGCTCAAGGAGCACGTGGGCGTGACCAAGGCGATCGACCACAACCTGTACGTCAAGGGCAACCGGATGTACCAGGCCAACTACACGTCGGGCCTGCGGATCCTGGACATCTCCGACCCCGCCAACCCGCGCGAGGTGGGCTACTTCGACGGCTTCCCCGACAACGACAACACGTCGTTCGCCGGGGCGTGGAGCAACTACCCGTACTTCAAGTCGGGCACGATCGTGGTCACCGGGATCGGCGAGGGGCTGTTCCTGGTGCGCGACCGGACCCAAGCGGTGCCATGATCCGGACCGCGATCCTCGGTGCCGCGGCGGCGCTCGCCGTCGCGGCCTGCGGCGGGGGGATGCCCCCCGCCGCGTCGCCATCGCCTGCGGACGGCGACAAGCTCTACGTGGTGAACCAGAGCGGCGCCTCGATCGCGGTGATCGACCAGCAGGCGCTCGCCATCGACACCACCATCGACCTCACCGCGATGGGGTTCTCCGCCAACGCCAAGCCGCACCACATCGCCGTCGAGCCCGACGGCAGCGCCTGGTACGTGTCGCTGATCGGCGACGGGCGGGTGCTCAAGTTCGACCGGCAGAACCGGCTGGTCGCGCAGGTGGCGATGGAGACGCCGGGGCTGCTCGCGCTCGACCCGGCCCACGACTCGCTCTACGTGGGCCGCTCGATGACCGCGGTCAATCCGCCCAAGGCGCTCGGCGTGATCCGCCGCTCCACCTGGACGCTGGTCGACGAGCAGGAAGTGGTGGTGCCGCGGCCGCACGCGCTGGTGGTGTCGAAGGACGGGCGCTGGGTCCACACGGCATCGCTGGCGGAGAACCGGATCGCGTCGGTGGAGACCGCCACCGGCCGGGTCACGCTGTCGACCATCCCGGGCGCGCCACGGTCGCTGGTGCAGTTCACCTACGGCCCCGACGGCGAGACGCTGGTGGCCGGCGGGGAGCTCTCCAACACGCTGCTGGTGTGGCACCCGGACCGCCCGCCGCTCAGCGCCGCGCGCGAGTTCACCGTGGGCGGCAAGCCGTGGGATCCCGTCTTCTCGCCCGACGGATCGAAGGTCTACGTCACGCTGCTGGCCGACAATGCCGTGGCGGAGATCGATCACGCGACCGGCCGGGTGCTGCGCACCTTCACCGAGCGGCTGGCGCAGCCCGACGGGCTGATCATGCGCCGCGACGGCCGCTACCTGTTCGTGGCCAACCGCAACACCGGGGCGGCCAAGCCCGGCGTGAGCGGCCACGACATGCACGGCATGGAAGGGATGAACCCCGACCATGGCTGGCTGGCCGTGATCGAGGTGGCCACCGGCAAGACGGTCGCCACGCTCATGCTCGGCGCGTCGCCGACGGGGATGGGTGCGGCCGGGGCGCGGTAGGGCGACGCGCGAGGGGCGAGGGGCGAGGGGCGGTGCGGAGCGGTCATTCCGCCCCTCGCTCCTCGCCCTTCGCATGTCGCTGCTGCTCGCCCCCCTGCCGGCCATGGCGCAGCAGCTGGTGCAGCGCGCCGCCGGGATTCCCGTCGTCGACCGCCATGGCGACACGCTCGCCGCGCCGTTCCTCGGCGGCTTCAACCTCCCCAGGCCGCAGCTGGTGGACATCGACGGCGACGGCGACCTCGACCTCTTCCTGCAGGAGGTCCGCCACGACGTGAAGTTCTTCGAGCGCGTCGACGGCGCCTGGGTGTGGCGCACCGACCGCTGGCAGGACGTGCAGGTGGGGCAGTGGTACCGCTTCGCCGACCTCGACGGCGACGGCGACATGGACCTGCTGGGCGAGCAGCCCAACGGCTACATCCGGGCGTGGCGCAACGCGGGCGGACCGCGGTCGCCGCGCATGATCCCCGCCGCCGACACGCTGCGCGACATCGCCGGCGTGCCGATCTTCGCCGACCCGCAGAACATCCTCAACGTGGTCGACATCGACTGCAACAACCGACCCGACCTCTTCCTGGGCCGGGTGGCGGGCCACGTCGACCGCTACGAGCAGGAGGCGACCACGGCCGACGGGATGCCGGTGTTCCGGCTGCTCGCGGAGCGGTGGCAGGACATCGAGGTGCTGGGGCCGATGCCCGGCGACACCGCGGCGTTCCTGGGCCGGCCGACACGGCACGGCGCCAACACCATGGCGTTCGGCGACGTCGACAACGACGGCGACCTCGACCTCTTCTGGGGCGACTACTTCGAGGCGGGCCTGCTGCTGATCCGCAACGAGGGGAGCTGCCGCACGCCGTGGCTGCGCGGCGAGCACGAGCAGTTCCCGCGCGGCCAGGAGCGCCTCGTCACCACCGGCTACAACGCCCCCGCCACCGGCGACGTCGACGGCGACGGGCTGCTGGACCTGGTGATGGGCGTCATCGGCGGCGCCTACCAGCCCAACTACAGCGCGGTCGAGAACCTCTACCACGTGCGCCAGTCGGCACCCGGCGAGTGGACGATCCTCACCCGCCGCCTGGTGCCGATGATCGACGTGGGGGCGGAGAGCATCCCGGTGCTCGCCGACCTCGACGGCGACGGTGATCTCGACCTGCTCCTTGCCAACAAGATCGATCCCGGGAACGACACCACCGCCACGATCGTGCACTACGAGAACACCGGCACGCGCACGTCGCCGGTGCTCACCGAGCGCGGCGAGCTCGCCATCCGCGCCCAGTACCACTGGGCGCCGGCGGCGGCCGACGTCGACGGCGACGGGCTTCCCGACCTGCTGCTGGGCACCTGGCGCGACCGGCTCGAGTTCTGGCGCAACACCGGCACGCGCGCGAAGCCGGTGTGGACGCGCGCCGACACGGCGATCGTCACCATCACCCGTGGCAGCAACACGGTGCCGACGCTCGGCGACCTCGATGGGGACGGCGACCTCGACCTGCTGATCGGCGAGGCATCGGGGCAGCTCAACCTCTACCGCAACGTCGGCAGCTCCACGGTGCCGCGATTCGAGCTGGTGAGCGACGAGTTCCAGTACCTCGATGTGGGGCGGCGCAGCACGCCGCTGCTGGTGGACCTCGACGCGGACGGCACGCTGGAACTGCTGATCGGCGCGGAGGACGGCACGCTGCAGCTCTGGCGCCGGGTGCCCGGGGCGGAGGTGGCCTTCCTCCGCGACGAGCGGTTCGCGGTCGCCAGCGGCGACCTGCTGGCCGCGCCGGCCGCCGGCGACCTCGACGGCGATGGCCGCGTGGAGCTGCTGGTGGGCGGCCAGGGCGGCGGGCTGCGGCTGTTCCAGACTGCGGCGCCCTGAACCTCACCCCCCACCTGCGCGTACCATATGTTCTGCAGGCACCCTTCCCGCATGGCAGCAATTCCTTTCTGGAGGTACCCGTGACGCGCAACCTCGTCACCGCGCTCCTCGGCTCCGCGGCGGTCGCTCTGGCCGCCGGGACGCTGATGGCCACCGCGGCACCACTCCCCGAGCCGGCCCAGTTCGGCCGGGCGCTCGCCCTCGCCGGCGACCACGCCTTCGTGGGCGAACCCGGGGGTCGCGGCAGCGATGGTGCGGTCTGGATCTTCCGCCGCGGGCTGCCGCGCGCGTGGCAGCACGCCGCCACGCTGCGGCTCCCCGAGGGAGGGACCGGGTTCGGTGCCGCCCTGGCTGCCGAGGGAACCACGCTGCTGGTGGGCCACGTGCCGCCACGCGCGTTCCAGCGGGGCGGCGGCGAGGCGCCGCCGGAGGCCCCGGGGATGGTGCATGTCTACACCCGCGGTGGTGACGGCAGCTACGCCGCGGCCGGCATGCTGGCGGCGCCCGAGGTGGCCGGATCGCAGTTCGGCGCGGCGATCGCGCTGGCCGGCGACCTGGCGCTCGTGGGCGCGCCGGGGATCGGCGGTGGCGAGGTGATCGTGTACCGTCGCGCGAATGGCGCCTGGTCGCTGGCCGGCAAGCTGGCGCCGGAAGGGCTGAGCGAGAACGCCGCGTTCGGCTCGGCGATTGCCATCGACGGAAATCGCGTGGCAGTCGGTGCTCCGGGGCACGACGGCAAGGGTGCCGTCTACACCTTCGTGCGCGGCGAGAGCGGCTGGACCCAGGAGACCGCCTCTGCCCTGGTCTCGCGGCGCGCCTCGGACGACGCCCAGTTCGGTGCCGCGCTGCTGCTGCGCGGCGACCACCTGATCATCGGGGCGCCGGGGAACGTGCTGGTGCCGCAGCTCGCCGCGCAGCCGGAGCAACCGCAGCAGCGCGGCGGTTTCCGCGGCGGCTCCAGCGGGCTGGGGATGGTGGTGGCGTTCGACCGGATCGCGGCGAGCGGTGCGTGGGTCGAGCGCAGCCAGGTCACGCCGTTCGACTTCCCGCCGACGGCGAGCTTCGGCGCCGCCCTGGCGATGGTCGGCAACGAGCTGTGGGTCGGTGCGCCGACCTCCGGCGGCACCGGCGACATCTACCGGGTGGCGCTCACCGAGCGCGGGCCGGCAGGGATGACCAAGCTGGTGGTCGACTCGCTCAACCGGCGCGGTGCGCAGGCCGGCGCGACGTTCGCCGTGTCGGGCAACCAGGCGGTGATCGGGATGCCGGGTGACATCCGCGGCGAGGGGACGATCCTCTTCCTCGAGCGGTCGCCCACCGGCGGCTGGTCGACGCTGGCGGCGGCGTTCCCGCCGACCGAGGACCGCTTCCAGATGGTGAAGGGCAAGGAGGTGGTGTGCGAGGGTGGTGACGCGGCCGAGTTCAAGTGCGGCAACACCGGGCTGCTGGCGTTCCTGCCGATCTCCCAGGTGGGCGGCGACCGCGGGTCGCAGATGAGCGACAACTGGGGGTGGACCGACCCGCAGACCGGCCGCGAGTACGCGCTGGCCGGCCGCAACGACGGCACGGCGTTCGTCGACGTCACCGACCCCGAGAATCCGCGCTACCTCGGCAACCTGCCGCTCACCCCGGGCGCCAACCCGGCCGCGTGGCGCGACATCAAGACCTACAAGGATCACGCGTACATCGTGGCCGACGGCGCCGGTCAGCACGGGATGCAGGTGTTCGACCTCGCCCGGCTCCGCACCGTGCGCACGCCGCAGGTGTTCACCCCCGACGTGCTGTACGACAACATCGCGAGCGCGCACAACATCGTGATCAACGAGGAGACCGGCTTTGCCTATTCGGTCGGCACTTCGGGGCCGCAGCCGTGCGGCGGCGGGCTCCACATGATCGACATCCGCGAGCCGAAGAACCCCACCTTCGTGGGCTGCTACTCCGATGGCATCACCGGCCGCCGCGGCACCGGCTACTCGCACGACGCCGTGTGCATCGTCTATCGCGGGCCCGACCAGCAGTACACCGGCCGCGAGATCTGCGTCGGCTCCAACGAGACCGCGATCTCGGTGGCCGACGTGACCGACAAGCAGAACGTCAAGCAGATCTCGACGGCGAGCTACCCGTTCGTGGCGTACGCCCACCAGGGGTGGTTCACCGACGACCACAAGTACTTCTACCTCGATGACGAGGGCGACGAGATCCAGGCGCAGCGGGACACCACCGGCCGCAACATGGCCGCCAAGGGCACCCGCACCATGGTCTACGACATGACCGACCTCGACGACCCGATCCTGGTCAACGAGTACATCGGTCCGGTGAAGTCGTCCGACCACAACCTCTACGTCAAGGGCAACAAGCTCTACATGGCCAACTACGGCTCGGGGCTGCGGATCGTCGACATCAGCGACCCGGTGCATCCGCGCGAGGTGGCGTACATGGACACCTACCCGGACGACGAGAACCAGCCGCAGATGGTGGGGGCGTGGAGCACGTACCCCTACTTCAAGAGCGGCACCATCCTGGTCACCAGCGTGAGCGAGGGGCTCTTCCTGGTGAAGGACCGCAGCGAGGCGGTGCCCTGATGGTCAGGCGCTGGTGGCGCGCGGCGGCTCCGGCCGCCGCCGTCCTGCTCTCCCTCCCGGCCTGCGCACTCGCGCAGGCCGGGTCGCAACCGGGACCGGTGCGGAGCTGGCAGATGCGCGTGGCGCCGTTTGCGGTGACCGCCGCCG
>CALGOK010000187.1 GCA_937961295.1 uncultured Gemmatimonadota bacterium
AAACCGATTGTCGAACTCGCGAGCGTTCATGCGCCGTCTCACTGAAGGGGACCGGACCGCGGGGGCCCCGCGCCCGCCGCCGCAGCGGCGGGCGAAGGGGTGTCACCCCCGCAGGGGGTCACTTCAGTTCGACGGACGCGCCCTGCTCCTCGAGCCGCTTCTTCATCTCCTCGGCCTCGGCCTTGGACACGCCCTCCTTGACGTTGCTCGGGGCGTTGTCGACCAGGTCCTTGGCTTCCTTCAGGCCGAGCGAGGTGATCTCGCGGACGACCTTGATCACGTTGATCTTCTTGTCGCCGCCGGCCTTGAGGATGACGGTGAACTCCGTCTGCTCCTCGGCCGCGGGCGCCGCGCCGGCCCCGCCAGCCGCCGGAGCGGCCGCCGCGACGACGGACACGTTGAACTTCTCCTTGAAGGCCTCGATCAGGTCGGCCAGCTCGAGCACGGTCTTGTTGCCGATCGCGTCGAGGATCTCTTCGTTGGTCATCGTTGCCATGGTGTCTGTTCTCCGGGTGTCTTACGAGGCCTCAGCGGCCTGACGCTGTTCGCGGAGCGCCTCGAGCGCGCCGACCATCTGGTAGAGGATCCCGTTGAGGCCGCCGGCCAGCTGGCCGAGCAGCACCTCGCGGGGCGGGATTTCGCCGAGTCGCTTCACGTAGGCGGGCTCCACGGCCTTGCCGTCGAGCCAGCCGCCCTTCACGGCGGGACGCTGCTCGTGCTCCTTGGCGAACTCGCCGAGGACCTTGGCCGCCGCCATCGGGTCCGTGCCGGCCAACACGAAGCCGGTGGTGCCGCTCAGCTGCGGGTCGAGCTCCGCGATGTTGTTGGCCGCCAAGGCCCGCTGCGCCAGGGTGTTCTTGACCACCACGTAGCGCGCGCCCGCCGCCCGAAGCCGGCGACGGAACTCCGTCATCTTCAGCACGTTCAGCCCGCTGAAGTCGGTGACGAAGAGATTCGGCGATGCCTTGATCTGCTCGGTCAGCGTGTCGACCGTGGTCTGTCGCTGTGCCTTGCTCATCGGTACCCCGCCATGTCGAGCTTGATGCCGGGTCCCATCGTGCTCGACAGCGTGGCGGACCGGATGTAGGTCCCCTTCGCCGCCGAGGGCTTGGCCTTCACGATGGTCTCGAGGAAGGCGGCGAGGTTCTCGGCGAGCTGCTGCTCGGAGAACGACACCTTCCCGATCGGCACGTGGACGTTCCCCGTCTTGTCGACGCGGAACTCGATCTTGCCGGCCTTGATCTCCTTGACCGCCTTGGCCACGTCCATCGTGACCGTGCCGGCCTTGGGATTGGGCATCAGGCCGCGCGGACCGAGGACCCGGCCCAGCGCACCCAGCTGGCCCATGACGTCCGGCGTGGCGACGATCACGTCGCACTCGAGCCAGCCGTCCTTGAGCTTCTGGAGGTACTCCATCCCGACGAAGTCGGCTCCCGCCGCCTCCGCCTCCTTCACCCGGTCGCCCTGCGTGATGACGAGCACCCGGACACTCTTGCCGGTGCCGTGCGGGAGCACGACGGTGCCGCGGACGACCTGGTCGGCGTGCCGCGGGTCGACCCCGAGGCGCACCGCCACGTCCACCGTGGCGTCGAACTTCACGTAGGAGGTCTGCTTGACCAGGCCGACGGCGTCGTGGGCGCCGTAGAACCGATCGGCCTCGACCTTCGCGGCCGCGTCGCGGTACTTCTTGCCGACGGTCGCCATCAGTCGATCACCTCCAGCCCCATCGAACGCGCCGTGCCGGCGATCATCCGCATCGCCGACTCGACGTCGGAGGCATTGAGGTCGGCCATCTTCAGCTCCGCGATCTTGCGGACCTGCGCGCTGGTCACCTTGCCCACCTTGTTCCGGTTGGGCTGGCCGCTCCCCTTGTCGACACCGGCCTCCTTGAGCAGGAGGTTGGGCGCCGGGGGCGTCTTGGTGATGAAGGTGAAGGTGCGATCGGCATAGATCGTCACCACCACCGGAATCACCATCCCGGACTGGGCCTGGGTCCGCGCGTTGAACTGCTTGCAGAACTCCATGATGTTGACCCCGTGGGGGCCCAGCGCGGTGCCGACGGGCGGGGCGGGATTCGCCGCACCGGCCGGGCACTGCAGCTTCACCATGGCCGCGATCTTCTTCGCCATGTCGCTCCTTTCACGACGCCCGCTGGCGAGGCGGGCCGCCGAATGACGGACGGGCGCCCATCGCCCATCCTGCCGCCAGTTGACCCGGGGCGGTCGCCGGGGGGAGCCTGGCTCCCGGATCCTTCACGCCGCGTCGGAACGCGACATCGCGAGGGGCGAAGGGCGCCTCTCGCGCCTCGCCCCTCGCCGTGTCGCGTCAGTGCCCGCGGAGCTGCAGGTAGTCCAGCTCCACCGTCGTCGGCCGCCCGAACAGCGACACCGACACCTTCACCTTGCCCTTCTCGGCGATCACTTCCTCGACGGTGCCGTTGAAGTCGCTGAACGGCCCCTCGATGATCTCCACCGCCTGGCCGACCAGGAACGGAATCTCCTCCTTCGGCGCGGCCTCGGCCTGCTCCTCCTCCTTGCCGAGGAGCCGGTTGACCTCGTCCTCGCGGAGCGCCAGCGGCGCCCGCCCGGTGCCGACGAACGTGATCACGCCCTGGATCGAGTTGACCAGGTGCTGCGCCTCCTGGCCCCTCCCCATCTGCACGCTCACGTCCCCGGGGAAGAGCTTGCGCTCGACCGTGACCTTCTTGCCGTTCTTGATCTCGACCACTTCCTGGGTCGGGACCAGCGCCTGGGCGACCAGCTTCTGCCCCTCGGGCCGCGGATCGTCCTGGATCCGCCGCTCGAGCAGCGACCGGACCTTGTTCTCGTGGCCGGCCGTGGTCTGGATCGCGTACCAGCGATACTCCGCCATCGTCGCCGTCACCGGCCGAAGATCGCCACGATGCCGTCGACCAAGATCAGCTGGAGGACCTTGTCCACCAGCCCGATCGCCAGCCCGAGGATCAGCGACCCGATGATCACCGCGCGCGTCGAGGCGACCAGCTCGGGCTTGCCGGGCCAGGCCACCTTGTCCATCTCGGCACGGGTCTCCACCAGGAAGTCGCGGGCGACCGCGAGCTTTCCGGGAGCCGGTGCCTGGGTGATCTCTTCGTTCGCCATCTCGGTTCCTCTATTCCCGCGGGCGCGCCCCTCGGGGCGCGCGATCCCGCCGTTGCTCAAGCCGACCCCTGCCCATCGCCGGCACCGCGCGCCGCGAGCGGCGCGCCTACTTGAGGATCTTCGTCACCACGCCCGCGCCGACGGTGCGGCCGCCCTCGCGGATCGCGAAGCGCAGCCCCTCGTCCATCGCCACCGGCGTGATCAGCT
>CALGOK010000188.1 GCA_937961295.1 uncultured Gemmatimonadota bacterium
TCCCCCCTCGCCCCTCGCCCCGCGCCTGCCGCAGTACACTTATTGAATGCGAATCCTCCTCCCGATGTTCCTCATCGCCGCCTGCGCCGAGGCGCCGCCACCGCCCGAGGGCTTCATCGCCGTCGAAGGCGGGCAGATCTGGTATGAACGGATGGGCGACGGCCCCGGGACGCCGCTGATCGTGATCCACGGCGGTCCCGGGAGCGGCTCCTGGTCGCTCAAGCTCTGGCGCGCCCTCGGCGACGAGCGGCCGGTGTATCGCTACGACCAGCTCGGCGCCGGCAAGGCCGACCACCCGACCGACACCACGCTCTACACCGTCGACCGCTACGTGCGCGAGCTCCAGGCGCTGCGCGATTCGCTGGGACTCGACGAGGTGCACCTCTACGGCCGGTCGTGGGGTGCCATGCTGCTGCAGGCCTACATGGCCACCGATCCGCCCGGCGTCCGGAGCGTCACCTTCTCGTCGCCGCTGGTCATCACGGCCCAGTGGGAGGCCGACGCCGACTCGCTGATCCTCCTGCTCCCCGACTCGATGCAGGCCGCGATTGCCGAGCACGAGGCGGCGGGGAGCTACGAGCATCCGGCGTACCAGGCGGCGATGGAGGAGTACTACGCCCGCCACCTCCGGCGCGAGCCGCACCGCTCGCCCGCCGACCGCGACAGCGCCCGGACGATGAGCGGGGCGTTCGTGTACGGCTACATGTGGGGGCCGAGCGAGTTCACCAGCACCGGCACGCTCAAGGGCTTCGATGGCACCGCCTGGCTTCGCCGCATCACCGTCCCGGCGCTGTTCGTCACCGGCGAGCACGACGAGGCGACTCCGGCGTCGGTGGAGCACTTCTCGCGACTGGTGCCGGACGCGCGGTTCGCGGTGATTCCCGGCGCCGCGCACGCGACGGAGAACGACAATCCGGAGGAACTGATCCGGGTCGTGCGGCAATTCCTTGCCGACGTCGAGAGCCGATGACGAAACATCCTGCAGGCGCGCCGTTCACGGCGCGCGATGCCGACACCGCGCGCCCCGAGGGGCGCGCCTGCGACGTGGAGGACTGACATGGCCACCGAATCCCACACCGTCCCCGGCGAGAAGCTGGTCGAGCGGGTCAAGGAGCTGATCCGCGAGGGCAACGCCCGCCGGATCATCATCAAGCACGAGGACGGCCACACGGTGATGGAGATCCCGCTCACCTTCGGCGTGGTGGGTGCGGTGCTGATGCCGCTCTGGGTCGCCCTCGGCGCGATCGCGGCACTGGCCACCAGCTACACGATCATCGTGGAGAAGAAGGACGCCGAGCCGAAGGGCGAGCTGCCGCGGAGCTGAAGCGCGAAGGGCGAAGGGCGAGGGGCGAAGCGCGAAGGGCGAAGGGCGAAGGGCGAAGGGCGAAGGGCTGACACTTCGGCTTGCCCTACCTCGTAGTCCGAACGTCCAACGTCCAACGTCCAACGTCCAACGTCTAACGTCTACCGTCCAGGATTCCCCATGCGCACTCTCCTGCTCGCAGGATCGCTCCTTGTTGCCGCCCCGCTCGCGGCCCAGTCCGACATTCCGGCGCCCCCGGTGCGCGACTCGATCGTGGCGGTGGTGAAGCAGCTGTTCGACGGGATGCGGGCACACGACTCGACCATGATCCGCTCGGCGTTCGTCGAGGGCGCGGTCATGATGGGTCCCGCCCCGCAGCCGGGCCGCCCCCAGGTGGTGCAGTTCAGCAGCATCGATGGGTTCGTCGGTGCAGCCGGCCGGCCCGGGGTGCCGTGGGACGAGCAGATCTTCGACCCCGAGATCCGGATCGATGGTGGCCTGGCCACGATGTGGATCTTCTACACCTTCCACGCCGGGGAGCGGTTCTCCCACTGCGGCTACGATGCGCTCTTCCTGGTCCGCACCGAGGCGGGATGGAAGATCGCGGCAATCGCCGACACCCGGCGGCAGGAAGGCTGCGACACGGCGGGGAAGGAGAAGGTCTAGCAGGCGCGCCCCTCGGGGCGCGCGATGCCCGTCGGGGCGCGCGATGCCCGTCGGGGCGCGCGATGCCGGGACAGCGCGCCCCGAGGGGCGCGCCTGCAGGGGGGCCAGCTTATCTTTCCGTCTCCACCCCATCCTCAGGGTTTCGCATGTCCGACAAGGAACTCACCCCGATCCAGCCCCAGCGGGCGGCCGACGAGCTGCGCAAGCTCTCCACCGCGCGCAAGAACGGCGAGCTCGCGCCGGACGAGTACGAGCACCGCTTCTCGCGCACGATCCAGGAGCTGCGTGACCGGCGGATCGCGGGCACCCGGGCCGAGATCATGGCCGCGCTCGAGCCGCTCCGGCTCGAGGGCGCGGTGACGCCGGCCGAGTGGGATCGCTTCACCTCCCAGCTCGGCCTGGTCTGAGCCCGCTGCGATGGCCGTGATGTCGAGGCGACCCACGCCGACCGTGATGGTTGGCGGGGTCGCCGTCGGTTCGGGGCACCCGGTGGTGGTGCAGTCGATGACCAACACCGACACCGCCGACGCCGAGGCCACCGTCCGCCAGGTCGCCGCGCTGGCGGGGGCGGGGAGCGAGGTTGTCCGGGTCACCGTCAACAACGACGCGGCCGCTGCCGCCGTCCCGGCGATCGTCGCCGGCCTGCGCGACTCCGGCATCGCGGTGCCGATCGTCGGCGACTTCCACTACAACGGTCACCTGCTCCTGACGCGCCACCCCGAGTGTGCGCGCGCGCTCGCCAAGTACCGCATCAATCCCGGCAATGTGGGCGGCAAGCGGCACGACGAGCACTTCCGCGCCATCGTCGAGGTGGCGATCGCCAATGACAAGCCGGTGCGGATCGGCGTCAACTGGGGCTCGCTCGACCAGGCGCTGCTCACCGAGCTGATGGATGCCAACGCGGCGCTTCCGAGCCCGCGCGACGCGCGCGACGTGACGCTCGAGGCGATGGTCGAGTCGGCGCTCCGCTCCGCGGCGTTCGCCGAGCAGGTGGGGCTCGGGCACGACCGGATCATCCTCTCGGCCAAGGTCTCCACGGTGCAGGACCTGGTCGACGTGTACACCCGCCTTGCCGCGCGCTGTGATTACCCGCTCCACCTCGGCCTCACCGAGGCCGGGATGGGAATGAAGGGCCAGGTGGCGAGCGCGCTGGGTCTCGGCCTGCTGCTGCAGCAGGGGATCGGCGACACGATCCGCGTCTCGCTCACGCCGCGGCCCGGCGGCGACCGGACCGAGGAGGTCCGCACCGCGCAGCAGATCCTCCAGTCGCTCGACATCCGCCACTTCACGCCGCAGGTCACCGCGTGCCCGGGGTGCGGCCGGACCACCTCCACCTTCTTCCAGAAGATGGCCGAGGAGATCCAGGCGCATCTTGGCGAGCGCATGGCGGAGTGGCGCGGGCGGTATCCCGGGGTCGAGGAGCTGCGCGTGGCGGTGATGGGATGCGTCGTGAACGGCCCGGGCGAATCGAAGCACGCCGACATCGGCATCTCGCTGCCGGGGACGTTCGAGGAGCCCAAGGCGCCGGTGTATGTCGACGGCGCGCTGGTCACCACGCTCAAGGGCGACCGGATCGTGGCGGAATTCCTGGCGCTGCTCGACGACTACGTGGCGCGTCGGTATGGCGGAGTTGCCAGCGCAGCAGTCGGCTAGGCGCAGCACGCCGTGACCGACCCGTCGCTCGACGCCGCCCTCCATCAGCAGCCGCTCCTGGCACTCGGCATCATGTTCGTGGCCGGGCTGGCCACCTCGCTCACGCCGTGCATCTACCCGATGATCCCGATCACCGCCGGACTGCTCGGTGGCAGCGGTGCGCGGGAGCGCAGCCGGCGGCGCACCGCGCTGCTCACTGGCTGCTACGTCACGGGGCTGGCGCTGGTGTATGCGTCGCTCGGCCTCCTGGCCGGCCTGAGCGGGACGCTGTTCGGCACCGTCTCCTCCAACCGCTGGGCCTACCTCGGATTCGGCACGTTGCTCCTCCTGGCCGCGCTGGCCATGCTGGAGGTGTTCCCGGTGTCGGGCCCGCGTCGGCTGGTGGCGTGGGCGAGCCGGCTGGGTGGGGGCACCGCCGGTGGGGCGTTCCTGCTCGGCGCCACCTCGGGGCTGGTGGCGGCGCCGTGTGGCGCGCCGGCGTTTGCCGCGGTCCTCACCTGGGTGGCGAGCACCCGGAGCGCGGTGTGGGGATTCGCCTACCTGTTCGTCTTCTCGCTCGGGATGACCGCGCTGCTGGTGGCGATCGGACTCGCCAGCGGCACGGTGGCCGCGCTACCGCGGGCGGGGCAATGGATGACCTGGATCAAGCGCGCCGCGGGCGTCGCGATCCTGGTGATGGCCGAGTACTACTTCGTAAGGGGGGGGATGGTGTGGTAGAGACTGGAGTTTCGAGGCTGGAGATGCGGGCCGGGGGGGCGGGGGGCTACGTGGAAGCCCGTCGCTGCCGCGCCGCGCGCGGCGCGGCTGATGCCGTCCGCCCCCGACGCCGTCCCGCTGCCCGCTGCCGCGCCGCGCGCGGCGCGGCTGATGCTGTCTGTGCCGGATGGCGGCCCTCTACCCGCTGCGGCGCGGCCGATGCCGGCGCTCACCGGGATCGGCCGCGCCGGACCCGGCGCGGCAGCGCGCTCCTCGCGCTCCTCCTCCTCGTCGCGACCCCGCTCTCCGCGCAGTCGGCGGTCGGCGAGCGGGCCACGCCCATCACGGTGCTCGACCTCGACCAGAAGCCGGTGCGGCTCGACGCGCGCGCCGCCGGGCGCCCGTTGCTGATCGAGTTCTGGGCGACGTGGTGCGAGGTCTGCGAGGCGCTGATGCCCGGCGTGCGCGCCGCGCACGCGCGCTACGGGACGCGGGTGGATTTCGTGGGCGTCAACGTCACTATCAATGAATCGCGTTCGCGGGTGAGGCGATGGGTCGAGCGCGAGCGGCCGCCCTACCGGACGCTGTATGATGAGAGCGGACTCGCGGTCCGCACCTTCGGTGCCCCGGTCACCTCGTACGTGGTGATCATCGACGCCACCGGCGTCATCAGGTATACCGGAGTCGGAGAAGATCAGGACTTGATGAAGATTCTCGGGGAGGTCGTTCCATGACAGCAGCAATCCCGCAACGAACGTCGATCGCTGCCGCGTCGCGCGCGACGCGGCCGATCCCGCCGATCGTATCGACCAGCCGCGCCGCGCGCGGCGCGGCAGCGGCCGTCGTCCGGGCCCCCGCCGCCCTCCTCGCGCTCGCCGCGCTCCTCCCATTCGCCGGCCTCCGGGCCCAGCGTCACGACTCCGCGGCACCGGTCACGCTCCGGCTCCGCGTCGCCGAGGAGATCAAGCCGGGTCGTCAGGCGCCGCAGGTGGTGCTCCCCTACGCCACGCGCGACGGGATCGGTCCCGCCGACCAGCCGTTCGATCTTCGCAAGGAACTTGGTCACGTGGTGGTGCTGGCGTTCTATCCCGGCGACTTTACTCCGGGGTGCATCGCCGAGTGGCGGGCGTTCCGCGACCGGGCCGCGACGCTCTTCGGACCGAAGGTGGTGGTGGCCGGGATCTCCGCCGACTCGCTCGACAGTCACCACCGGTTTGCCCGCGAACTGGAGCTGCCGTTCAAGCTGCTGAGCGACCCGAAGCTGGTGGCGGCCAGGCAGTATGGCGCCACCGACGGCAACCGGATCAAGCGGATGGTGGTGGTGGTCGGACGGGACGGGTTGATCCGCTACGTCGACCCGGCATTCGCGGCACTCGATCCGCAGAGCTATCTCCAATTGGGTGCCGCCGTGGAGGCGGCCCGCAACGAGGGGGGCGGGGGATGAGCCGAGCCGGCGCCGGGCTGCTGGTGGGACTGGGAATGCTCCTCGCCGGCGGCGGGGGGCTGGCCGCCCAGTCGACCGAGCAGCTCTGGCGCTGGATCGACGGGCAGGGTGGCTTCTGCATCTGGTACCTGGCCGACCCCGATATCGCTCCCGCCCTGGTTTCCCCCGGCACCCGCCTCCGGACCGTCGGTGAGACCCAGGGCCTCCCACCCGTGATCATCCGGATCGTGCAGGACGAGCCGCGTTTCGCGGAGTGGATCCCGGGGTCGGTTTGCGTCGGGCTGTACGTGGACGTGGCGGCCGACGGGACCCCGGTGGGGCACATGGAGGATGGCCGGCCGATCCTGCTGACCCTGACCGCGGTGGCTGCGCATGCCCCCCACGGGCAGGCCGAGGCGGAGTGGTACCTGCGAGAGATCGGGCTGGATGCCGGCCGCCTGGATCGGGCGGCCAGCGGGGCCTCGATCGCCACGGAGGACCGCCGGCTCCGGACTCGGACCGGCCTCGAGGGCGAGGACGACACCTGGGAACTCGAGCTCGATGGGGCGCGCCTGGTCTGGAATGGCCGCCCAACCGGGGAGAATCGTGTCGGATCGACACGTTCGATGTCGTTCGGATACGCCGGAGAGCGGAATTCCCGCTTCCTGGTGGTGGTCCGGACCGCCCCAGCCGAGGAACAGCAGCAGCTCGGTGCCCTCCGGGTCGAGGGTCGGGGGCCGCTGGCCCAGGCGCTGAAATCCTCGCCAATCCGCACCGTTGGGCCTCTGGAGCGCGGCGGCGAGTTGACGGTCACCTTCCGCCCCACCCCCCCAGGCAACTGAATCCGGCCGTTTGGCCGGTTTGTGCACGGGACTTGCCACTACCCCCCGTCGGCCACGTGTGCCCATCATCGTCGTGCCTCGGCAGACGGCGGGTGCCTGGTCCGGGAGGGGAGGCTCCAAGTCGGTACAGGTCAAGGAGTTGACCTGTTTTGGCGGGGCTTCTACCTTTGAGTGCTGGCCCCGGCTTCCGACCGGTCGCGCAAGGCGTGACGGGAGGATGCGGGTGTCGGAACGACGCAGGCTTCGGGGAGTGGCGTCGTCTCTGTGTCTCGCAACCCCGGCCTCGCCCGTGCGAGTTGTCGGTACGGGCCACACGCAGGATCAGCAACACGCAGGAACGCAGGAATGTCGGACCAGAAGGATTTGGCCCACATCACCATCCATTGGGGGAGTGAATGCGCTCGTTCTACCGCAACTTCGTGATGGTTGGCGTCCTCGGCCTGGGCCTCGCGGCCTGCGGCGATGACGTCACCATCCCGGTCCCGCCGCCGCCGCCGCCGCCGGCGGAGACGCCGAACATCACGTCGTTCTCGGTGTCTCCGACCTCGGCGACGATCGCGCCGGGCACCTTCGTGCAGGCGTCGTCGACGCTGATCACGAAGGCCGGTGTCACCGGCACCGTGACCTGGGCAAGCTCGAACCCGGCCATCGCCACTGTCGATGCGACCGGCCTGATCACCGCCGTGGCGCAGGGTGCCGCGGTCGTGACTGCCACCGCGACCGCCGGCGGCCAGACCGCCACGGCGTCGGTGGGCGTCACTGTCCGGCCGATCGCGCCGGCGCAGATCTCGATCCAGAGCGTGACCACTGGTGCGACCAACGTTCCGGTCAACATCAGCAACGTGTTCGGTCAGATCGAGATCAACATGAACTTCGATCCGGGTGAGCAGATCGTCGACTCGGTCGCGGTCTTCATCGGCAACAAGCGCGCTGCGCGGCAGACCTTTGCCACGTCGCCGTCGGCCGGCCCGATCTCGCTGTCGGTCAACACCGCCAACTACGTCAAGAACACCAACACTGGCGTGGCGACGGTGGATTACCAGAACGGTCCCTCGACGATCTCCGCCGCGGTCTATCCGCGCGGCTCGACGGCGACCGCCACGAACACCATCCAGATCGTCCTGAACAACGCCGACGGCTGGGCTGCCGACATGTCGGCCCCGAGCGCCCTGGCGAACAGCGCGGCTGGCCTCACCTACTCGGGTGGCCCGACCGCGGGTGGCGTGTCCACCGTGACCGTCTACCCGGTCATCTACACCGCTGGTCGCTCGGTTGCGACCGTGACCTTCCGCGCGGGCGGCTGCCCGACCTTCACCGACACCTCGCTGCCGTTCCGGGCGACGTTCGGCTACACCACCGCCGGCGCGACCGCGCCGAACTGCGGTGGCGCGGCGGGCTACGAGTGGGCCGGTGGCGCGCGTGACAACGTCGTCGTCACTGCGGCGATCGACAACACGAACAACGCCTACCCGCTCACCCCGACGATCGCCAACACCGTCGTGCTCGGCTCGACGCCGGACTCGCTGCGGTTCGACTGGCGCTCGCCGGCCGTCACCACCCCGTCGCTGACCCGGGTCCTCCCGGCCGTCACCGGCTGGGTGAACGCTGCGTTCAGCTTCATCAACTACGCCTCGGCTGACGCTGGTGTCGGCCTGCGGGCGACCCGCGACCGTGCGGTGACCTACTCGGCCCCGAACTGCGGCGGCGCCACTGGCGTTGCCATGCCGAGCGGCACCGGTGCGGACATTCCGGAGTGCGCGACCAACTCCATCGGCGGCGCCCCGGCGATCGCCAACGGCACCGGCCCGTACCGCGTGACTGGTACCGAGTCGGACCGCCTGAACAACCTCGGCACCTCGGCCGCCACGGCGACCTTCGGCGTGGACAAGACCGTCCCGTCGATCCGCTGGGGCCTCGTGGACGCGGTTGTGCCCTACATCCCGGCCGTTTCGGCCGACACCACCTTCCGGGCGGCCAAGCCGACCGTCGAAGTGTGGCGTGCTGAGTACCTCGACGCCGGCGTTGCCGCGTCGGGCTTCTACAACGCGGGTCAGCCGCTTGCCGGCGTCGCCGCCCAGCGTCATTCGCTGGCGCGCGCCAGCCACGTCAACAACGCGGGCATCTGCGTCGTTGGCACTGGCGGCCCGGGTGCGGCCTTCGTGACCGCTCCGGCCTGCGGCCTGGTCTCCATCACCGCCGGTGGCTCGCTCCGCACCGACGGCTGGCAGGGCGGTCAGAACGTTGGTGTGCCGACCCCCGAGGGGTACCACGGCTACACCACGGACGTGACCGACGCGGCGGGCAACACCACGTCGACCCTGTTCCGCAAGGCGCTCGTCAACACCGTGTCGCCGTTCGCGTCGCTCCTGGGCGCGGTCAGCGGGACGATCACGGCCAGCAACATGGCGTTCACGCCGACCTTCGCCGACTCGGCGGAGATCGCGGGCTACTCGCTCCAGATGGAGTACCCGGCGTTCGCCAACCTGACCGGTGGTGGTGAGACCGACTCGCTCCGCTACCCGCGGACCGCCGTCGGCGCGATCTTCAACGACGCGATCACCTCGCCGTTCAGCGCCAACATCTCGCCCGCGACCGGCGCGCCGTACGTGCGCCACGCCGAGGCCGTCACGGCTGCGGCGTTCCCGGGCAACAACGTGCAGGCTGCTCCGGCCGCCACCAAGCCGACCTCGGTCGCTGCCTGGTCGTGGAACTGGGGCGGGACGATGACCGGTGGCCCGGCTCCGGGTCGCACGGCGCTCGTCGCCCTGCCGGCGCTGCTGGTGCAGGACGGTGTGACGTTCAACACCTTCAACACCGGCAACGTCACCAACTCGGTCACGCACTTCCGAGTCATCTCGACGGTGTCGACCACCAACCAGTTCGGCTCGACCACCCCGCTTCGTGCGCAGGCGGCCTCGCCGACCAACACGCCGAACGCTCCGTTCGCGCGGGTTGACTTCTACCGCTGGGACGGCGCCGCGGCCTGGAACTACCTGGGCAGCGCGACGGGCCCGGTCCAGACCGACCAGGGTACGTACCGGTCGTGGGTCTGGTCGCTCCCGAACGGCTCGTTCACGACCACGTGGGCGGGTGCGGCGCAGGGCGCGGTGGCTGCTGGCAACATCATCGCCGCGGTTGGAGTGACCGCCGCGGGCGACGGCCTCGTGGCCGGCGAGACGATGGTTCCGTAAGCAGCAACGCAACACGCTACACAGATGGAAAGCGACGGCCCCGGGAGCAATCCCGGGGTCGTTCGCTTTCTGGTGCGACAAGGCGAAGGGCGAGGGGCGAAGGGCGAGGGCGGGGGTTTGTCACCCAGGACTAGTGCGACAAGGCGAGGGGCGAAGGGCGAGGGGCGAGGGCGGGGGTTTGTCACCCAGGACTAGTGCGAAAAGGCGAAGGGCGAGGGGGCGGTGGCGAGTTCATCTCGACCGGCTCCGCTCCCACAGACGGTAGCACATCGAGCGTGAGCGTCCCGCCAGGTCGGGGAGCGTGCCGGCGTCGACACCCAGCTCCGAGAGGAAGTCAAGCAGGACCACGGTCTCGACGGCCGACCCGAACGCGATCCGGAAGTGCGATCGGCACCTTGGGCCTGCGCCCTGTGCATGTCCTTCGGCGATGTTGAGAGGGACCGAAAGTGCGGAGCGGCGGAGCTGGTCATAGACGCACGCGTGCCGTGGCGACCAGCTGCGATCGGCAAGGTCAAACACGGACTTCGCGACGTCCTTCGCGGCGCGCCATGCGCGCAGATCCTTGTAGGTCGCCATGCCCAAGGCTTCCATGCCAATGGGATCCGGGAGGACACGAGAAAGCGCCGCGGGGATCTCTTCCACGCGGCGCCCTTCGCCCCTCGCCCTTCGCGTTGTCGCGCCTAGCCGAGCGCCTCGCGGGTCAGCCTCTTCCCCAGCTCCACCCCCGGCTGGTCGAACGGATTGACGCCGTACCAGCAGCCGGCGAATCCCGTCGCGCACTGGAAGAACATCAGGAGGCGTCCGAGGGCCCGCGGGTTCACTGTTCCCAGCTCGAGCGTCATGCTCATTCGCCCGGCCGTGCGCAACGCCTCCCGCCTCGCCATCAGCTCCGCGTCGAGGAGTGCACCCAGGGTGTGTCCTCCGAGATAGGCGAGCGCGTCTCGCCCCTCGCCCCTCGCCCCTCGCGTTGTCGCGGTCGCCGCTGGGATCTCACCCATGCCAACGGTGTCCCGCACGCGCACGAAGGTGACCGTCTTGTCGAACGGTCCCTCCATGAACAGCTGCACCTGGCTGTGCTGGTCGGTGGCGCCGAGGGCGGCGACGGGGGTGGGGCCGCGGAACACCTCGTTGCCCACCCGGTCAACCCGCTTCCCCAGCGACTCCGCCCACAGCTGCCGGAACCACTCGGCCACGTCGTGCAGCCGGTCGGAATAGGGCATCAGCACGTGGATGTTGGCCGCCCGGGAGTGCTGGGCGTGCCACTGGAGCCCCGACCAGAGCGCGGCCGGGTTCCGCTCCAGCTCCGAGGCCTCGGCCTCGTCCACGGCCTCCTGGGCCCCGGCAAGGAGCTCGGCGATCGGGATGCCGATCAGCGCGGCGGGGACCAACCCCACCGGGGTGAGCACCGAAAAGCGGCCCCCGACGGCCGGAGGAACCTCGAAGGAGGTGATCCCCTCCGCCCGGGCGATCGCCCGGAGCGGCCCCTGCTCGGGATCGGTGGTGAAGATCAGGTGGTCCCGCACGCCATCGGCTCCCACCGCCTGCTCGAGCCACTGCCGCACCACCAGGTACTGGGCCAGCGTCTCGGCGGTACCGCCCGACTTGGAGATGACGTTGACGAGGGTGTGCCGAGGGTCGAGACGATCCAGGGTGGCCAGTGCCGTGACCGGATCGACGTTCTCGAGGACGGTCAGGGTGGGGAACCCCTCCCGCCGGCCCACATCCCACTCGTTCCACGCCGCGGGACGGAGCGCGGTGAGCAGCGCCCGCGCCCCCAGCGCGGACCCGCCGATGCCGAGGATCAGCACGTGCCGGAATCGGGGACGCTGCTCCGCCGCCCACGCCCCGATCCGCGCAACGACCTCGTCCTGCCGACCGAGCGCCAGGAAGCCGTATTCGCCGTCGCGGCGTCGCGCCGCGATCTCCTCGCGGATCGCCGGGAACCGCTCGGCGAGCTCGGCCATGGTACCGGGACCGAGGCCATGAACGCCATCGAGGGCGTCGCGGAACATCAGGGAGGGGTCGAGGGAGAGGGGCATGGTATCAAGAAACGTAATGCGCCATTCCAGCCGCGGCCGTCAGGCCGCGGGTGGATGCGTCGGCGGCTGGATCACACTTCGACCGTCAGCCCGTCGTACCCCGGCTCCACCCCCGCCGGCAGTCGCGCCAGCAGTTCGCGGTGCGACGTCTCGTGGGTGAGGTGGGTGAGGAAGGTGCGCTTCGCGCCGATGGCCTGTGCGGTCTCGACCGCCTCGCCGATCGAGAGATGGGTGGGATGCTCGCGCCACCACAGCGCGTTGAGTACCAGCACCTCCACCCCGGCCAGGGCGCGGCGTTCGGCCGGCGGCACCCGCTTCACATCGGTGAGGTAGCCGATGGGGCCGATCCGGTACCCGAACACCGTGGCGTTGCCATGCTCGAACCCCAGCGGTAGCACGTCCATCCCGGCGATTGGCACGGTGCGGCCGGCCTCGAGAATCATCGTCTCGAGCCTCGGCTTGGAGGTGCCGGGGACCGGCACCACCTCGCGGTCGAAGATGTAGTTGAAGCTCCGCTCCAGGTGGTCCATCGTCTCGCGCGGCCCGTGGAGCGGCAGCACGTCGCTGCGGCGCAGCGAGATGGTGCGCAGGTCGTCGATGCCGTGGACGTGATCGGCGTGCAGGTGGGTGTAGAGCACGGCGTCGACCGCGCCCACGCCGGCGCGCAGCAGCTGCAGCCGGATCTCGGGCGGGGTGTCGATCAGGATCGTCGACTCGCCGTTGTCGATCAGCGCGGCGGTGCGGGTGCGCTGGTCGCGGGGATCGTCCGACCGGCAGGTGGCGCAGTCGCAACCGATCTGGGGGACCCCCATCGACGTCCCGGTGCCGAGCAGCGTCAGGTGCACCGCCCCTCCCTAGACCGTCTCGACCTTGAGGAGGTTGGTGGTGCCGGGCTCGTCGAACGGCACGCCACAGGTCACCACCACCCGCGATCCCGGCCGCACCATCCCCCGCTTGGTCAGCTCCTGCCGGGCCAGCTCCCACATCGGGTCGTAGTTCTTGAGGTGCGGCATCAGCACAGGAATCACCCCCCACGCCAGCGCCAGCTGCTCGTAGGTCTCCTCCTCCGCCGTGAGCGCCATGATCGGCACCCGCGGCCGGTACGACGACACCGTCCGCGCCGTGAAGCCGCTGGAGGTGAAGCAGACCACCGCCTGGGCGCCCAGCATGTCGGCTGCCGTGGCCACCGCCACGGAAATGGCGTCCTCGGTGGGGATCTGGCCCTCCTCGGTCCGGGCGAAGTGGGGCGCCGGGACCTGCCAGCGGCGGCGGTCGCTCTCGCTGAGCCGCAGCTTGGACCCCTCGGTTTCCCGGGCGATCCGGTCCATCGCCAGCACGGCCTCGAGCGGGAAGCGGCCCACGGCGGTCTCCGCGGAGAGCATCACCGCGTCGGTGCCGTCGAGGATCGCATTGGCCACGTCGGACGCCTCCGCCCGGGTCGGCCGGGGGTTGGTGATCATCGACTCGAGCATCTGGGTGGCGGTGATCACCGGCTTGCCGTGGCGGTTGGCGCGCTGGATCAGACGCTTCTGCACCAGCGGGACCTGCTCGAACGGGAGCTCGACGCCCAGGTCGCCCCGGGCAACCATCAGCGCGTCGGCGGCCTCGAGGATGTCGTCGAGGTTGTCGAGCGCGGTGTCCTTCTCGATCTTGGCCACCAGCTTCACGTGCTTCGGCGCGATCCGCCGGACGCTCTCCACGTCTTCGGCCCGGCGCACGAACGAGATGCCGATGTGCTCGATCCCGATGGCACAGACCCGGAGCACCTCCTCGCGATCCGACTCGGTCATCGCCGGAGCGCTGACGTCGGCACCGGGGAGGTTCATTCCCTTGTTTGCCTTGAGGAGGCCACCGTAGCGGACCTTCCCCTCCACCCGGTCGCCGTGGACCCGGGTCACGTCGACCGCCAGGAGGCCATCGTCGAGCAGGATCCGCGAGCCGGGTCGCACGTCCTCGGCCAGCTCGGGATAGGTGGTCGGGATCTCGCCAGCCTCGGCGGTCTCCTCCGGGGCGAAGGCGACCTCCTGACCCTGGGTCAGGGTGATCGGCTCGCCGAGCTTGCCGACCCGGATTCGCGGACCGTGCAGGTCGACGAGGATGCCCAGCGGCGCCTGGCGCTCGCGCCGGACAGCCTTGATCCGCTCGATCCAGGCCGAGCGCAGCTCGGGGGTGCCATGCGAGGAGTTGACCCGGACCACGTTCACCCCCGCGTCGACCAGGGCATGGATCCGTCCGGGCTCCTCCCAGGCGGGTCCGAGGGTGGCGACGATCTTGGTGCGGCGGATCGGGTCTCCGGTCATGGCGGCCTTGCAGGAACGGGGAAGGGACGAGACGCGGCAGCAATCTAAAGCACCCCGGATGGGGGCGATACGGCCCTCTCGTCACGGTTCGTCGTTCTTCCACGAATGGGGCAATTGTGGAAGAATGCTTTTCCACCGAGGTGGACCGCCAAGTGGTGTCGCCCCAACGGGGTGAGGGTGAGCGGTCACCCATCCGTGGACATCCCGTGCACAACACCAATTGGTGACACATCACTCGCCGAGCGGTTGGTCACATCTGTGGAGAGCTGGAGTTTTCCACGCGTGGACTCGGGGAAAACCCCTCCTCCCGGCCGGGGAAGTGGCGTCCCGACTGGGGTTGCTGGGCCGAGGAGTTTTCCACCTGAATCCGATTCCGTAAGTCGTGCATCCACAATGTTTTCACGCGCCCGGTTGATGTGGAAACTTTCCTTCGTGACACTGGCACGGCCGGCCGGGAAGGGGCGAGGGAACGGCTCCGGAAGTGACGCAATGACGGGGCTTTGCGGCGCCGGGGTCGGCTGGCATAGATTGACCGATCAGGACACCTCAAACCGGGAGAAGATGGCCGATGCCGCAGGTGATGTCTGAGCTGGTTGCCGGGTTCGACGGGGCGGTGCGGGTGGCGGCTGCGGGTGTGGAGATCTCCGATCCGGGTCGGCTGCAGGGCGAGGCGGTGGATCGCCTGGTGCACGCCGCCGTGTTCGGGGACGGGCACCGGCGCGAGGCAGCAAGTGAGCTGCTCTGGGCAATCGGTCAGGAGGTTGGGGTGCGGCCTGCCTCGATCCACGACCTCTACATCGCCCGTGGCCGCGGCAAGTGCGGCGGCTTCACGGTTCCGGCGATCAACGTGCGGATGATGGCCTACGACACCGCGCGGGCGGTGTTCCGGGCGGCGAGGGAGGCGAACGCCGGGGCGATCATCCTGGAGATCGCCCGGAGCGAGATCGCCTACACCGACCAGCGGCCGGCGGAGTACGTGGCGGTGATGATCGGGGCGGCGCTGCGCGAGGGGTATCGCCAGCCGCTCTTCATCCAGGGCGACCATTGCCAGGTCAACGCCAAGAAGTACGCCACCGATCCCGAGGGCGAGGTGGGCGAGGTGATGAAGCTGATCGGCGAGGAGATCGCTGCCGGCTTCTACAACATCGACGTCGACACCTCGACCCTGGTCGACCTCTCCCACCCGACGCTCGACGAGCAGCAGCGGGCCAACTACGAGCGGGCGGCGGAGATCACCCGGTTCATCCGCGAGCGGGAGCCCGAGGGGGTGACGGTGTCGGTGGGCGCGGAGATCGGCGAGGTGGGGCACAAGAACTCCACCGTCGAGGAACTTCACGCCTTCATGCAGGGGTACAATCGGACGATGGCGGCGACCGGCGGCGGGGTCGGGATCAGCAAGATCTCGGTCCAGACCGGCACCTCGCACGGCGGGGTGGTGCTGCCGGACGGGTCGATCGCCGAGGTGAAGCTCGACCTGGAGGCGCTCGAGGCGCTCTCGAAGGCGGCGCGCGAGGAGTACGGCCTCGGCGGGGCGGTGCAGCATGGCGCCTCGACCCTGCCGGGCGACGCGTTCGGCAACTTCCCGCGGGTCGAGACCGCCGAGATCCACCTGGCGACCAACTTCCAGAACATCGTCTTCGACCATCCGGCGCTGCCCGGCGAGCTGCGGGAGCGGATGTACCGCTGGCTCGACGAGAACGCCGCGGGCGAGCGCAAGGCCGACGACTCCGAGGAGCAGTTCTATTACAAGACGCGCAAGAAGGCGATCGGGCCGTTCAAGCGCGAGGTGTGGGAGCTGCCGGCGGAAGTGCGGGCGCAGATCGGGGCCGAGCTCGAGAAGACCTTCGCCTTCCTGTTCGCCCAGCTGGCGGTGACCGACACCGCCGCGCTGGTCGACCGATTCATCACCGCCCCGGCGATCCGGCACGGGGACCTGGCGCACGAGGGGGCCCTCGCGGAGGACGACCCTGACGCCGGGGAATGAGCACCGAGGAGCAGGCATGACGCGACGAGACGACGAAGCGGCGGTCACGGTCATCGAGACCGACAGCGGCGGGGGGGTGCGCTGGTTCCTCCTGGGCGCCCTGCTCGGCGCGGCGGCGGGGCTGCTGTTCGCCCCGCAGTCGGGCGAGCGGACGCGGCAGGACATCGCGCGGCGCGCGCGGCAGCTGCGCGACGAGACCGGCGAGCGGTGGGACGAGCTCAAGGAAGGGGTCTCCGACCGCGCTGGCCGGGTGAAGGACACCGTCCAGGAATGGGCCGACGAGGTCAAGGAGGAGGTCCGCGAGGGCCGCCGCGCCATCGAGCGGAAGGCCGACTCGGCGCGGGACGACCTCGAGCGGCGCCTCGCCGCCGCGCGGCACCGCCGCGAGGCCGCCGTGGCGGCCGACGGCGTGGCCGACGAGGACGACGACGACCTCGGCGCCTGAGTGGCGGACGAGGGCGGCACGACCCCGGACGAGAGCCCGCCGCGTGGCGGGCTCTCGTCCGTCCTCCCGGTGAAGCCCAAGCGGCTCGAACGGGTGATGGCGCTGGGCGAGCGGGTGCACATCCCGCTGCTCGCCTCGGCGCTCACCTTCGATGCCCTGCTCGCGCTGATCCCGCTCGGCGTGATGATGATCGAGGGGCTGGGGTGGTTCCTCGACCAGATGGCCTACGTCGACTTGGCTGAGCCGGGTGCCCTCGTCGCGGCGCTGCTCCCGCTCCACGTGCACACCCCCGGCGACAGCGATCCGTTCGCCCTCGTCGAACGGTTGCTGGAGACGGTGCAGGGCTACCGCTCGCGCTTCAGCTGGGTGGCGCTCCCGGCATTCCTCTGGTTCGGGTCGCGGCTGTTCGCGGCGGTGCGGGTGTGCCTGTCGCAGATCTTCGAGGCGCGCCAGCCGCAGCGGAGTGAGCAGCCGGTGCTCGACTTCCTGCTCGGCTTCCTCTTCGGCAAGCTGCGCGATTTCGGGATGATGGGCATCCTGCTCGTGCTGGCGATCACCAACGCGATCCTGAGCGCGGGCGTGTCGCTGCTCGCCTCGGAGTCGGTGCTGCTCAATCCGCCGTTCACGCTGCTCACCTCGACGCTGGGGCGGATCCTCGCCGAACTGCTCGCCATCGGTTCGGCGATGCTGCTGTTCACGCTGCTCTACCGGTATGCCTCTCCCAAGAAGCTGGCGTGGAAGGGCTCGTTGCTGGCCGGCGGAGTCGCCACCGTCGGGTTCGAGGTGGCCAAGCGGCTGTACGGCCTCTACCTCGGCTACTGGGCGGGTGGCGGCGTGTACGCGGTCGATGCCAGCATCGGCGCGGTGCTGCTCTTCCTGCTCTGGGTGTTCTGGGTGGCGATGGTCTTCCTGATCGGCGCTGCGACGGCGGCGGTCTGGGAGAAGGGCAGGGTCTACTGAAGGCGCGCCGCTCGCGGCGCGCGATGGCGGAGAACGGAGAACGGAGCGCTCCGGGCCGCCGTCCGCTGCCGCGCCGCGCGCGGCGCGGCCGATCCGGCCGAACCAGGAAGAACGGAGAACGGAGAACGGAGCACGGGGCGCTCCCGATTCCGGCCCGTCCCGGCCACGACCGGGGACCGCTGGGTCTTCCGCCCGGACCGGCCTCGGGTACCTTGGGTGATCGTTCGCCCCTCGCCCCTCGCCCCTCGCCCCTCGCGCCCATGACTCGATTCCTGCTCCCCGCGGTGCTGCTCGTCGCGGCCCCGCTCGCCGCCCAGGTCCCGCTCACCGTGCGCGTCGCGCCCGGCGCACCGGCGTACGACTTCTACGGTCACGGCCCGTATCGCCCGGCGGTGCCACGGCCTGACACGCTGCTCGGCCACGCCGTGGGCACACGCCACACGATGTACCACCAGCAGCAGGCGGTGCTCGACGCGATGATCGCCGCGGCTCCCGACCGGGTCCGCACCGAGGTGACCGGGACCACGCACGAGGGGAAGGTGATGCGGGTGCTGGTGATCTCGTCGCCGGCCAACCTCGCGCGTCTCGACGGGATTCGCGCCGACCTTGCCGCGCTGGCCGATCCGCGCACGAACGACCGCGCCGCCGCCGATGCGATCATCGCGCGCACGCCCGCGGTGGCGTTCCTGTCGCACTCGATCCACGGCAACGAGCCGGCGGGATTCGAGGCGGCGATGCTCCCCGCGTACACGCTGCTGGCGTCGGAGTCGCCGCTGGTGCGCCGCCTGCTCGACTCGCTGGTGGTGGTGATCAATCCCTCGCAGAACCCTGATGGCCACGAGCGCTTCGCGGGGTGGTACAACTCGGTGGGGCTGGCACTCGACGAGCCGGCTGCGCTCGAGGGGAGCGAGCCGTGGGCGATCCAGGGCCGCTTCAACCACCGACGCCACGACATGAACCGCGACCTGCTGGCGTTCTCGCAGCCGGAGACGCGGGCGACCGCCGCCGCGGTGCTGCGCTGGCGGCCGCAGGTCTTCGTCGACCTGCACAGCACCACGTCGCAGTACTTCTTCCCGCCGGCCGCCGCGCCGATCAACGCCAACCTGCCGGCCTCGACCTCGGCGTGGCTCGAGCGGGTCGGGCGCGGCAATGCCGCCGCCTTCGACCGGCACGGGTGGCAGTACTACGTGCGCGACGTCTTCGACCTGTTCTACCCCGGCTACTGGGACACCTGGCCGTCGCTGGTGGGTGCCATCGGGATGACGTTCGAGAGCGACGGCGGGCCGCGGCTGATGCTCCGCAAGGACGACGGCACCGTGACCTCGTTCCGCGAGGGAATCGCCCACCACGTCGTGGCGTCGATGGCGACGCTGGAGACGCTCGCGGCGCACCGCGCCGAACGGCTGCGCGACTACCGCGGCTTCTTCGAGTCGGCGCTCGTCGAGCCGTCGCGGCGGGCGTTCCGCCGGGTGGTGATCGCGCCGGGTCCCGACCCGGTGCGCACGCGCGAGGTGGTCGACCTGCTGCGGATGCAGGGAATCGAGGTGCGCCAGCTCGCCGACCAGCTCGTGCTCGGCGCTGCGCGCAGCTATCTCGGCGGTGCGCCGGCGCGGCGCAGCTTCCCGGCCGGCTCGTACCTGGTGGACCTGGCGCAGCCGCAGGGGCGACTCGCCACGGCGATCCTCGAGCCCAGTCCCGCGATCGACAGCGCGTTCGTGCGGCGCCAGCTCGACCGCTTCGAGCGCAACCGTCGCCGCAGCGAATCGGCGCCGCAGGAAGGGTACGAGTTCTACGACATCACCGCGTGGGCGCTGCCGCTCACCCACGGCCTCGATGCGGTGTGGACGGATGAGGGGGTGACGGTGCGCAGCCGGATGGTTGAGGACGAGGAAGGGTTCGATGCCGTCCTCCTGCCCGCGGCGCGCAGCGGCTACCTGATCCCGCCCGGCACCCGCGACGCGCAGGCGCTGGCGCTGGCGCTGCTGCGCGAGGGGTTCGTGCTCGGCGTCGCCACCGCGCCGCTGGTGGCCGACGGGAACACGTATCCCACCGGGACCATCGTGATGCGCACGGTGCGCAACCCGGATTCGCTGCATGCACGACTGCAGGTGCTCATGCGCGCGCATCCTGCCGCGGTGGTGGGCGTGGCGTCGGCGTTCCCCGACTCGGGGCAGCACGGCATCGGTGGCGAGGCGGTCCGTCCCGTGCGCGCGCCGAAGATCCTGGTGGCGGCGGGCGACGGCGTCTCGCAGCTCGGCTTCGGCGACGTCTGGCAGTACCTCGAGCAGGAACTGCGGCAGCCGTTCGTGCCGGTGGATCCGCGGCGGCTCGCATCGATGCGGCTCGACGACTACAACGTGGTGATCCTCCCCGACGGGAGCTACGGCAGCGCGCTTGGCAAGGCGGGGATGGAGCGGCTGCGCGACTGGGTGCGGGGCGGCGGAGCGCTGGTGGCCATCGGCAGCGCGGCGCGGCTGCTCGAGGAGTCCGACCTAGGGCTCCGCACGCCGGCGGACGCCCCCGAGGCCGGCAAGGAACTCGCCGTGGCCGACACGGCGCTCGGCGCGAGCGCGGCACCGGGTCCGTTCACGTCGCCGAGCGCGCAGGGGAATCGCCGTCCGGTGTGGGTGCCGGGCGCGATCGCGCGGGGCGCGCTCGATCCGTCGCACTGGCTGCGGTGGGGGTACCAGGGCGACGCGCTGGCGGTGATGGTTCCCGACGCCTTCCTGCGGCCCAGCAAGGACGGCGAGAACGTGGTGGTGTTCGACGGTGACGACGTGGTGCTCGCCGGCTTCACCTGGCCCGGCAACACCGATCGCCATCTCGACGGCACTGCGTGGGCCACCGTCGACCGCGCCGGCCGCGGCCGGGTCGTGGCGTTCGCGGGCAACCCGTTGTTCCGCGGCTTCTGGCGCGGCACGGCGATGCTGTTCGCGAATGCGGTGCTGTTCGGGGCGGGGCGGTGAGGGTCCCTGCAGGCGCGCCCCTCGGGGCGCGCGATGTTGGTGCGGAACACGGGATTCCGGCCCGCGGAGCCGCCATCGCGCGCCGCTGGCGGCGCGCCTGCATTGATGATCCCGCGGAGGGCGGCTATCTTTGTGGTGCCCCAGGTCCGAAGGGCATCGGCCCGTGAACCGCGTCAGGGCCTCGCCGGCAGCAGCGCTAAGCGATGTCCGGTGTCGCTTCGGGTAGCCTGGGGCACTTTGCTTTTCCCTCCTCCCGCCGGACCGTCCTGATGTCGATCGCCCTCGCCCGTCGCTACCGTCCGCGCCGCTTCGCCGACCTGCTGGTGCAGGATCACGTGGCGGCGGCGCTGCGCGGGGCCGTGGCGCGCGATCGCGTGGGTCACGGCTACCTGCTCACGGGGCCGCGCGGCGTCGGCAAGACCACCGCGGCGCGCATCCTGGCGATGGCGCTCAACTGCCCCAACCGCGGCGACGACGGCGAGCCGTGTGGCGAGTGCGACTCGTGCCGCCGGATCTGGACCGGCCAGGCGAACCTCGACGTGGTGGAGATCGACGCCGCCAGCAATCGCGGCGTCGACGATGCCCGCGACCTCCGCGAGCGAGCGATGTACGCCGCCTCGGAGGAGGGGCACCACAAGGTCTACATCGTCGACGAAGCGCACATGCTCACGCGCGAGGCGTGGAATGCGCTGCTCAAGATCCTCGAGGAGCCACCGCCGGGGGTGGTGTTCGTGTTCGCCACCACCGAGCCGCAGAAGATCGCCAACACCGCCGCCCCGGTGATGTCGCGGTTGCAGCGCTTCGACTTCCGGCGCATCGGTCCCGCGGCGATCCGCGACCGGCTCCGCGCGGTGCTCGCGGCCGAGCAGGTCGACGCCAGCGATGATGCGCTGCTGCTCATCGCGCGCCACGCCGATGGCGGGATGCGCGACGCACTCTCGGTGCTCGACCAGTGCCTCTCGTTCGGCGAGGGTCCGCTCACCGTCGAACGCGTGCGCGACGTGCTCGGGCTCGTGGACGACGAGGCGTTCGGCGCGATCCTCGAGCTGGTGGCCCAGCGGCAGCCCGGCGAGGTGTTCCCGGTGGTCGAGCGGCTCACCGATGCCGGCGCCGACCTGGTCGAGGTGGCGGGCGGACTGGCGGAGCTCCTCCGTGCGGTGCTGATGGTGCAGTACGGCGCCGAGCCGGGGACGCTCCCCGAGTCGACCCGGGCGCTGGTGGAGCGGGCGGCCAAGGCGCACGCCGCGGAGGACGTGGTCCGGATGCTCAAGCTCCTCGGCGAGGCGGAGGGACCGCTCAGGCGCAGCGCCAATCCGCGGCTGGTGCTCGAGACGCTGCTGCTCAGATGGGCGATGATGGACCGGGCGGCCGACCTCAAGGCGCTGCTCGAGGGTCGGGCGCCGGACTCGGCGGGGACGCCGGCGCCCTTCACCTCTCCCAAGCCGCCGACGATACCTCCTTCCGGCGCGATGCCGTCTGCCACGACGGCGCCCGCGGCGGCCGTCCCGGCGGGACAGCCTGCGTATTCGGTCCCCTGGACCGACGAGGCGGTCCGGGCAGCCTGGCCCGACATCGTCGAGACCGCCCGTCGCCAGGGCCGGTTCCTGGGGCAGGCGCTCGAGGCGGCCCGGCCGCGGGCCTCGGAGTCCGGGGTCCTGGAGCTGGGCTTCGGTCCGGACCAGGCGGTGTTCCGGGAGGGGGTGGAGCGCCAGCTCGCCGCGGTCGGCACCATCGCCGGGGCCCGACTGGGGCAGCCGGTGACGGTGCGGCTGGCGGAGCCGGGCGGCGGCCAGGAGCCCTCGCCGGCGCGCCAGTCGCGGCTCACCGTGGACGACCTCCGGCGGGAACGGCTGGCCGAGCTCCGGCGCCGGGATCCCGCGCTCGACGCCGCCGCGGACGCGTTAGATTTGGAGCTGGTCGACGACGGCTGATCGTCGTCTCCCCTGAGACTCCAGCGAAGGTGGCAGCGTTGGCGGATTGGCAACAGCAATTGAACCAGCTCGGGCAGCAGGTGGAACGCGGCCTGGGCGAGCAGGAACGGATGCTCGCGGCGCGGACCATCGAGGTCAGCGCCGGGGCCGGTGCGGTGCGGGTGCAGGTGGACGGTCGCGGCCGGATTCGCGGCGTGGCGCTCTCGGACGAGGTGTTCCAGGGTCGCGACGCGGAGCTGCTCGCCGACCTGCTGCTGGGTGCGGTGGCCGAGGCGCAGCGCCGGGCGGCCGACATGCGCGAGGACGGCACGCCGCCCGGGACGCGCTGACGGCGTGGATGCCCTCGAGCGCCTGATCACCGAGTTCGCGCGCCTCCCCGGCATCGGGCGAAAGACGGCGTCGCGGCTCGCCTACCACCTGTTGCAGCAGTCGCGTGATCGGATGACGTCGCTGGCCGCGGCGCTTGGCGACGTGGCCGAGCGCGTGCATCCCTGCGAGGGGTGCGGCGCGCCGACCGAGGAGCGCGAGTGCCCGGTGTGGCGTGACCCGCGGCGCGACGCGGGGCTGCTTTGCGTGGTGGAGGAGCCGTCGGCGATGGCGGTCCTGGAGCGGTCGGGCGCCTATCGCGGGCGCTACGTGGTGCTCGGCGGTCGGCTGTCGCCGCTCGATGGCGTGGGGCCCGAGGCGCTGCGGATCGAGCTGCTCGAGCGGCGGCTCGCCGAGGGCGGCGTGCGCGAGGTGATCCTCGCCACCAACTCGTCGCTCGAGGGCGAGGCGACGGCGACGTACCTCCAGCAGCTGCTGGCGCCCCACGACGGCGTGACCGTCTCGCGCCTCGCCCGCGGACTGCCCGTGGGCGGCGAACTCGAATACGTTGACGGAGTGACGCTGACGCACGCCCTGACCGCCCGCGAGGCCCTCCGATGAGCCGCTCCGCCGATGCCGTGCTGGTCGCCCTCGTGGGCGCCGCGATCGGCGGGGTGGGCGGCTGGCTGCTGGCCCAGGGCCACGACCACGCCAACCGGCGCGAGCTGTTCGCGGGGGCGGCGTGGCGGCGCAACGCCGCGCTGGGGTGGCTGGAGCGGCACGGCACGCCGGACGCGCTGCCGCTCCTCCGCGACTACCTGGCGTGGGAACCGCAGGCGGCCCTCCGCTCGCGGGCGCGGCGCGTGATCGGCTGGCTCGAGGCCGCCGCGTGACGGCGCCGCGCGCGGCATCGTGGTCGTTCCGCGAGGAGGACTCCGCGCGGATCCACGGGGTGCTGCAGGCGTTCCTCCGCGACGCCGCTGCGCGCACCGCGCTGCTGGTCGACCGCGCCCCCTACAACCTCGGCGATCCCGTCAACTCGCAGGCCCGATTAACGGACGCCCCACACCGTCCGCTGACAGCCGAAAAGTTGGAAGAGGTCTCGGCCGTGGTCGTTCAACCCGATGGTGCCCCA
>CALGOK010000189.1 GCA_937961295.1 uncultured Gemmatimonadota bacterium
GCACCCGATGTCGCTGCACGCCGCCTCGCTGCGGCGCTTCAAGCTGGCGCGCAGCACCGACCTGCACCGCCACGTGGGGAAGCGGGTGCTGATGGCCGGGATGTACACCACCGGCAAGCCGGTGCACACCGCCAAGCACGAACCGATGCAGTTCGCCACCTTTGACGACGGCCACGGCCTGGTGGAATGTGTCCTCTTCCCCGACGTCTACGCCGAGCGGAGCCACGTGCTCTTTGACCAGGGACCGTTCATCTTCCGGGGCGTGGTCGAGGAAGCGTTCGGCGCGATCACCGTCACGGTCACCCATCTCGAGCGGCTGGAGCGGATGCTGGGACGACTCGCGACGGGCGAGGGGCGAGGGGCGAAGGGCGATGGCCGGGCGCGACCGAATCGCCGTCACACCACGAAACGCGAACAGGAGTGATTCCGTATTCCCGCCATGCCGAAGACCATCAAGCGCGTCCTCATCACCCTCGCCGTCCTCGTGGTCGGCTCGGCCACTGCCGCGGCGGTGATGATCGGGCCCTACTGGCGCCGGGTCGAAGCGGTGCCGGCCAATCCGTCGGCGGGGTTCCACGCCGGCTACTTCCTCTACCTGTCGCCCGGCGCGCGCGAGCGCGGGATGCGGGGCGAGCCAGTGACCTTCCTGATCCAGCCCAACAACTCGGGGACCAACTCCGACGACCCGGCGGTGCACCGCAAGGACGCCTGGTGGACGGGATTCGAGCGGCACGGCATCGCCGACGAGCTGGAGGTGGCACTGCTGGTGCCGGCGTTCGTGCGGCCGGCGGAAGACTGGCAGATCTACACCCACGCGCTCGACCGCGACGTGCTCGTCACCGACCGGCGCGACCTCGCCAGGCTCGACCTTCAGCTCCTCGCCATGATCGACGATGCCACGTTCCGGCTGGGCGGGATGGGCATCAGCAGCGAGCGCGCAGTGCTGGTCCAGGGCTATTCGGCGAGCGGGATGTTCGCCAACCGGTTCGCGGCCCTCCACCCGGAGCGCGTGAAGGCGGTCGCGGCGGGGTCGCCGGGCGGCTGGCCGATCGCGCCGGTCGACTCGGTGAACGGCGAGCCGCTCCCCTACCCCGGCGGCATCGCCGACCTCGAGGCGCTCACCGGCAGGCCGTTCGACCCGATCGCGTGGCGCGTGGTGCCGCAGCTGCTGGTGATGGGCGACCTCGACGACAACGACGGGCTCGACTTCACCGATGGCTGGGACCAGGAGGCGATCGACCGGATCGACCGGCTGTTCGGCGACACGCCGCTGCAGCGCTGGCGGCACGCCGAGCGGCTCTACGACGAGGCCGGTGCCGACGCGCAGTTCCTGCTCGTCCCCGGAGTGGGGCACAATCGCAAGGAATTGCAGCAGTACAGCACGGAGTTCTTCCGGAAGGTGCTCGGCCGATGAAGGCGACAGTGCGAGGGGCGAAGGGCGAGGGGCGGAGGAGCACGCGCGCGTACTGGCGCGCCGGCTCCGGCAACGCGCTTCGCCTCTCGCTCCTCGCGTTGTCGCTGCTGATCGCACCGGGATCACTGCACGCGCAGGACCGCGCCTGGTGGGACACCCTCCCCGCCCCCGCGCCGGTGGCGACGAGCTGGAGCTACACCTCGCAGTACGTCCCGATGCACGACGGGGTGCGGCTGGCCGTGGATGTCTACCTGCCTGATGGCGTGGCACGACCGATGGCGACGATCGTCGAGCAGACCCGCTATCGACGCCAGCTGCTGTTCCGCGACCCGGCGCGCAACGCGCGCCCTGCGCCGCCCAGCGGCCTGGTGGCGTTCGTGCGGGCGGGCTATGCGGTGGTGGTGGTCGACGTGCGCGGCACCGGGGCGTCGTTCGGGCACCGCACCACCGAGTTCTCGCCCACCGAGGTGCGCGACGGCTGGGACGTACTCGACTGGATCGTGGCGCAGCCGTGGTCGGACGGGGCGGTGGGCGCCACCGGCGTGTCGTATCCCGGCACCACCGCCGAGCTGATGGGGACGCTGGGACATCCGGCGCTCAAGGCGGTGGCGCCGCGCTTCTCGGTGTACGACCTCTACGCCGACGCGGTGTTTCCGGGCGGGATCTTCCTCGAGCCGTTCATCCGCGCATGGGGGAGCATGGTGGCGCGGATGGATGCCAACCGGTTCGACGCAGCGAACGGTCCGGTGAGCGGCGTGCGCCCGGTCGATGGCCCGCATGGCGACTCGCTGCTGGCGCTGGCCGTCGCCGGGCACGCACGCAACGCCAACATCTTCGAGCAGGTGAAGGACCTCAGGGCACGCGACGACACCGCGGCCGACGGCTTCACCTTCGCCGACATCTCGCCGCACGCGCGCTACGACACGCTGTCGCGGCGGATTCCGATCTATTCGTATGGCGGCTGGGCCGACGGCTTCTCCGCAGCGTCAATCAACCGCTTCCTCGAGCAACCCTCACCAGGGTCGCGGCTGATCATGGGGCCATGGAACCACGGCGGCGCGTGGAGTTACTACCCCGGCTCGCCACCCGTGCGCTCGCAGTTCAATCACCTGCGCGAGCTGCTCCGCTTCTTCGATCACCACGTGCGCGGGATCGACACCGGCATCGACCGCGAGCCGGCGATCCACTACTTCACCACCGGCAGCAACGAATGGAAGGCGGTGGGCGAGTGGCCGGTGGCAACACGGGACACGGTCTTTCAGGCAGAGCTCGGCGGGTTCCTCCTGCCGCGCACGAACGGGCACGCTGACATCGGCGAGTTCATTCCCTCCATCACCGTCGATTCGTCGCTCGGCACGGGTCAGCAGTCACGCTGGAACACCATTCTCGGCGGTGGCGCGGTGTACTACTCACCGCGGCCACATTCGAGCCACGGTGAACACCGCGGCTGGATCGCCTACGAGACGCAGCCGCTGACGAGGGCCCTCTTGATGACGGGGCGTCCCGTGGCCGTCCTCTCCTTCGCCACGACGGGCAAGCCGGAACAGGTCTTCGTCTACGTGGAGGAGGTTGATTCGACGGGTGCAGGTTGGCTCGTGGCCGAAGGACAGGCGAGACTCGACACGGAAGCACCAGGTGAGGCGGGACGCGTGGATGCGCGCATCGAGCTGTTGCCCGTGTCGCACCGCTTCGCAGCGGGGGGCCGGATTCGGTTGGTCATCGCAGCGAACGATCGCGATCACTTCGCATTGCCGAGCACTCCCGGTACGCTGCACTTCGGCCCCTTGAGTGCCTGGCTCACCCTCCCCCTCGAACCCTGACCCTCACTCACCTGCCCACGTGAGGTGCTCCGGCTCGGCCTCGCTGCCGAGCCGCCGTGCCAGCGCCCGGAGATAGGAATCGATCGTGCGGTGGGTGCCGCCGAGGAGCATCATCACCCGGTAGACCGGATAGCCGACGC
>CALGOK010000190.1 GCA_937961295.1 uncultured Gemmatimonadota bacterium
GCCCGGGGCGCCGCGACGGAGTCGCGGCGGGTGCACGCGGCGTGCGCCGCAAGCGTGCCGGTGCTGTTGCGGATCCCCGCGGGCATTGCCCAGACCGACGCGTCGTCGGGATAGCCATCGAGCTCGAGCACGAAGCCGTCGAGGTCGCGCACGATGCAGCGCCGCACCGCGTCGATGAGCGTCATGCCGATTGCCGTGCGAGGGCGTCGCGCACCTGTTCCGCCTGCCAGATGTGGCGCCGCTCGTGCGCGGCGAGGATGCAGAGCGCCGACCACGCCGAGTAGCGGAGCGACGCGTTGAACGGCGAGCGGATCCGGATCGTCATGATGTTAAGGCCGTCCATGTCGCGGATCCGGTCGAGGATCGCCGCCTGGGTGGCGTCGAACGCCGCGACCGTCGCGGCGCGTGACGCCGGACCCGGGGGCTCGAACGGCGGCGCCGTCGGCGCCCGCATCCGCACCGGCGGCTCCATCATCCGGGTGAGGAACCAGCCGGCCAGGTCGCGACGGAACCGTTCGGGGACGTCGGGCTTGCCGTCGGCGTCGTCGTTGAATGCCGGCGCCTGGTCGATCGCGGCGTCGAACACCGGGAGATAGCGCTGGTTGGTGAGGGTGAGGTGGGCCACGCACTCGTCCATCGACCATCCCCCGCGTGGTGGCGGGCTGGTCCACGTCACGTCGTCGACCGATTCCGCGAGGCGGTGCATCCGCGCTTGCGCCTCGGTGAGCTCGGCCGAGATCCGCTCCAGGTCGGCGTGCACGCTCACCCCCTCCTGGTGAGGCCCCACGCCATCAGCGCGTCGATCACGCCGGCCACCATCACCAGCGCGCCGATCAACGGCTGGCGCGAGGTGACCAGCAGCCACGCGCCGAGGAGCACCAGCACGGCGGCGGTGAAGAGGAGCGCCTTGACCACGGTGCCCATCTCATCGCCGCCCGACTTCCAGGGCATCACTCACATCTCCGGGATGAACATGATGTGGGCGCGCGGGGTGCCGGGGAACATCACCCAGGGCACGCCGGCTGCCGGGCGCTCGGGGAGGCCCGTCGACGCACCGGAGGCGCCGGGGATGTACACCACGTACAGGGCGCGCACCGAGTCGCTCAGCGCGTTGGTGGCCGGATTCCAGCTCCCCGGCGGACCCGAGAGCGACCAGAGCGCGGCGCGCATCGGCATCGGCAGCCGGCCCGCATCGACCTCCTCGTTGCGCTTCGTCGACGCGTCCTGCGACGACATGCCGCTGGCGCGCAGCTGGCGACCGCGCGCCATGAACGGCTCGAGCGAGTCGTGGTAGCACGCCACGTGGAAGTTCGGCGACGGCTCGTCGGCGAGGCAGATCATCCGTCCCTCGCCCTTGCGCAGCACCTTGGTGCGATTGGGTCCGAGCCAGCCGAGCACGGTGGCGCCGTCGCGGAATTCCTCCGGCAGCGGCAGGATCGCGGAGGCGATCAGCTGGGCGTCAGTGGGAGCGGGGGCCTCGGTTTGCGCGGCGAGCGGCGCGACGACGAGGCACGGAACGAGGATGAGCAACCGGCGCATGGTGCCTTCCGCGGTGGAGGGGGACATCCAATGATGCGCTCAGGTGCTGCCGTTGACCACCCCGGCCAGCACGGTGAGCGGCCACTGCACCTCGCGCTCGCCCGGTCCCCACGCGGCGCGAATGGCGGGCTCGATCGCGCTCACGGGGTCGCTGCCGAGCGCCTCGCGCGCACGGCGCGTGGCACTCCAGGAGCGCAGGTACGACAGCTGGCGGCCGACGTCCCAGTACGCGACCATCGCCGCGGCAGGCGGCTCGATCCGCGCGAACGGAAACGCGAGCTCGGCATAGCCGGTGTCGACGTGATGCCGTTCCGGCGGCCAGTAGGCGCCGACCACTTCGGTGGTGAAGTGCCGCAGCATCGTGTCGAGCTCGGGGTCTCCCACCTGCATGAACGCGTAGCTCCACGCAGTGACGATGCCGCCGGGCCGCACGATGCGGCGCACCTCGGGCCAGAACCGCTCGAGGTCGAACCAGTGCAGCGCCTGCGCAACGAGCACCGCGTCCACCGACGCGTCGGGAAGCCCGCTCTCCTCGGCGCTGGCCTGCTTCCACACCACGCGCTCGATCGGCGGGGCGTGGGTGAGCTGCTCGCCCGACGGATCGGTGGCGATCACCGCGGCGAAATGGTCGGCGAGTCCCTGCGTCGCCTGCCCCGAGCCGCACCCGCAGTCCCACGCGAGGTCGCGCGCGGGCGACACGGCGGCGAGCCAGGCATAGAGCTCGCCAGGATAGCCGGGACGGGAACGGGCGTAGTCGGCCGCGACGCCGGAGAAGTGGTCGGCGGCGCCGCCGAATGGCGTGGCGCGGCCGACCTGCCGCCTGCTCAGGGCAGCGCTCCCTGGCCGTCGATGATGCGGCCCACCAGGCCGTACTCCTTCGCCTCCTCCGCGGAGAGCCAGAAGTTGCGGTGGGTGTCATCCTCGATCCGCTCCACCGGCTGGCCGGTCTCGCGGGCGAAGATCTTGTTGAGCCGCTCGCGCATCTTGACGATCTCGCGCGCCTCGATGTCGATGTCGGCGGCGGTGCCGCCCATCCCGCCCGCCGGCTGGTGCAGCAGGAAGCGGGTGTTGGGGAGGCAGTAGCGCTGGTCGCGCGGCACCGACACGTAGATCAGCGCGCCGGCCGAGGCGACCCAGCCGGTGCCCACGATCCGCACCGGCGACGACACGAAACGGATCATGTCGTGGATCGTGTCGCCCGCCTCCACATGGCCGCCCTGCGAGTTGATGTAGACGGTGATCATCGTGTCCGGATTCGCAGCCGACATCGCCAGCAGCTGGGCGGTCACGCGCTCGGCGACACGCTGGTTGATCTCGCCGGAGATGATGATCGTGCGGGCGTGGAAGAGCCGCTCGGCGAGCGGATCGAACGCCTTGGTCTGCGGAAGGGTCTCGGTGTCGGACATCGGTCGATTCGGTTCGGGAAGACTAGGGCCGGGGACCCCGGCTCCAGCGCCGGAGCCACACCACGCCGCCCACGATCAGGGCCAGCGCGCCGGCCGCGTACGCCGGGATGAAAAGGTAGCGGACCCACCCGCCTGCCGCCGGATTGCCGAGCGTGAGCACCATCCCGAGGAGCCCCAGGAGGGTGAGCGCGATGCCGGCGAGGAGGAGGGTTCGGGGCACCCGAGAAGTCTAATCGAGATTCGTGATTCGAGACTGGAGATTCGAGAGAGCCGATCCCAGCCTTCTCCAATCTCGAGTCTCGAATCACGAATCTCGGTCCATTTGACTTCGAACCCCCACGGAACTCAGTTTCGCCTGCCTCCCCTGTTCGGCACCTTCCACACCCCCTCGCCGCCACTCCTCCTCGCACCGGGAGCGACCACCGGTATGTCGAAGATGTTCAAGGACGCCGTCGAGACCCACATCGAGCAGCTCAAGAACAAGATCACCGGGGCCGATCCGCGGCACATCGACGAGGAACTCAAATCCGCCCGGGCGCTGCTGGCGCAGACCACCGACGGCCGACTCCGCAAGGCGCTGGAGAAGCGGGTGAGTACGCTGGAATCGC
>CALGOK010000191.1 GCA_937961295.1 uncultured Gemmatimonadota bacterium
GCATCGCCGCGGCGGTGCACGCGAGCAAGGGACGCGCGCTGGTGCTCGCCGCCCCCGTGATGGTGGAACCGCTCGGGCGGGAGATCGCCCAGCTCGCGGCCGCCGGGGAACTCCGGGTGGTTACGGCCACCGGACCCGCACGTGCTGCCCGCCGCCTGGCCGAAGGCATCGTTGACCTCCTGGTCTGCTCCCCCGCCACCGCCCTCGCCCTGCACACCCGATCCGCCCTCAGGGTCGACGGCTTCACCGCCCTCGCCCTCGCCTGGCCAGAGAGCTGGGACGCCGACGAGGCGCTCACCGTGCTCCTCGCCGACCTGGCCCGTGAGGCACAGCGCGTGGTGCTCACCGGCGATCCCCGTGCCGTGGTGGACCTGGTCGAGCGGCACGTGCGCCGATCGCTCACCGTGGGCTTCGCCGAGGCACCGGAGGCCGCCGAGTCGACTCCGGGCGCGATTCGGACCTTCGCCGCCCCGTGGGGTGGCCGGACCGCGGCGGTGGCCGCCGTCATCGAGCTCCTCGACCCCGCCGCGATGGCGGTCTGGACCGCCGATCGGTCGGACGACGCGGCACTGCGGGCCGCCCTGGCCGAGCTCCCGGCCGGGTCGCTGGTCCACCGCGAGGTCCCCGAGGCGCCAGTGGTGGTCTGCCATGACCTGCCGACCCCCGGTGAGCTGGCGGCGCTGGCGGCCGGCCTGGAAGTGGTGCTGGTGGTGCCGCCGGGAACCGAGGGCTACGTGGCCCGGCTCGCCCCAGCCGCACGCCCGATCCGGCAGGCCGGCTCGAGCGACCTGGCCCGGGACCGCGATGCGGCCCTGCGCGCCGAGATCACCGCCCTCATCGACCACAAGGACCTCACGGCCGCTGGCTACGCCCTGGCCCCGCTCTTCGACCGGTTCGACCCCCAGGCGGTGGCAGCGGCCTGCTTTGCCCTCTGGCGCCGGGGTCCGGTCGGCACCCCGGCTGGCGGGGCCCAGGCCGCCGACGAACCGGCGGAGCCCCCGACCCCGGTGGGCGGGGTGGCCCGAAGCAAGGTCTGGGCCGGCGTGGGTCGCCGGGACGACGCCACGCCCGGAGACCTCGTGGCGGTGCTGATCAAGGAGGTCGGGCTCTCCCGCGAGGCGGTGGGGCGGATCGAGCTGCGGGAGACCTTCTCGCTGGTCGAGGTACCGACCGATCAGGCCGAGCGAGTGGCGGCGGGACTCACGGGACTGACGATCCGCCGCCGCAAGCTGGTGGCCCGGGTCGACCGGGGCCTGCCGTCCCGCGGCGGTGGGGGCGGCGGTGGCCCCCGGAGCGGCGGCCGGCCGCCCCGCCGCCACGGGGGCTGAAACGCCGACGGGCCGCCCAGCGGGGCGGCCCGTAGTCCCTGTGTCCTGCGGGTTGGCGGCTGATCCGCCCGGCGGCTTACTTGGCCTTGTTGACCATGTCCTTCAGGCCCTTGCCGGGACGGAAGGCGGGCACCTTGGACGCCTTGATCTTGATGGTGGCGCCGGTCTGCGGGTTGCGGCCCTCACGCGCCGCACGCTTGCGCACTTCGAAGCTGCCGAAGCCGGTCAGGTTCACGCTGCCGCCCTTCTTCAGCTCCCTCGCGATGAGGCCGTCGGCCGAGAAGAACAGGTCCACGATCTCGCCGGCATGCGCCTTCGAGGTATCGAGGGCCTTCGCGACCGCCTCGATGAGCTCCATCTTGTTCACGGGGTGCTCCTGGGTTGAAATGGGTGGGATTCGAGCCCGGGCCCGAACGGCCGGGTCGCGCGAGAATATGGGGACCGTGCGCGAAACTCCGCAAGATCCCTGCATTTCCGGGTGATGCCCTCGCGGACCCCAAGCGGGACAAGGCCTCCCGACCGACACCACTTGACGAGAGCCTCATGACCATGCACCAGCGCCAGGGCCGGATCGAGATCGTGGCCGGCGTGATGTTCAGCGGGAAGAGCGAGGAGCTGATCCGGCGGGTGCGGCGGGCGCTGATCGCCCGGCGCCGGGTCCGGGTGTTCAAGTCCCACCTCGACGCCCGCTACGAGGGGCTCCACCGCATCTCCAGCCACACCGGGGCGGCCATCGAGGCGGCACCGATCGACCGCGCCGAGGAGATCCTCCGGGCGGTGGAGGAACCCGAGTCGGTGGACGTGGTGGCCGTCGACGAGGCGCAGTTCCTCGACGCCGGCATTGTGGAGGTGGCCACGCATCTCGCCGAGCACGGGGTGCGGGTGATCTGTGCCGGGACCGACACCGACTTCCGCGGCGAACCGTTCGGCATGATGGGACACCTGATGGCGATCGCCGAGGAGGTCACCAAGCTGCAGGCGATCTGCGTGGTCTGCGGCGACCTCGCCTGCCGCAACCAGCGGCTGGTCGGCGGCCAGCCGGCCCCGTGGAATTCGCCCGTGGTCCAGGTCGGGGGGAGCGAGAGCTACGAGGCGCGCTGCCGCGCCTGCTTCCAGCTGCCGCGCCACGACGAGGACCAGGTGGCGCTCTTGTGACGCGCGTCGTCGCGCTCACCGGCAACGTCGCCGCGGGCAAGTCGCGGGTGGCCGACCTGTTCCGGGAATGGGGCGCGACGATCATCGACGCCGACCGCATCGTGCGCACGCTGCAGGAGCCGGGCGAGGCGGTCTTCAACCGCATCGTGGAGCACTTCGGCACGGCGGTGGTCCGTCCCGACGGCGCGCTCGACCGCGACGCACTGCGCGCGATCGTCCTCGCCGATCCGGCCGCGCGCCTCGAGCTCGAGCGCATGGTCCATCCCGCGGTGGCAGCGCGGCGCGAGGAACTGGTCCGCGCCGCAGTCGATCGCGGCGCGGCGCTGGTCGTGGTCGACATCCCGCTGCTCTACGAGGCCGATGACCCGTCACGCTACGACGTGGTGGTGCTGGTCGACGCGCCCGCGGCGACCCGGCGCGACCGGCTGGTGCGCCTCCGCGGACTCGCTCCCGACGAGGCCGACCTCCTCATGGCGGCCCAGCTGCCCACCGGCCCGAAGCGCGTCGCCGCCCAGCACGTGATCGACAATGATGGCGACCTCGAGACCCTGGTCGAGCGCACCCGCGCCGTCTGGGAGCGGCTCGCGCGGTGATCACCCTTGCCTGGATCGATGCCGAGTCGCGCGAGCCGTGGCAGCAGATGGCGCTCGACCGGGCCATGGCCGACTGGGCGCGGGACACCGGCGACGCGATCCTCCGCCTCTACCGCTGGCGTGATGACACCCTCTCGCTGGGGGCCAACGAATCGGCCGCACGAACCTGGGACCGGAATCTCCTGGAGCGCGACGGGATTCCCTGCGTGAGGCGCCCGAGCGGCGGCCGCGGCGTCTGGCACGCGCGGGCCGACCTCACCTACGCCTGGGCCGGCCCCAGCGGCGGTCCCGCCGGGGTCCGCCAGCGCTACCGCGATCTGCACGACCGGATCGCCACGGTGATCGCCGCGCGCGGCCTCGCCACGGTACTCGCCGCCGAGCCGTCGCGTGCACCCGGGCTCGGCGCCGGGGCGTGCTTCGACACGGCGGTGGGCGGCGAGGTGCTCGTCGCGGGGCGCAAGCGGGTCGGATCGGCGCAGAAGGTGATCGGTGACACGCTGCTGCAGCACGGCGCGCTCGCGCTGGCCGACGGCGATGGTGGCCGACGCTATCGCCTCGACAGGGTGGCCGCGGCACATTCATCGCGTGGAGATCCGGTGCTCGACCCGGATGATCTTGCGGTGGCGATTCACGATGCGTGGCTCGCCGACGGAGCGCGGCGGGCCGACCCGGTCGTCGTCGCGACGATCCTCGCCGGCTGCCGGCTCCATGAGCCGCAGTTCCGCGATCCCGCCTGGACCTGGCGCCGCTGACCCGCCATCGAACCTGGGAGTGCAGATGCGACACCTGGTGCTGCCACTCGTCTCGCTCGCCCTTGCCCTCGGCGCTCCGCCGCGGGCCGCGGCGCAGGCGGTGCCGGGGACGCTGATCATGGCGCTGCCTGCCGATCCGCGGCCGGTGCCGTACCTGATCCGCAACACCTCCGATGCCGACGTGGCCGACCAGCTCTTCCTCCGGCTCGCCGGCCTCGGCGCGACGCTGCGCACCACCGGCGACGACGCGATGCAACCCGAGCTCGCCGAGCGCTGGGTGCGGCGCGACTCGCTCACGCTCGAGTTCACGCTGGACGCGCGTGCTCGCTGGCACGACGGCACGCCGGTGACCAGCCGCGACGTGACGTTCGCCTGGCAGCTCATCCATCAGCCGGCGCTCGGCGTCGACCTCGCCCCGTTCGCCATGATCGCGGCGGTGGAGGCGATCGACGACCGGCGATTCGCGGTGCGATTCCGGCGACCGTCGGTGGAGCAGGTCTACCATGTCGCGTTCCAGCTGCAGCCGATGCCCGCGCACCTGCTCGCGCGGATCCCGGCGGAGTCGCTCGCGACCTCGGCGTTCACCGCGGCACCCGTGGGCAACGGCCCGTACCGGTTCGAGCGCCGGGTGCCCGGGCAGGTCACCGAGTTGCGCGCGGTGGACCAGCACTTCCGCGGCCGGCCGGGTATCGCCCGCGTGCTGTTCCGCACGATTCCCGACGGCACCGCGCGGTTCAATGCGCTGCGCGGCGGCGGGATCGACGTGATGGGCGACCTCTCGCCCACCCAGGCCCAGCAGGCCCGCCAGCGCCCGACGCTCCGCATCGTGGCCGAGCCGCACAATCTGGTGACCTACCTGCTGTACAACGCCAGGGTGCCCGGCGACACGGCGCGGGCCCATCCGATCCTCGCCGATCGACGGGTGCGCGAGGCGCTGGCGCTCGCCCTCGACCGGCGCGTGGTGGCGACCGGGGCGTTCGGCAGTTCCACGCTCGCTCCCGACGCGGTGCGGTCGCAGGCGTGGAACTGGCTCGGCGGCGTGCCCGCACCGGCCCGCGCCAACCTGCGCGCTGCCCGCGCGCTGCTCGCCGAGGCCGGATGGCGCGACACCGATGGCGACGGCGTGCTCGACCGCAACGGAGCGCCGCTGGAGCTGCGGATCATCTATCCCGGCCCGTCCGCGTCGCGGAGCGTGATTGCGGTGCAGGTGGAGCGCATGCTGGACGCGGCCGGTGTGCGCGCGGTGCTGGAGCCGCTCGAGGGCCCGGTGTGGTTCGCCAAGCGGCGCGCCGGCGACTTCGACATCGACATCTCCGCCGTGAACCAGGACGCGTCGCCGTACTCGCTCGTGCAGGCCTGGTCGTGCACCGCGGCGAGCCAGCCGATCACCAGCAACGTCGGCCGCTGGTGCGATGCCGAGTTCGACCGCCTGCTCGCCGGCGCAGCGACCCAGCGCGATCCCAATGCCGGGTATCGCGCCGCGCTCGAGCGGATGGCCGATTGGCGGCCCGCGGTGGTGGTGGCCGCGCCGATCAACATCGTCGCCGTGCACACCCGGCTCGAGCAGGTGCGGATCCGGCCGATCAAGGCCTTCACCGACCTCTGGCGCTGGCGGGTGCGCCCGGGGGCCGCGCTGGCACGCGATCGCTGACGTGATCCGCTGGAGCATCGGCCGCACCGGCGAGGCACTCCTCCTCACGATCGCCGGGTCGATCGTGCTCGTGACGCTGGTGCACCTGCTGCCGGGTGACCCGGTGGCCGCGATCGTCGGGGAGCGGGTGCTCGATCCGGCGGTCGAGGCGAACCTGCGCGCGCGCTGGGGATTCGACCGCTCGCTCGGCGAGCAACTCGCCGCCTTCCTCGGCGGCGCGGCCCGCGGCGACCTCGGCCTGTCGATCGTCCATGAGCGACCGGTCACCACGCTGCTGGCGGAGCGCCTTCCCGCGACGCTCCTCATCGGCGGACTCACGCTGCTG
>CALGOK010000192.1 GCA_937961295.1 uncultured Gemmatimonadota bacterium
TGCCGCGATCGGCCGCCGGCGACGGCCGGGTGGCTGCGCGCCATCCCAGGCCGGTGGGACGGTAGCCCGCCACGCTGCGGCTCTCGAGCGAGCGGCGCAGCGCGTCGGCCGATGGCCAGCGATTCTCGGGATCCTTCTCGAGGCAGCGCGCCACGGCCAGCGAGAGGTCCTCGGGGATGTCCGGGTGCCGCTCGTGGAGCAGCGGCGCCGGCTCGGTGATGTGCTTCATCAGGATCCCGGCCACCGTCGGCGCCGAGAACGGCAGCTCCCCCGAGAGCATCTGGTAGGACACCACGCCGAGCGAGTAGATGTCGCTGCGGCCGTCGATCTCCTTCTCCCCGGCGGCCTGCTCGGGGGACATGAACGACGGGGTGCCGATCGCCATGCCCGCGCTGGTGAGCGTGTTGCCGCTGGTCGAGGAGAGCGCCTTGGCGATCCCGAAGTCGGTGACGATCACCCGGCCGCGGGTGCCCTCGAGCAGGATGTTGTCGGGCTTGATGTCGCGGTGGATCACCGAGACGCCGTGGGCGGCGGAGAGTGCGTCGGCGGTCTCCTTCATGATCCGGCGCGCTTCCTCGGCGGGGATGCGGCCGCGGCGGCGGATCCGTGCCGCGAGCGACTCCCCCTCGATCAGTCCCATCACGAAGAAGACGACGCCCTGGCCCTCGCCGACGTCGTGGATCGGCACGATGTGCGGGTGCGCCAGCCGCGCGGCGGTCTGCGCCTCGCGTGTGAAGCGCTCGCGAATCTCGCGCTGGAAGGCGAGCTCGGGCGGCAGCACCTTCACCGCGACCCGGCGCTGCAGGCGCTCGTCGCGAGCCCGGTAGACGACACCCATGCCGCCGCGACCGATTTCGCCCTCGATCGTGTATGAGTCACCCAGCGCGTCCTTGAGGAGCGTCGGCAAGGGTGACTGGGCGGCCTCGGTCATCGTCGTCCCGTGTGAGAGGGCGGGGGAGCGTCAACCCCCGAATCTGCATTGAGTTGCCGCCGCGAGCAACGTGCCGCGGAGGGCCTGCCGCCGCGACAGGAAACGCCGTTGCAGGGGTGAACCGGGTGCCCCGTTGGCCGACCGGCCAGCCAGCGCGGCAGGAATCCGGCACCGGTTCGTGGCACGGCCGATGCCACCCTCGTCTCCCCTGATGCGGGTGGCACGCGGCCACCCCGGCTCGGCCCAGTGCCGAAAGGAGCACGTGACGTGAGCGAGCGACTGACCCTCCCGGTTCTCCCCCTCCGGGACGTGGTGCTGTTTCCCGGGGTGACCACCCCGATCGGCGCGGGACGGCCGATGACCCTCAAGGCGATCGAGGCCGCGCTGGCGACGCCGGACAAGCTGGTGTTCGCCCTGGCGCAGCGGGAGAACCTCGAGCAGGTCGCCTCGGAGGGGCTCTACCGGGTGGGCACCATCGCCCGGATCGGCCAGGTCCAGCGCGGGATGAGCGGGGTCCAGTTGCTCCTCCACGGCGAGCGCCGCGGCATGGCGCTGCAGGTGGTCGAGGAGGGCGGTCACCTCGTGGCCACGCTGCGCGAGATGGAGGACCTGCCCGCCCTCGACAGCAACGATCCCAACTTCGAGGCGCTGCACCGCGAGCTGCGCACCCGCGCGGCCGAACTGGGGCAGAAGTCCGGCCTGCCGGAGGACGTGGTCCAGCAAGTGCTCAACGGCATCGACGACCCGGGCCGCTTCGCCGACCTGGTGGCCGGGTACCTCGACCTCTCCACCGCGCAGCGGCAGGAGCTGCTCGAGACGCTGGCGATCGACGAGCGGCTCCGCCGCGTGCTGGTGCACGTGCAGCGGCAGATCGCCGTGCTCGACGCCCAGGAGGACATCAAGAGCCAGGTCCAGGAGGAGCTCGGCGAGCGGCAGCGCGAGGTGTACCTGCGCGAGCAGCTCAAGACGATCCGCCGCGAGCTCGGCGAGGAGGATGACACCGCCGACGACGAGCTCTCCGAGCGCCTCGCGGCGCTCGACCTGCCCGAGGAGGCGCGCAAGGAGGTCGACCGCGAGCTGGGCCGGCTGCGTCGCATCGGGCGCGAGTCGATGGAGTCGCAGGTGATCCGCACCTTCCTCGAGCACGTCGCCGAGCTGCCGTGGGGCGAGCGCGACGATGAGCACATCGACATCCCCGCCGCCGCCACGATCCTCGACGAGGATCACTACGCGCTGGGCGAGGTGAAGGATCGCGTGCTGGAGTTCCTGGCGGTCCGCAAGCTGCGCGTGGAGCGCGCGGAAGCCGGTGACGGGGCAAGGGGAGATAGTGAAGGGTCAAGGGTGAAGGGTGAAGGGGACGATGGATCATCGCGCCCTGCCTCGGAGGTCACCTCCGGATCGGCATCGCCTTCCCCTTCACCCATCACCCATCACCCTTCACCTGATGCGGAGGGTGCTCCGGCCGCCGTGCCGACGATCGACACCGACGAGGCGCGGCGCCGCTCGCCGATCCTGCTGTTCGTGGGTCCGCCGGGCGTCGGCAAGACCTCGGTGGCCAAGAGCATCGCCCGGGCGATGGGGCGCAAGTACGTCCGCGTGTCGCTCGGCGGCGCGCGCGACGAGGCCGACATCCGCGGTCACCGCCGCACCTATGTCGGCGCGATGCCGGGCCGCATCATCCAGGGCCTCAAGCAGGCGGGCACCCGCAACCCGGTGTTCCTGCTCGACGAGGTCGACAAGCTCGGCGTGTCGTTCCAGGGCGATCCCGCCTCGGCGCTGCTCGAGGTGCTCGACCCCGCGCAGAACGATTCGTTCACCGACCACTACCTCGGCATTCCGTTCGACCTGTCGGAGGTGATGTTCATCGCCACCGCCAACTTCATCCAGAACATCCCCGGGCCGCTGCTCGACCGGATGGAGGTGGTGGAATTCGCGGGATACATCGAGGCCGAGAAGGTGGCGATCGCCGAGCGGTACCTGGTGCCGCGGCAGGTCGAGCAGAACGGGCTCGCGAGCGACGAGATCACGTTCACCGGCCCGGCGCTGCTGGAGCTGGTGCAGCGCTACACCCGCGAGGCGGGGGTGCGCCAGCTCGAGCGCGAGATCGGCCGCGTCGCCCGGAAGGTGGCGCGCAAGATCGCCGGCCGGGAGCTGGAGCGGGCGGACGTCACGCCCGCGATGGTGCGCGAGCTGCTCGGCCGGCCCAAGCTCCACCCGGAGGAGAAGGGGAAGATCGACCAGGTCGGCACCGCGACCGGGATGTACTACACCCCGCAGGGCGGCGACATCATGTTCGTCGAGGCCTCGACCATGCGCGGCAAGGGCGACCTGGTGCTCACCGGGCAGCTCGGCGACGTGATGAAGGAGTCGGCGCGCGCGGCGTGGACCTATGCCCGCGCGCACGCCGCGGCGCTGCACATCGCCGACGACCGGTTCGACCAGGATGTCCACATCCACGTCCCCGCGGGCGCGATCCCCAAGGACGGCCCGAGCGCCGGCATCACCATGGCCACCGCGCTGATCTCGGCGCTGTCGGGGCGCGAGGTGCGCCACGACATCGCGATGACCGGCGAGGTGACCCTGCGCGGGCGGGTGCTGCCGATCGGCGGCGTGAAGGAGAAGCTGCTCGGCGCGCTGCGCGCGGGGATCCGCCAGGTGATCATCCCCAAGCTCAACGAGCCGGACCTCGACGACCTCCCCGAGGAGGCGCGCAAGCGCCTCGACGTGCACACGGTGGAGGAGCTGGGCGAGGTGCTCGCGCTGGCGCTCAAGGACGTGCGCTACAGCGAGGGGAAGCTGCTGTTCGGCGACGAGAACCCGGCGAACGTGGTGCCGCTGAGTACGAGTTTCCGGCACTGAGCGGCGACATCGCGAAGGGCGAGGGGCGAGGAGCGGTGGTTGGCCGCCCCTCGCCCCTCGCGCTTCGCCCCTCGCGATGTCGCGGCGTCAGCCCATTTCCACCCGATCCCGCCCGCCGCTCTTGGCGCGGTAGAGCGCCAGGTCGGCGGCGGAGGCGACCTCGGTGGCGGTGCGTCCCGAGCCGGGGTAGGCGGCGACACCGATGCTGCAGCGCATCGTGATCTCCTCGCCGCTCGAGAGCCGCATCGGGGACTCGGCGAGGGTGGCGCGCATCTTCTCGGCGATCACCCGCCCGTTGGCTGGCGGGCACCGGCGCAGGATCACCCCGAACTCCTCGCCGCCGTAGCGCCCGATCAGGTCCGAGTTGCGGACGCCGCGGCGGAACACCCGGGCGACGTGCATCAGCACCTGGTCGCCGATGAGGTGGCCGTGGGTGTCGTTGATCCGCTTGAAGTGGTCGAGGTCGAGCATCAGGAAGCAGAGCGGCTCGCCGTGGCGGCTGGAGTAGGCGATGGCGTGCTCCAGCTCGGCCATCAGCGTCGCGTGGTTGAGCACGCCGGTGAGGCCGTCGCGGTGGACCAGCTCGCGGATCCGGCGGCCGCGCTCGGTGCGCGTGAGCACCACCTGCAGCAGGTGGCTTCGCTCCACCGGCTTGATCAGGAAGTCATCGCCGCCGGCGCGCAGCCCCTCCATCTCGTCGGCCACTGTCTGCCGCGCGGTCAGGAACACGATCGGCACCAGCGCGAGGCGCGGCTCCTGCCGCATCATCCGCGCGAGCGCGTAGCCATCGACGTCGGGGAGGTCGACGTCGAGGAGCACCAGGTCCGGGGTCTCGTTGAGCAGGGTGTCGCGCGCCACCTGGGCGCTGCCGCAGGTGGTCACCCGCGCATTGATGTGCCCGAGCCAGGTCGCGAACAGCTGCGACTGGTTCGGGTCGTCCTCGACCACCACGACGTTGGCGGGCGGCGCGCCGATCTGCACCAGCGCGCGCGCGTACTGGGTGAGCCCGCGCGGCAGCGTGGACGGCCCGAACACCGCGTCGACTCCCGCCGCAGCGGTGCGCAGCCGGTCGAAGCGGTCGGTCGGGTCGGCGATCACCACCGCGCGCGGCCGGTCCGGCGTGGCCGCCGCCCAGTATCGCGCCAGCATCAGCGGGTCGTCACCGACGTCGGTGCCCACCACCACCAGGTCGGGGCGCTCGGTCGGCGGCACGCTCCACGGGTCGAGGTCGGCCTCCTGGCTGGTGACGATGAACCCCACCTCGGCGAGCAGCCGCTCCAGCTCGCTGCGGAGCGGGCCCCGCCCCATGAGCAGCGTGCTGCGCCAGCCGAACGCCGGCGCGGAGGTGGTCGGCGCCGGCGGCACGCTCGCCTCGACCGGGGCCTCATCCAGCGTGGCCTTGAGGTCGGCGATCGCGGACTCGAAGAGGTCGGCATCCTGCGGGGTCGGTGCCGGCGGGGTGAGGATCCGCTGCTCCATCGCCCGGGCGATCGCGGTGACCCGCGGGAAGCCGTAGGAGCCGCCCGAGCCGGCCAGCCGGTGGAACCGGACCCGGAGCGACTCGAGCGCGTCGCCATCGCCGGCGCGGAAGGCCGCGAGGTCCTTGCGCAGTTCCGCCAGGCGCGCCGGGGCCTCGCGTAGGTATTCGCGCTGCAGTGCGAGCAGCGCCTCGTCGAGCTGCTGGTCGTCGCTCACGATTCCCCTCCCAGCGAGGAAAGCGTGCGCCGTGCCGCCGCCACGAAAGCCGGCCCGCTGCCGAAGTGCCCGTTGAATCGCTCGCCGCTGCGCGCGCCGATCACGGCCGCCCGATCGTCGACCAGCAGGATCACCGGCTCGCCCGGCCACTCGGGCGCCGTGACGCGCGTCACCGGGATGCCGCCGAGCGGCACCTCGCCCGTGGTGAACACCGCGATGTCGGCGCCGGCCGATTGCGCGCGGCGAAGGTGCGGTGCCAGCGCCAGGCAGCCGTCCGGCGGCGCGAACATCCGCACCGAACTGGTGGCGCGCGCGATCTCGTGGCCCATCAGCTGCACCGCGCCGCGTGCCGAGGCGAGCTCGACCAGGGTGGGCGTGTCGGGGACGCTCAGCGTGTCGAGTGCCAGCGCCAGACGATCGAGTGCCTCGCCCTGGCGGTCGGCAAGCCGGGCCAGCAGCGTGCTGGGACTCTCCGGCCGGAACCGTCGCGGCCGGCCGTCCTCCATCCGCGCGGCGCCCTTGGTGACCAGTCCCTCGAGCGCCGCGTAGACGTTGGCGCGTGCGAGCCCGGCCGCGCGCGCGATGGTGTAGCCGGTGCCCGGTCCCTCGGTCAGCAGGACCTCGTAGATCACGGCCTCGGTCGGGGTGAAGCCGAACGGGACAAGGTCGAGGCGGCCGGCCATGTCACGCGTACTCGAGCGTCCACCCCAGCCGCCGCGCGATCAGCGCGAGGCGGAAGGTGACGTCGGCCTGCCGATGCGCGAGCTCGCCGTCGTCGAGCGCCAGCGGCCAGTAGTGGTGCGTGATCGGGGACGCCGCCTTGGGCTGCGAGCGCAGGTTCTTGGGGTGCCAGATGCCGTCGGCATCGAGGTCCGCCAGGAGGTGCTGCAGCGCCTTGACCGCCACCGGCGACGCCGCCAGCTGGCCCAGGCTCGCCAGCAGCTCGATGAAGTGCAGCGCGAGCGGAACGTCCTTCGGCACGCCCTTGCTGTCGGTCTCGATCGGGTTGCCAAGGAGCAGGTGCGCCGGGCGCATGGTCGTCTTGCCGACCGTGATCATGAACGACTTGGTCGGGGCCTTCTGCGTCAGGTACTGGCCCAGGCGCTCCACGAACCCCGCGCGCTCGCGCTGCAGGGTGGGCATCGCGGCCAGCATCGCCACCGACCACCAGCTCGGCGGCGACGCCTCGGGGTTGAGCTGCCACGCGCTGCTGCCCCGGCGGATCAGCGGATCCTCCGCGAGGTCCGATCGCAGGAACGTGGACACCTGCGAGATGATCTTGTGCGCCGCGCCGCGGAGCCGCGGATCGTCCTCGTACCCGGCCTCGGCCAGGGCCGCCGCGACCCCCTCACGAATCAGGCCCCGGTACCACTCTGCCGTCTCGGGGTCGTCCACGGTGGAGTCGAAGAACTCGCCGTAGAGCACCGGATCGTCGTCGCGCGAGAGGGTCCGGAAGATCAGCCGGTTGGCGAGCCGGAACGGCCGGGTGGTGGTCGGGACGCCGAGCTGGAGGAGGCGACGATACTGAGCCACTGCACCCGGCTCGTCGGTGTGGTCCCGGGCCGAGGTCTGGAAGGCGAGGAAGTTCGAGCCCCAGAGCCCGTTCTCCTGCTGCCGGGTCGTGACCGCGGAGACTGCCTCGCTGAGGACCGTCGCCGCGACGGCCTCCGTAAGTGTGGCGGGGTCGACCGACCCCTCGGGGGCCAGCTCACTGAGGGTCCGGGCGCGGATGGCGGGTCCCCCGTGCTCGACAAGCCAGGTCAGGGGGACGCGATGGGAAGTCGGGAGGTCCAGGGCGCGGCTCCTCGCTGTCGCGGGGTCGGTGGGGTGCCACACTGGTCGGGCCGCAATCTAGCCGGAAGTGCTGGCAGGGTACAGCCTTGCGCGCCGGAGGGTTGCGCGGCCTACTACGAATTGCGACAGCGCGAGGGGCGAGGGGCGAGGGGCGGATGGCACGGCGAGATTGTGCGCCCTGAAGCGAGGTGTATCACCTGCAACGACTAACAGCGCCGCTCGCCCCTCGCCCCTCGCGCTGTCGCCCTCCTCGGCTACCGCCGGCCGCACACCTCACTTCACCGGCTGTCGATGCAGGTGCAACACGTACTGCGCCACCTGCTCGACCTGGGCATCGCTCAACCTGGCGCCACCGAGCGGTGGCATGATCTGGCCGCTGGCCGACTTCTCTTCGTCGACACCGGCCTTGATGACCGCGATCACCCCGGCCAGGGTCCCGTCGTGGTGGAGCCACTTCTCCTTGGTCGCGTCGAGTCTGGTGGCCGCCCCGAGGATCCCCTCGCCCTTCATGCCGTGGCAGTTGAAGCAGAGGCCGCGTCCCTCGAAGAGCGACTTGCCCGCCGCCACCTTGGCGCTGTCGAGCGCGGCGGGTGCGGCCTGCGCCGCGAGCGGTGCCGCGCCGAGCACGACGAGGGCGGGGAGCAGCGTGGTGAGCTTCATGGCGATCGTCCTCACTGGTACTGCACGTAGAGCGGCACCGGCCGCATCGCGACCACGTCGGCCGGGGTCAGCATCGGCTTGTCGTTCTTGTAGAACAGCTTGATCCCCGCGAACTGCACCGGCCGCTCCTCCACGATGGTGCGGTAGATGGTCCGCTTCAATTCGGGCGGTCCGAAGCCGTCCATGTGGATGACCACCTGGACCCGCGGATCGCTGCGGATGGTGGCGTGTTCCGTCACCATCGACACCGTGAACCGGTGCACCACGAGCAGCTTGGGCGGCAGCCGACGCTGGTCGACGAGCGCGCCAAGCCGGGCGACCACCGCGTTGATTGTGGCGGCGTCGATGGTGCCGATGCGCCGGCCCGGCACCTGGCCGGCCGGCATGGTGAACTCCGGGTCGATCGCGAGGTGCACCTCGGGGCGCTGCAGCCACGGCACCAGTCGCTCCACCTCCGCGAGCACCGGGCTCCGGCCCGGCTGGATGTCGAGGAACAGCAGCCATCCCCGGCTCGCTGCCCAGTCGGCCACTCGGCGAATCAGCGCATCGCCATGCCGCAGCCGGTACATCCCGTCGTTCCCCGAGTCGGCCTGTGCCACGGTGACGATGAGGTGCAGGGCCGGGCGCACGGCGTGCGCACTGTCGGCAGCCGTCCATGCCGCGGCCACGCTGTCGAGCCGGGCCATCATCGGTTCCGGGTCGAGCTCGCCGAGGATGCCCATCCTCCGCGAAAGCGGGTTCCCGTAGAAGGCCACGATACGCGAGCGGGGGAGCAGGGCATCGACGCGCGCGGGGGTGGGCCGGGTGGCCAGCGGTGGCCGCACGGTGTCGACGAGCGGCCGGTGCAGTCCGAGCCGAGGGAGGAACGCCGACTGGGCGCCCAGCGGGGAGGCGAGGGTGACGGCGAGGGCCGCCAGCAGCCTGGGCGCCATGTGCATCCCGGCAAGATAGCGTGTACGATTGAGGCCCCAATGCGCATCGCCATCTCGACCGGCGGCGGCGACGCCCCGGGCCTCAATGCCGTCATCCGCGCCGTCGTGCTCACCGCCCATGATCGCGGCTGGAGCTGCGTCGGCATCCGCCGCGGGTTCCACGGTCTGTACGACGGATCGGGCCTCGTGCCGCTCGGTCCCGAGGAGGTCCGCGGCATCACCCATGTCGGCGGCACGATCCTCGGCACCACCAACCGTGGCGATCCCTTCCGCTGGCCCGAGACGCAGCCCGACGGCACGGTGATCGAGCGTGACCGGTCCGACGAGCTGATCGCTGCGTTCCACCGGGAACGGATCGACGCCCTCGTCACGATCGGTGGTGACGGCTCGCTGGGGATCGCGGCACGACTGGCCGAAAAGGGACTCAAGCTGGTCGGGGTGCCCAAGACGATCGACAACGACGTCCACGGCACCGAGACAACCTTTGGCTTCGACACCGCGGTGTCGACCGCCACCGATGCGCTCGACAAGCTGCACTCCACCGCCGAATCGCACGACCGGGTGATGGTGGTGGAGCTGATGGGCCGCGAGGCGGGATGGATCGCGCTGCACAGCGGCATCTCGGCCACCGCCGACGTGATCCTGATTCCCGAGATCCCGTTCGACATCGAGAAGGTCTGCGAGAAGATCCGCGAGCGGGAACGGAGCGGACGCCACTTCGCGATCGTCGTGGACGCCGAGGGCGCGCGACCGGCGGGCCGCAGGGCGGTGCTCCCCGCGCGGCGGGCCGCGGGACCCAGCGAGCGCCTCGGCGGGATCGGGCAGCAGGTGGCCGACGGCATCGCACAGCGCACCGGCAAGGAGACCCGCACCTTGGTGCTCGGCCACCTGCAGCGCGGCGGCAGCCCCACCACCTTCGACCGGTTGCTGGCGCTGCGCTTCGGGTCGGCCGCCGTGCGCGCCATTGCCGAGGGCGAGTTCGGGGTGATGGTGGCGTACCACCCGCCCAGCGTGGAGCGAGTGCCGCTCAGCCAGGTGGTGGGCCGGATGAAGCAGGTGCCGCTCGACAGCGGGATCATCCTGACGGCGAGGCACCTGGGGATTTCGTTCGGGGATTGAGGATGGAGGATGGAGGATGGAGGATGGAGGATGGAGGATCGAAGGGTTTCCGCCACCCTCCATCCTCCGTCATCCGCCCAGCCAATTCCCGATCATCCGCCGGCCCTGCTCGGTGAGGATCGACTCCGGGTGAAACTGCACCCCCTCCACCGGCCACTGGCGGTGCCGGAGGCCCATCACCTCGCCGTCCTCGGCGCGCGCGGTGACCACCAGCGTCTCCGGCACCGAATCCTCCTCCACCGCCAGCGAGTGGTACCGCGTCGCCTCGAGCGGATTCGGGAGGCCGCGGTAGATCCCGTCATCGTCATGGGTGATGCGCGACGTGCTGCCGTGGCGCGGATGCCCGGCGCGCGAGACCGTCGCGCCGAACGCCTCGGCGATCACCTGGTGGCCGAGGCAGACACCGAGGATCGGGACCCGCGCGCCGAGTTCGCGCACCACGCTGAGCCCCAGCGCGCACTCGGCAGGGGTGCCGGGTCCGGGCGAAAGGACGATCCGCTCCGGCTCGAGGGCGACCACCTCGCCGAGGGTGAGCGCGTCGTCGCGCCTGACCACGGGCTCGCGACCCTCGACGGCGAGATACGCCGCCAGCGTGTACACGAACGAGTCGTCGTGGTCGAGGAGGAGGATCATGCGACCGCTCCGAGTCCCTCGAGCAGGGCGCGCGCCTTGTCGAGCGTCTCGCGGTACTCCGCGTCCGGGTCGGAGAGTGCCGTCACGCCGCCACCCGCGGGGACCACCGCCACGCCGTGCGTGATCGTCACGGTGCGAATGGCGACGTTGAGTTCCATCCCGCCGTCACTTCCGATCCAGCCGATGGCGCCGCAGTAGAGGCCGCGCCGCTCCGGCTCCAGCTCGGCGAGGATCGCCATCGCGCGCAGCTTGGGCGCGCCGGTGATCGATCCGCCGGGGAAGGTGGCCGCGAGCAGGTCCAGCGCGTCGCGATCCGGTGCGAGCTCCGCCGTGACGACCGAGACGAGGTGGTGCACCGCCGCGAAGGACTCCAGCCGGCAGAGCGCCGGCACCGACACCGTTCCCGGCTTTGCCACGCGATTGAGGTCGTTCCGCAGCAGGTCGACGATCATGACGTTCTCGGCCCGGTCCTTCTCGCTTGCCACCAGCTCGGCGGCGAGCGCCGCGTCGCGCGCCGGATCGCCATCGCGCGGACGCGTTCCCTTGATCGGTCGCGTCTCGACGCGGCGAGTCTGCTGGTCGAGTCGCAGGAAGAGCTCGGGTGACATGCTGAGCGCCGTGACCGCGCCGCGTGCCAGGTACGCGGCGTGCGATCCCGGTGCCCGCTCGCGCAGCGCGCGGTACGCGGCAACCGGGTCGCCGGAGAACGGAACCGCGAACTGCTGCGAGAGATTGGCCTGGAAGATGTCCCCGGCGAGGATGCGGGCGATCACCGCGGAGACGGCCGCGCGGTAGCCGTCGGGCGAGAAGGTGGAGCCGCCGAGGATCGTGATTGGAGATTGGAGATTCGAGAAGGCGCTCGAGTCTCCAGTCTCCAATCGCGATCCTCCCTGCAGTGAACGGCGCAGGTGCTCGCAGGCCGTCCTGTTCTCGCCCGCCAGCCACGCCTTGCCGCGCAGGTGGTCCCACGTCACCACGGCGTCGTGGCGCGCGAGCGAATATTCCGGGACGGCCAGGCGGTTGCCGCGGGCCACCGGCTGCCGGTCGAAGGCCCGACCGAGCTCGTAGCCGAGCCAGCCGATCCACCCTCCGGCGAACGGCGGCTCGTCGTCGCCGCGGCGTCGCGGCGTGAACGAGTCCCGGATCCGGTCACGCGCCGCGGGCCAGCTCTCGGCGTCGCCCTCGAGCAGCTCGAGGGGCTCCACGGCGAGGTAGCTCCAGCGACCGAGGCCGCCATGATCGGCGGCCCCGTCGAGGAGCACGGGGCTCGGCAGGTGCGCCACGCGCTCGAGGGCATCGAGCGGGGCCGGGGCATCGGGGAAGGGGAGCAGGGTCGGAGTGGCCGTGCTCCCTCGGGTATCGCTCAGGTCTTGAGCCAGCCGTCGGGCTGTCCCTCGAGGCCCGGAAATCCGCCGGCCGGCTGCCAGGTGACCAGCTGCTCGATCTGCCGGGCGAGCTGCAGGTCCTTGTCGGTGATGCCGCCAGCGGAATGCGTCTGCAGGCGCACCACCACGCTGGGCCAGTGCACCTCGAGATCCGGATGGTGGTTGGCAGCTTCGGCCAGGAACGCGATGGCATTGACCACCAGCATCGTGGTGCGCCAGCCGTCGGTGCGGTACTCGCGCTTGAGCCAGTCGCCCTCGACCTGCCACTCCTCCAGGCCGTGCAGTCGCTCGGCGAGCGCGTCGCCCGCGTACACCGGTTCGTTGGTCTTCATCGCCATCCTCCCGCCCGGATGCTACTCCGGCTGGTACCGATAGGTTGCTGACTGGCCGAACGACTCCTCGACCTCGAGCTCGAGCCAGGTGATCTGGGCCCCCTCGGCCGCGAGGTCGCGCGCGACGCTCGTGCCCACCCACTCCGCGATCATCTCCGCCGTGGTGTTGCTGAGCGGCAGCATGGCGCAGTCGCGCACTGGGAAGCGGTAGGTCGGTTGCCCGAAATAGTCGACGAACACCGAGCCCTCGCGCTCGGCGTAGGCGAGCTTGGGATTCTCCGTCGGCAGCAGCACCCGGTGATCCATCACCTCGACGTACTTGCGCACGATCCGCTTGAGGATCGCGAAGTCGACCACGAAGAACGACTCGGGGTCGATCGGCCCCTCCACCGTCACGCCGAGGCGGTAGTTGTGCCCATGGAGCGCCTCGCAGGTGTGGCCCTTGAACGTGATGAAGTGGGCGGCGGCGAAGACCAGGTAGTCCTTGCTCACCGTGACGCGGAAGGTGCCCACGAATGCGGCTCCGGGAGGGTGGTGAGACGCGTGCACGACGGGGGAACAACTTACACTGGCGTCCCGCGACGGTGGACAGGTGTCCAAGATCTTGGACGATGCGTGCCGGTGACCTTCCGGGCAAGTCCTTGTGCTGCTTGGAGTTCGCGCGTGGCACGGGGCTGGCACCCCTGCTCCCGTGAGCAGCGATACCAGCTTCACCGGAGGACACTCATGCGCATCACCACGTTGGCTCTCGCGCCGCTCCTGCTTGCGGCGAGCGTTGCCCCGGCCGCCGCCCAGGTCTCGGCGACCATCCACATCGGCCCGATCCGGATCGGCGGTGGCGCCGACCACTACCGTCACGGCTACCCCCCGCGCCTGGTGGTGGTGGACTATCCCTACCGCAACTACGGGCACTGGAAGAAGACCGCGGTGCACTGGCGGCCGATCACGGTCTACTACCTCGACGGCTACTACTACGATCGGCCGTGGCGCAGTGCGCGACCGGTGGTGATCTATCGCTATCGCGATCACTACTTCTTCGGTCCGCGCGACAACGACTGGTACCGGTACCGCAGCCGCTACGAGCAGCGCGAGTGGCGGGTGTGGCGCGACCAGCGCGGCGGCTGGCGCGACGACTGGCGCGATGACCGGCGCGATCGCTACGAGGATCGCCGCGACCGCTACGACGACCGCCGCGACCGCTACGAGGATCGCTACGATCGTCGGGATGACCGTCGCGACGACCGGTTCGACCGCCGCGATGACCGCCGCGGCCGCAGCAACCAACGCGTGGAGCGCCGGGACGTGCGCCCCAGCGTCGTGGCACCCCGCACCAACCCGGGCCGCGGCCAGGGGCGGCAGGAGAATCGCTCGCGCCGGCGGAACGGCAACTGAACCAAGTGAAGGGTGATGGGTGATGGGTGAAGGGGAAGGCGGCTCCACGGCGGAGGCGCCTTCCCCTTCACCCATCACCCTTCACCCATCACGCTTCACCACGGTTGGCGCTATCGTAGGAGATCCCCTCTCCCGCGAGGCCCGCGTTGTCCGTCTGCACACGCTTCCCGTTCGTGGTGTCGATCCTCTGCCTGGTCGCGCCGCTCTCCGCCCAGCGTTCCGATCCGGAGCATCGCGAGGCGATGCGGGCTGGGTTCGGTGCCGCGGTGGCGGTGAGCGGCGACGAGGTGTTCGTCGGCGAGCCGAGCAACCGGTTCCGCAGTGGCGTGGTGTACGTGTACCGCGAGAGGGGACGCGCGACGGGGAACGCGGGGGGAGGCTGGCGGGAGGTGGCGCAGCTGGTGGCATCGGACTCCGCCACCGGCGACCGGTTCGGTCGGGCGATCGCGGTGGATGGTGATCACCTGCTGGTCGGTGCCGATCCCGATCGCGGCCGGTCGACCGGTGCGGTGCATGCCTTCGCACGTGACGCAAGCGGACGCTGGCGGGCGGCGGGGGTGCTGCTGCCGGCCGATGGCGCCGCCGGCGACGGCTTCGGTGCCACGATCGTGCTCGCGGGCGACTTGGCGGTGATCGGTGCGCCGGGACACGCCGACGGTCGCGGGGCGGCCTACCGATTCACGTTCCGCGACGGCACCTGGGAGCCCGCCGGCATGCTGGTGCCAAGCGACACGAGTGGGCTGCAGGGGTACGGCGGGGCGCTCGCGCTGGCCGGCGAATGGCTGCTGGTCGGTGCGCCGGGGAGCGATGGCGGTTCAGGTGCCGTGGTGCCGTTTCGCCGTGCCGACGGCGCCTGGGTGGCGGGAGATCGCCTGGTGCGCGATGGTCCAGCCGACACCACCGCGGCGTTCGGAGGTGCGATCGCGCTCGATGGCCGCGACCTGTTCATCGGCGCCCCGGGGGTCGAGCGCGGCAGTGGCAGCGTGAGCCGCTTCGCGCTCGACACGGTGCGACAGCAATGGCGGCCGCGCGGTGCCGTGGCGCCGTTCGATGGCGCGCGCGGCGGCGGCTTCGGGGGCAGCCTTGCGCTCACCGCTGCCGCGCTCTGGGTGGGCGCGCCGGGCGCAGCAGACGGTGGGCAGGTGCATGTCTATTCCCGCTCAGGCGACCGGCTGACCGGAGTGACCGCGCTCCGCGCTCCGGATGAGGTCACCGATCGCGCCTTCGGCGGCGCGCTCGCGGTGCACGGCGACCGCGCGGCGGTGGGGATCAGCGGGGCAGCGATCGGCGCCGGCCGTGCGGTGGTGCTGTCGCGATCGGATACCGGCTGGGTGGCGAGCCCGCCGCTGGAATCGCCGCCGGAGTCGCTCGCGTCGGTGCTCGGTCCCGAGGTGCGCTGCACCGACAGCACCGCTGCCGGCTGGGACTGCCGCAACGTCGACCTGGTGTCGTTCCTGCCGGTGAGCGCCATCGGTGGCGTGCGCGGGATGCGGCTCAACGACCTGTGGGGGTGGACCGACTCGACCACGGGCCGGGAGTATGTGATCATCGGCCGCAGCGACGGCACCTCGTTCGTGGACATGACCGATCCGGCCAACCCGCGCTACCTCGGCGACCTGCCGATGACCCCCGGGTCGCGCGCCGCCGTGTGGCGCGACATGAAGGTCTACCGCGACCACGCCTACATCGTGGCCGACGGGGCCGGGCAGCATGGCGTGCAGGTGTTCGACCTCGACCGGCTGCGGCGCATCACCACGCCGCAGGTGTTCGAACCGGACTTCGTGTACACCAGCATCGCCAGCGCGCACAACATCGTGATCAACGAGGCGACCGGCTTCGCCTACGTGGTCGGCGCCAGCGCCGGCGGGACGATGTGCGGCGGCGGACTTCACATGCTCGACCTCAAGCCCGACCGCAAGCGGCCCACGTTCGTCGGCTGCTTCAGTGACGGCGTCACCGGCCGCCGCGGCACGGGGTACTCGCACGACGCACAGTGCGTGGTCTATCGCGGCCCGGACCGCGACTACCAGGGCCGCGAGATCTGCATCGGGTCGAACGAGACCGCGCTCTCGCTCGCCGACGTGACCGACAAGGCCAACCCGCGCTCGATCGCCACGGTGAGCTATCCCAATGTGGCGTATGCCCACCAGGGGTGGCTGTCGGACGACCAGCAGTGGTTCTTCTCCAACGACGAGATCGACGAGGCCAACGGCAGTGAGCCGCATACCCGCACGCTGGTGTGGGATCTGGCCGACCTCGACGATCCGGTGCTGGCGGCCGAGTATCGCGCGACCACCACCGAGACCGACCACAACCTCTACGTGCACGGCCGCTACATGTACCAGTCGAACACCGGGGCGGGACTGCGGGTGATCGACGTGATCGATCCGAGGAACCCGGTGGAGGTGGGCTTCTTCGACACCGATCGCGAGGGGACCGGCGGCGGGACGTGGAGCAACTATCCGTACTTCGCGTCGGGGGTGATCCCGGTCACCGGCGGGTTTGCGGGGATCTTCTTCGTGCGGCCGCGGCCGGAGGTGGTGCCCTGACCGGAACGGGTGACGGGGGACGGGGGACGGGTCGTTGGTGAAGGGCAAGACGGTGAAGGGGAGGGCGCCTCCGCTGCGGAGGCACCCTCCCCCTCGCCCCTCGCCCTTCGCTTGTCGCGCCTCAGTGGATGATGTGCTCCCCGGTGATTTCCTGCTCCGGCACCTCGCCGGTGTAGCGGAGCGAGATGTTCCAGAGCCGGGCGCCGATGGTGGCATCGTGCGAGACCAGCGACGAGGACGTGGGCTTCTCCTGCTTGAAGTACTTGCCGGTCACGCCCTCGACGTCGTCGGCCATCGCCAGCCAGAGCGGCGTTCTGGCGCCCTCCTCCACCGGGATCGCCACCCGCTTGGCAATCGGGATCAGCCAGCGCGAGTACCAGCGGTCGAGCGCGGTCTCGATGATGCCGGTGTCGACCAGTCCCGGGTGGCAGGCGTTGACGGTCACGCCGGTGCCTTCCAGCCGGTGCGCCAAGTCGTAGCTGAACATCACGTTGGCCAGCTTGGAGCGGGCGTAGGCCTGGTAGGCCGAGTACGACTGGCGGCTCTCCCAGTCCTCGATGTTGCTGGCGCGCTGGTGCGCCTCGCTCGACACGTTGACCACCCGCGACGGCGCGCTCGCCTCGAGCAGGCCGAGCAGCTCGCGGGTGAGGATGAACGGGGCGAGGTGGTTGACCGCGAAGGTCCCCTCGTGGTTGTCGTGGGTGAGCTGCCGATACGTGTTGTACGTCGCGGCGTTGTTCACCAGCACGTCGAGCCGGTCGGTGGCGGCCTTCACCTCGGCGGCGAGGCGGCGGACCTGCGCCTGGTCCATGAAGTCGGCGTGGAAGCCCTGCACCAGGTCGCTGCCGCTCGCGGCGCGCACCTCGGCGACAGTGCGCTCGGCCTTCTCCGGGGTGCGGGCGTGGACCAGCACGCGCTCTCCGGCGCGGGCGAGGCCGATCGCGATCTCGCGACCGATTCCCCGGTTGGCCCCGGTCACCAGGCAGGTCTTTCCGTGCATCGGTGCTGCTCTCCGGCGGGTGAGGGTGGTGAGGCCGGAATATAGGGGCGCGGCGGCCCCGCCCGGGGGCCGAGTACCTTGCAGGCGTGAAGCTCACCCGCGACCACCTCCTTCCCCCCGATGTCGAGGCCTACCGGAGCGCCCGCCACCCCCGCGGCCGGGTGATCGTGATCGCCCCGACCCGCGCGGCGTGCGAGACGATCGAGCTGGCGCTCCACACCCGGATCGAGACGCTGCTGCAACGCGAGCACGGCGAGGAGCTGCGGCGCTGGGCGGCGGAAGGGAAGGCGTTCGGAATCGTCGCGGGCACCGGCACCGGCAAGACGCTCGGCATCCGGCTCATCGCCGAGGCGATCCTCGAGGAGCCGCTCGAGGTGGGCGTGGTCAACCGCGAGCGCGAGGCGACCCCCGACACGCCGCGCTGGAACGTGGTGATCGTCACCACCGGGATCGCCCGGCGCTGGCTCACCGACCAGCTGATCACCGGGCGCGACACGATCATCGTCGACGAAATCCACCAGACCTCCGCCGAGCTCGAGCTCTGCCTCGCCCTCGGCAAGCGCGAGCGCTGCCGGTTCATCTGGCTCTCGGCCACCGTCGACCCCACGGTCTATCGCGACTACCTCGGCAGCGACGAGGTGCTGGTCACGTCGGCATTCGATCCGAAGAAGCGCGCCCGGGTGGAGGTCGAGGCGCTCAAGCCCGAGCAGTTCCTCGACGACCGCCGGGTGCGGCGGTTCATCGCCGAGAAGCGCGGCGTGGCGGTCTTCCTCCCCACGCGCGCCGAAGTGGAGCAGCTCGGCGAGGGGGTGGGCGAGCGCTTCCCGCGGCTCGAGGCGGCGTTCTACCACGGCGGCGAGCCGATCCGCGTGGTGCGGCCGTTCCTCGAGGGCGAGGTGAGGAAGCCCTGGCTGCTGGCGATGACCGCGGCGGGGCAGTCGGCGCTCAACGTCCCCGGGCTCGACACCGTGGTGATCTACGACGCGCGCTACGGCAACGTGGTGGATCGCGGCCGCAACGTGCTGCACCGGCTGCACCTCGGTGCCAACGAGATCCTGCAGATGGCGGGGCGAGTGCACGGCCGGGTTGACGGGGGCCAGGTGTACATCCTCTCCGACCGCGAGCTCGACTTCGCCACGTTGCGACCGGGGCCACCGGAGTTCCAGCTGGCCGGCGATGCCGAGCGGGTGGCGCTCACCTGCGCCGGGATCGGCGTCGACGCGCGCGACCTGGAGCTGCCGGTGCCGCTCGACCGCGAGGCGTACGTCAAGGCGGTGGCGCGGCTCACCGCCCGCGGCGTGATCGAGGACGGGCGGCTCACGAAGTACGGCCGCCAGATCGAGGCGCTGCCGGTGGAGCGGCCGTGGGCCGAGCTGCTGCTGCACGCCGACCTCGAGCTGCTGCCGCTGGTGGCGGGCGCCAGCGGGATCGACTCGCTGCACCGGATGACGCGCGACGAGCGCGACCTGCACGGTGCGCTGGTGGCGGGGAGCGATCACCTCACCGCGTACAACCTCCTGGCGGAGGCGGTGAATCAGTGCGGCCGGCTGGGCGAGGTGCACGGGCTGGTGCGCCACGTGTTCGAGGAGGAGGAGCTGGCGCGCTGGGCCGAGCGGCGCGGGGTGCTGATGAAGTCGATCGAGGACGGCGCGCTGGGGATGGCCTCGGTGTTCCGGGCGCTCGACGTCGAGCTGCCCAGCACGCTGCCGCACGCGGACAAGCGGCGGCGCGCCGAATTTGTTGACCTGGTGGCGAGGATCCAGCCGTTCGACTTCGTGCTCGATGACGAGACGGTGGAGGGCGAGAGTGCCCGGGTCTCGCGCACCTCGGTCGCCGGGAGCTGGGGCGGGGTGGCGGGCACGCTGCGGTACTTCGCCGACCGGTTCGGGGTGCCCCGCGCGTCGATCGAGGGAACCACCGTTCCCTATGACCTGATCCGCCGCTACGCCGTGCAGGGCCCTCCCCAGCTGGTGAGCGCGGGCAGCCGCCGGCACCAGGGGTTCGCGCTGTCGCGGCGGCTGTCGTACTTCGGGTTCGACCTCGAGACATCGCTCGAGCGGATCGAGGGGACGGTGCCCGAGGCGCACCGTGACGAGGCCCGCCGGTTGCTGGTTGACGCCCTGCTCGGTGGCGAAGTGGAGCATCCGATGCGGGGCCAGCTGGTGCGCGCGATCCGCGTGTTGCGCGAATACTGGCGCCGGAGCGGCGGGGCGCTGGCGGCGGCGAGTGACGACGCGATCCGTGTGCTGCTGCTGGCGCAGCTCGGCGACGTGACGTCGTGGGAAGAGTTCCGGCAGGTGCCGCTGGTGCTCGACGTCGACGCGCTGGTGCCGCAGGCCGAACGCGAGCACCTCGACGCGCTGCCGGTGAGCGTGCACCTGCTCGGCGACACGGTGCCGCTCGACTATCGCGTCACGCCGGGCGGGCCCAT
>CALGOK010000193.1 GCA_937961295.1 uncultured Gemmatimonadota bacterium
CGCGCCGGCTGGCGCGCGAGGAGGGGATCTTCGCCGGCACCTCGACCGGCGGGAACGTGGTCGCCGCACTCCGGGTCGCCGAGCGGCTCGGCGCTGGTCAGACGGTCGTCACGGTGGCGATCGACTCGGGGATGAAGTATTTAAGCACTTCGTTGTACGGCGGCTGACGCCGCCGTGCGACAGGCGAAGGGCGAGGAGCGAGTGGTGGCCGCGCAGCCGCTCCTCGCCCCTCGCCCCTCGCGTTGTCGCGTCAGATTCCCGCCGCGATCACCACCTCGCGATCGAGCGCCTTCTCCAGCACGTCCTTCTTGCGATCGGCGCCCCACAGTTCGAGCGAGAGGTCCGCGCCGCCGAGGCGCGGGTAGGCGCGAATCACGCAGCGATCGTCGACCATGGTGACCGTCACCCGGTTGACGCTGGCGGTGTGGCCCCGGTCGAGGCCGTCGGCCACGCGCAGTACCGCCGAGACGCGCCGGACCGTGTCCTGATCGGCGGGGTCGAGCGCGGCGAACTCCTCGTGCTTGCGCGACGGGCCGGCCTTGCGGTGGTAGCGCGACGCCAGCGCCACGATGACCCGGTCGGGTGCGGCGAGCCCCAGCCGCTCGGCGTGCATGATGAGCTGGTAGGAGTGCCTGTGGTGGCGCCGGTAGCTCACCAGCTGCCCCACGTCGTGGAGCAGTGCCGCGGCCTCGAGGTACCAGCGGTCCTGCGGCTCGGCGCCGAGCGCCTCGGCGAGCTGGTCCTGGAGCGACAGGGCGAGCTCGCGCACCTGCTCCACGTGCCGGCGATCGCCGCGGCAGCGGTCGACGAATTCGCGCAGCGGCTTGAGTCGGTCGGTGACGGCCGGCGCCGCGGTGGTGGCGCCGACCAGTTCCAGCAGCAGCCCCTCGCGCAGTCCGAACGCGCTGACGGTCAGCTCGCGCGCATCCGCAAGCGCCAGCAACTCGGCGGTGACCGCGATCCCGGCCAGGATGATGTCGGCACGCTGCGGATTGAGTCCGGGCACCCGGGCCCGCTCGCTGGTGCTCATGGTGGTGAGCCACTCGAGCAGCGCCTCCACCTCGCCGGTGCTCACGGTGGTGCCGTGGATCGGCTCGGTGGCGTGGCCGCGCCGCGCCGCGGCGATCCGGGCGAGGTTCGTGAACGAGCCCCCGGAGCCGATGATGGTGGCCTGGGCGAGGTCGCGCCACGGCATCGCCTTCCGGAGTCCGCGCCGTGCCGCCTTGCGCAGCTTCGCCACTTCCTTGCGGGTGTCGCGCTCGCCGGGGAGGAACTGGTCGGTGAGCCGGACCGCCCCCAACGGCACCGAGACGGCCGCCTCGACGAGGCCGTCGACCGCGGCGACCAGCTCCAGCGACCCGCCGCCGATGTCGGCCACCAGCGCGCGAGTGTCCTCGAGCGGGAAGTGGTGCGCAACCGAGCGCCACGACAGCCGTGCCTCGCGATCGGTGTCGATGACCTCGAGCGGCAGGCCGAGCTCGCGGCGGATCCTCTCGGCGAAGGCGGGGCCGTTGCTGGCGTCGCGCATCGCCGAGGTGGCCACCGCCACCAACCGGGTGACGCCGCGCCGCTCGGCGACGCCGACCATCCGGGCCAGCGCCGCATAGGCGGCTTCCATCGCGTCGGGATCGAGGGCGCCGGTGTGCGCGATGCCGCGGGCCAGCCGCGGCATTTCCTTGACCTCGTCGATCACCTCGAGCCCGGTGGCGGGATCCCAGGCGGCCACCAGCAGCCGGATCGAGTTCGACCCGACGTCGATCGCCCCGAGGCGCTCGCCGGGCACCGCAGGATGGTTCACGCCGGCGATTCGCCCCGGTCCTCGGCGTGGTGCTTGATCGTCTTGCCCTCGACGAGGAACACCACGTCCTCGGCGATGTTGGTGGCGTGGTCGGCCACCCGCTCGAGGTTGCGCGAGACGAGGAACAGCTCCATCCCGCTGCCGATCATGTGCGGATCCTCCATCATGTGGGTGAGGAGGATCCGGAACACCGAGCTGTGCAGCGCGTCGACCTTGTCGTCCCGGAGGCAGATCTCGCGGCCCGCGTCGGCGTCGCCGCGGATGAAGGCCTCGAGCGCGTCGGAGAGCATCTGGCGCGTGAGCCGGGCCATCTCGACGATCTCCGGCTCGGGGGTGATCGGCCGGCTCTGGGCCAGGCGCTCGGCTGACTGCGCGATGTTGACCGCGTGGTCGCCGACCCGCTCGAGGTCGTTGGCGATCTTGAGCGCGGAGGTGAGCATCCGGAGGTCGCGCGCCATCGGCTGCTGGAGCGCCAGCAGCGAGACGCACTGCTCCTCGATCTCGACCTCCATCGCGTCGATCGCGCGGTCGCCCTTGATCACCTGCCGGGCCTTGGCCGGGTCGCGCTCGAGCAGCGCCTCGACCGCCAGGCCGAGCGCCGCCTCCGCCTCGCCCGACATCGTCAGGAGGCGGACCTTGACGTTGCTCAGCTCCTCATGGAAGTGCCGATGCGATTCGCCGCTCATCCGAACCTCCCGGTGATGTACGCTTCGGTGCGCTCGTGCTTCGGCGCGGTGAAGATCTGGTCGGTGTCCCCGAACTCCACCAGCCGGCCCGCATCGAAGAATCCCGTCAGGTCGGCCACCCGGGCCGCCTGCTGCATGTTGTGTGTCACGATCACGATGGTGTAGTCCCGCTTCAGCTCCACGATCAGTTCCTCGATCCGCTGCGTGGCGATCGGGTCGAGCGCCGAGCACGGCTCGTCCATCAGCAGGATGGTCGGCTCGTTGGCGAGCGCCCGGGCGATGCAGAGCCGCTGCTGCTGGCCGCCCGAAAGCCCCGTGGCCGGCTGGTCGAGGCGATCCTTGACCTCCTCCCACAGTGCCGCACGCCGCAAGCAGCGTTCCACCAGGTCGGGGAGGTCGCGCCGCGGCACCAGGGCGTTGAGCGCCGGCCCGTAGGCGACATTGGCGTACACCGACTTGGGGAACGGGTTGGGGCGCTGGAACACCATGCCGACCTTCTGGCGATGCGCCACGAGGTCGATCCCGGCACCGTACACCGGCCGTCCCTCGACCAGCAGCTCGCCCGCCACCCGGCTGTCGACCACCAGGTCGTTCATCCGGTTGACGCTGCGCAGGAAGGTGCTCTTGCCGCACCCCGAGGGCCCGATGATCGCGGTGACCGCGCGGCGCGGCAGGGCGATCGAGATCTCGTGCAGCGTCTTGGCCTTGCCGTACCAGAACGAGAAGTCGCGCGCCTCGACCGCCGGGCCGTCGGCCGGGGCCTCGGGGGCGCGGGGCGCCAGGGTGGCGCGCCGGGCCGGGCTCATCCGAACCGCCCGGTGATGTAGGCCTCGGTGCGCTCTTCCTTCGGCGTGGTGAAGATCCGCCGCGTGGCGCCGTGCTCGACCATCTCGCCGAGGTAGAAGAACGAGGTGGTGTCGGACACCCGGGCGGCCTGCTGCATGTTGTGCGTCACGATGATGATGGTGAACTCCCGCTTGAGCTCGAACACCAGCTCCTCGATGCGCTGGGTGCCCTGCGGGTCGAGCGACGCGGTGGGCTCGTCGAGCAGGATCACCTCGGGCTCGGGCGCGATGGTGCGAGCGAGGCAGAGCCGCTGCTGCTGGCCGCCGGAGAGCCCCACGGCGCTGGCCTTGAGCCGGTCCTTCACCTCGTTCCAGAGCGCCGCCCGCACGAGCGAGCGCTCGACGATCTCGGCCACCTCGCGCTTCGACTTGCTGCGGTCGAGCACCAGCCCCGCCGCCACGTTGTCGAAGATCGACATGGTGGGGAACGGCGTCGGCTTCTGGAACACCATCCCCACCCGGCGGCGGAGCTGGATCGGCGAGACGCCGTTGGCGTAGACGTCCTGGTCGTCGAGGTAGACCTTGCCGACGATCCAGCCGCCGGGGGTCATCTCGTGCATCCGGTTGAGCGTGCGCAGGAAGGTGCTCTTGCCGCAGCCCGACGGCCCGATCAGGGCGTGCACCTTGTTCGGCGCGAACGCGAGCGAGACGTTCTTCACCGCGGTGAACTTGCCGTACATCGCGGAGAGCTTCTCGGTGCGGAGGCGGGGCAGCGGCTCAGTCACGGCGACCGAACCGCTGGCGGGTGACGATGCGGGCGGCGATGCTGAGCACCAGCACCACCAGGATCAGGACCAGCGCCGACGTCCACGCCAGCCGGTGCCACGCCGGGTACGGGCCGATGGCGTACTGGTACACCACCAGCGGCAGCGCGGCCATCGGCCGGTCGACATCGAACGAGAGGTACTGGCTGCCGAGCACGGTGAACAGCAGCGGCGCGGTCTCGCCGGCAATCCGCGCCACCGACAGCAGCGAGCCGGTGACGATGCCAGGCAGCGCCGTGCGCAACACCACCACCAGCGAGGTGCGCCAGCGCGAGTAGCCGAGCGCCAGCGCCGCCTCGCGGAGCGACACCGGCACCAGCTTGAGCAGCTCCTCGGTGGTGCGCATCACCATCGGCAGCATGAGCACCGCCAGCGCCACCGCGCCGGCCGTGGCCGAGTAGTGTCCCTGCGCGCGGACCACCCAGGTCCACGCGAAGACGCCGACCACGATCGACGGCGTGCCGTTGAGCACGTCGGCCACGAACCGGGTCACCGACGCGAGCCGGGTGCCGTTGTACTCCGAGCAGTAGAACCCGGCGGCGATGCCCAGCGGGATTCCGGCCAGCGAGGCCATGCCCACGATCATCAGGGTGCCCACGATGGCGTGCAGCACGCCGCCGCCCGGCATGCCCACGGGCGCCGGGCTGCTCACGAAGAAGGCGGGCGACCGCGCGCCGGCGCCGCGCAGCAGCAGCGAGCCGAGGATCAGCAGCAGCGGCAGCACCGCGATCACCACGGCGAGCACCATCAGCCCCACCATGAACCGCGAGACGAACCGCCGCATCGCCCGGCGGTTCATGCCGACCCGCCCCGGCGGCCGACCCGCCAGATCAGGAGCCGCGCGCCGGCATTGACGAGCACCGTCACCCCGAACAGCGCCAGCGCCACGTAGGTGAGCGAGGCATAGTGGAGCGTGCTCGCCGCCTCGGAAAACTCGTTGGCGATCGCCGCGGCCATCGAGTAGCCCGGCGCGAACAGCGACGCCGAGATCTCGTGGCTGTTGCCGATGAGCATGGTGACGGCCATCGTCTCGCCCAGCGCGCGGCCGAGGCCCAGGATCACCGCGCCGATGATGCCGCTCTTGGCGTACGGCACGATCGCGCTGGTGACCGCCTCCCAGCGGGTGGCGCCGAGGGCAAGCGCCGCCTCGCGCTGCCCCTCGGGCACCGCTAGCAGCACCTCGCGCGACACCGACATGATGTACGGCATCACCATGATCGTCAGGATCAGCGACGCCGACAGGACCGAGGGCCCGTAGATCGGCCCTTGGAAGATCGGCAGGAACCCGAGCGTCCCCTGCAGCCACGGATACACCGTGCTGGTGAGGAACGGGATCAGCACGAAGATTCCCCAGAGCCCGTAGACCACCGAGGGAATCGCCGCGAGCAGCTCGATCACCATCGCCACCGGGCGGCGGATCGGTCCCGGGGCGAACTCGGTGAGGTAGATCGCCACGCCGAGCGAGAGCGGCACCGCGAGCAGCAGGGCGATGAACGAGGTGAGCAGGGTGCCGAAGATCAGCGGCCAGGCGCCGAAGCGCTCGGCCACCGGGTCCCACACCGACGAGGTGAGGAAGCCGAGCCCGAACGCCTCGATGGCGGGCAGCGACCCCTTCACCAGCTCGTAGAGCAGCCCGCCCAGCAGCAGCGGGATCGCCAGCGCGGAGAGGATCAGGATCCACTTGAAGACCACGTCGCCCAGCGACCCGCCGGCCAGGGAGCGGCTCTGCGCCTGACCGGGCGGGGCGGGAGTGGCGGCGGGATCGGCGGGCTGGGCCATGGAAGACCCGAGATTACCGGAGGACGACCGCCGGACGGTCACAGAATTGTAACGGACGAGTAACGGCGCCCGATCGGGCGCCGCTCCAGCCGCGGCCGTCAGGCCAAGGAGATCTGATCGGATTCCCGGCCGGTATCCCCGCGGCCTGACGGCCGCGGCTGGTCACTCGATCGCCGCCCCGTTTGCCGTCAACGCGGCGATCCGGGCGTTCACCAGCGTCACCACCGGCGCCGGCAGCGGCGCGTACTTGAGCTCGGCCGCGATCGCCTGGGCCTCGTCGCCCACCATCCAGGTGAGGAAGTCGCGGAGCGCCCGCGCCTTGGCGGCGTCGGCCATGTCGGGCCGGATCAGCAGCCACGTGAACGACGCGATCGGATACGCCCCGGTGCCCTGCGGATTGGTGATCGACACCCGGAAGTCGGTGTCGGCCGGCAGGTCGACGCCCGCGGCAGCCGCCGTCACGCTGGCCAGCGTGGGCTTCACGAACTCGCCCATCGCGTTCTGCACCGCGGCCACCGGGAGGTGGTTCTCCTCGGCGTAGATCAGCTCGACGTAGCCAAGCGTCCCCTCGACCTGCTTGACCTGCTGGGTGACGCCCTCGTTCCCCTTGCCGCCGATGCCGGTCGGCCAGTTGACGGCCTTGCCGACGCCCACGCTGTCACGCCACGTCGGGGAGATCTTGCCGAGGAAGTCGGTGAAGATGAACGACGTGCCCGAGCCGTCGGAGCGGTGCACCACGAGCAGGTCGCGGTCCGGCAACGCCACGCCCGGATTGAGCGCGGCGAGCCGCGGATCGTTCCACCGGGTGATCCGGCCGAGGAAGATGTCGGCGATCGCGTTGCCGTCGAGGTTGAGCGAGTCGACGCCCGGCACGTTCCAGGTCAGCGCCACTGCGCCGAGCACGGTCGGGATGTGCAGCACCTGGTTGTTGACCGCGGCCAGCTCCTCGGCGTTCATCGGGCCGTCGGTCGCGCCGAAGTCGACGGTGCCCTCGGTGTACTGCTTGATGCCGGCGCCGGAGCCAACCGACTGGTAGTTGATCTGGTGGCCGGTGGCGCGGTAGTAGGCGTCGAACCAGCGCGAGTACACCGGGTTCGGGAACGTGGCGCCCGCCCCGGTGAGCTGCACCGTCTCGCCCCCGCCGCCGCCGCAGGCGACGGTCGCCAGCGCGGCCAGCGAAAGGAACAGGGGACGACTCCGTGCGACGAGCGACATGCGATTCTCCAGGGTCATGGTGAGTCGGTTCAGAACTTGAACTCGGTGTGGAAGTACAGGGTGCGCCGCGAGGCGTTGAAGGCGTTGTTGGGCGAGCCGTGCTCCAGCGAGAGCAGGTCGGCGTCGACCAGGAACCGCACCTCCGGGGTCGCCTGATAGGACACCCCGGCGATCACCCGGGTCCGTTCGCCGCTGGCGAGGTCGGGGCCGGCGGGGTCGACCTCGGTGTTCGGGTCGTGCCGGTCGACCCGTGCGAGCAGCGCCAGCGGGCTCGATGGAAGGGCGTAGACGCCCCACGCCGAGAGGACCCGGCCCTTGGTCTCCGGTGCGTCGGCGGCGGTCGAGTCCTGCGTCACGGCGTACTCCAGCCCGAGCGAGACCCGCGAGTCCTGGTAGGAGAGCATCCCGAGGAACCGCTGCCGGTCACCGCCGCCGTTGGCCTTGCCGACCAGCGCGAAGCCGGTGAGCCGCAGGCCGCCGGTCGCGCCGCCCTTGTCGGTCTCGAGCAGCCGCACCGACACGCGCGCGGCAAGGTCCTTGTACTGATCGCCCGGGGCGCGTGAGTAGCCCTCGCCGTTGTAGATGCCCGCGGTGAGGTCCACCGCATCCCCGGCCCAGCTGCCATCGACGCTCAGGCCGAGGTCGCTGGAGGTGAGGTAGCCGCTGCGGTCGAGCGCCACCGATCCCTGCATCCGGTAGCCCCAAAGTTCCTCGATGTAGCCGATCACCGGGGTGTTGATCATGCCGAGCTTGAACCCGAGCGGCGAGCCCGCCGGGTCCCAGCCGAGGTAGCCGTACTTGAGCCGGAAGGTGAGCTGGTTCGAGGCGGCGCGGCGGCCATCGACGTCGGTGGTGATCCTGGCACTCAATCCCTTGTCGAACCTTGCCCGGAGCGTGATGTAGCTGCGGTCGACGTCAAAGTTGTTGCCGCGTGCCGGGTTCGCCAGCGAAGAGTCGGTATCAAGCTGGTAACTGTAGTTGAGGTAGCCGGTGCCGCCGACGGTGACGGTGGGCTTGCCCTGCGCGAACGCCAGGGCAGGGAGCGAGACCAGCAGGGCGAACGCGCCCAGCAACGGGTTCCGACGCGACGTGACCATGAACAGCTCCTCCCGCCTCTCGTGACATCGACCTGCCCAGGCGCGGGCCAGCGTGTGGCGGGACTCCGCCGACCGGCGCGTGACGCGGTGAATACCTCACCGTGACGATCACGTTCCAGTCGCCGAATGGTCACGAGTCCGTAACGGCGCGTGACAGTCTGGCCGGGAGGCCAGTGCCTGCGGGGATTTCGCTCAGCGGTCGGGGAACCAGCAGGTGATCGTGGTCCCGGCACGCGGCGTGCTCTCGGCCGAGACCCGGCCTCCGTGGGCCTCCACCATGTGCCGGACGATCGAGAGGCCGAGGCCGGTGCCGCCCTCCTCGCGGGAGCGCGACGGATCGACGCGGTAGAACCGCTCGAAGATCCGCGGCAGGTGCTCGGCGGGGATGCCGCTGCCGGTGTCGGCCACCGCGAGGGCGATCCCGTCGTCGACGCGTCGGCTGGAGACCGTGATCCGTCCGCCGGCCGGGACGTAGCGCAGCGCGTTGTCGAACAGGTTGCCGAGGATCTGTCGCAGGGCGTCGGGATCGACGGTCAGCGTGTCGGCATCGGTGGCGAGGTCGGTGGTGAACGTCATCCCCGCACCGTGGGCCCGGTCGGCGAACATCGCCCATGACTCGGTCACCGCGACGTCGAGCACCACGGGCTCGGGGCGGGGGACCCAGCGGCCGGATTCGATCCGCGACAGGTCGAGGAGGTCGTCCACCAGGGTCTGCATCCGTCGGGCGTTGCCGAGAATGGTGCGGAGGAAGCGCGCGCGGGTCTCCTCGTCCACGCCGCCGCCCGCCAGCGTTTCGGTGTAGCCCGAGATCGAGGTGAGCGGCGTCTTGAGCTCGTGCGAGACGTTGGCGACGAAGTCGCGCCGCACCGCCTCCAGGCGCCGCACTTCGGTGAGGTCGCGGAGGATGAGCACCGCCCCCTCGCCCTCGATCGAGCGCGCGTTGATGGCGAGGATGCGGCCGTCGAGCTCGAGCTCGCGGTCCTGCACCGCCCGCCCCTCGAGCACCTCGACCACCGCCTCGCGCGCGGCCTTGTGGCGGAACAGCGTGCGCAGCTCGGGGAGCGGTTCGTCGTCCGCGTAGCCGAGCAGCCGTCGCGCGGCGGGATTGGCGATCACGATGCGTCCGCGCGCATCGGCGGACACGATTCCCTCGCCCATCGCGTCGACGATGGCGGTGCTCGCCGCCTTCTCGCGCTGCAGCGCCTCGAAGCGGTCGGCGAGCTCGCGGTTCATCTGGCGAAGCGCCTGGACCAGGCGATCGACCTCGGGGATCCCGGATCGGGGAAAGCGGGGCAGCTCGCCGTTGGCGATGGCGCGCGCGGCGCCGGAGAGCGTGACCAGCGGCTTGGCGATCGAGCGGCCGGCGACGAATGCCAGCACGAGTGCCACCAGCAGCGCCAGGACGGCGGCGCCGATCATCGACCCGCGGGCCCGCGCCACGGCGGCATCGACGCCATCGAGCGGGGCCGCGACCATGATCGCGCCCGGGCCGCCGGGTACCGTCACGCGAAGGATGTTGGGGCCGAGGAGCGAATCGCTGGCCGCGAGGGTGGCGCCGCCGGCGTCGCGGACCACGATGCGGTGGCCGTTCTGCGCGCTCATCCGGTCGACCACCGCCTGCCACCGGCGCTGGTCCTCGGGCAGCAGCTCCGCCACCAGCCGCGCCTCGCGCTCGAGGCTGGCGCGGACGTCGTCCTCGAGCGACAGGCGCAGGGTGCGCTCGCTGCCCCAGATCAGCACGACCAGCGTGAAGACGACGACCGTGAATGTCCCGAAGACCAGCCGGCCGGCGAAGCTCACGGCTTGCGCGATCCCCGGTCGGCCCGGAAGCGATAGCCGAACCCGCGCACCGTCTCGATCATGTCGCCGATCCTCCCCAGCTTGGTTCGCAGGCGCTGCACGTGCATGTCGACCGTGCGGGTCTGGATGTCGGGCTGGGCGTCCCAGACCGTCTCGAGCAACTGGGGACGGGACTGCACCCGCCCGCGCCGCTCCACCAGCGTGACGAGGAGCTTGTACTCGGTGGCGGTCAGGTTCAACTCCGCGCCGTCGAGCGTCACCCGGTGGGCGCTGCGGTCGATGGCCAGCCCCTCGGCCACCAGCGTCGAGCCGGCAGCGACCGCCGGGGCCGCGAGTCGGCGCAGCAGCGCCTGGATCCGCAGTCCCAGCTCGGCCGGCGAGAACGGCTTGGTGAGGTAGTCGTCGGCGCCGAGGGTGAGTCCCTTGATCCGGTCGGGTTCCTCGCGCCGGGCCGTGAGCAGGATCACGCCCACGTCCCGCGTCTCGTCCCGCTTGCGCAGCTCGGCGAGCACGTCGAAACCCGAGACCCCCGGCAGCATCAGGTCGAGCACCACCACGTCGGGACGCTCCTCGCGCGCGGCCTTGAGCGCGTCGGGGCCGCTGTTGGCCGTCGACACCCGGTACCCGGCCTTGGCGAGGTGGTACGCCACCAGGGCCGTGATGTCGGGTTCGTCGTCGACGACGAGGATGCGGTGGCTCATGCGGGGGCTACGCCTCGGCCAGCGCGAGGCGCTGGCTGGTGTGGGTTCGGCTCCGCTCCAGCGCGGCGCCGTGCTCGGCCCTGAAGTCGCCATCGCGGCCGACGGCATCGAGGATCGCGGTGAGCAGGCGCCCGGCGGCGCCCGATTCGCGGCGCAGGCGATAGAGGACGAACTGCCCGATCGGGGTGTCGCGCACCACGCCGCTCTGCCGCAGCACGGCGAGGTGCCGCGAGACCGTGGGCTGCGGCAGGTCGAGGATCGCCTGCAGGTCGGACACGAACAGCGGCGCCGCGGCGAGGCAGTTGAGGATCCGGAGCCGGGTCGGCTCGGCCACCGCGGTCAGCAGTTCGACGGGCGAAGAGGACATATTCGGCTGGACGAATACGCGCCCCGGGCCGCTCCCGCAAGCGCCGCGACGTTGCCCGACCGCACCTTGTGACCGGATATTTACGACGTGACCTCCGAGCGCATCCCCATCTTCCTCAACGGCGCACCGCTCCAGGCGGCCGCCGGGACGACGCTCGGCCAGCTGCTGGCCGAGCACGAGCCCGACCTCCTGGCCGACCTCCTCGACGGGTCGGGTCGGGCCACCGACGGCCGCGGGATCGCCGTCGACCCTGACGCCCGCGTCCATGCCGGGGCCATCTATCGTGTCTTCCGCTCCGCCCGCCGCGACCCCGCTGCCGATGCGTGATCGCATCCGCCGCATCCCCAAGGCCGAACTGCACGTCCATCTCGACGGCTCACTGCGGCCGGCGACGATGCTCGAGCTCTCGCGCGCCGCGAACCGCGAACCGCCGGCGCCCGATGCCGAGGCGCTGCGGCGCTACATGCTGGTGGACGACGCGCGCGACCTCCCCGAGTACCTCGCCCGATTCGACCACACAATCGCCCTGCTGCAAACGCCCGAGGCGATCGAGCGGGTGGCCTACGAGATGGTGCAGGATGCCGCCGCCGACGGGCTGGTGCATCTCGAGGTGCGCTACTGCCCGACGCTGTCGACGCGCGAGGGGCTCACCCTCGATGAGGTGATTGCCGCCGAGTGGCGCGGGCTGGTGCGCGGGATGGAGGAGACCGGGATCCAGGCCAGGATCATCAACTGCTCGCTGCGCCACTTCGATCCGCAGGTCTCGGTGGAGATCGCCGAGCACTCGCTGCGCATGAAGCCGAACGGCGTGGTGGCGTTCGACCTCGCGGGGCCGGAAGCCGGGCATCCCCCCGAGCGGCATCGCGAGGCGTTCGAGATCGCGGCGCGCGGCGGGCTCGGCATCACCGTGCATGCCGGCGAGGCCGCGGGGTGGGAGAGCATCTTCGAGGCGATCCACGCCTGCCATGCCACGCGGCTCGGCCACGGCACCCGGCTGGTCGAGAATCCGGCGCTGCTGGAATACGTTCGCGACCGGCGGATCTGCGTCGAGGTGAACATCACCTCCAATGTCCAGACTCACGCCGTGCCGACCGCCGCCGACCATCCGGTGCGCCAGCTGTTCGATGAGGGAGTCGCCGTGACCCTCTGCACCGACTCCTGGCTGATGAGTGGCGTGTCGCTCACCGACGAGTACCTTCTCGCTCATCAGGAACTGGCCTTCACCCCGGCCGAACTCGAGACGATGGCGCTGACCTCCCTCGAGCACGCCTTCCTCCCCTGGCCGATCCGCCAGGCCCTCCTCGCCCGTGCGCGGGCCGACCTCGCGAGCCTCCCGTGATCCTGCCCCTCCTCCTGCAGGCCCAGCAGACCGCCGCCGAGCGCTTCGAAGCGATCCGCGGCGGTCTCGACCTTCCGCTCGCCACGCGCCTCACCGGCGTGATCGGCATCGTGGTGATGATCGGACTGGCGACCCTCCTCTCCTACGACCGCAAGCGGATCAACTGGCGGCTGGTGGCGAGCGGCGTGGCGCTGCAGGTGGTGTTCGGGCTGCTGGTGCTCAAGACCGGCGCGGGACGGGCCGTCTTCGAGACGCTCGGCAACTGGATCACCGCGCTGCTCGGGTTCCAGGAGGAGGGGGCCCGCTTCGTGTTCGGCAACCTCGTCAACAACACCGTGCCGGTGGGGCTTCCCGACGGGGCCGGCGGGGTCGACGCCAGCGCGGGCATGGTGGCGAGCACCGGGTCGTTCTTCGCCTTCAACGTGCTGCCGACGATCATCTTCTTCTCCGCGCTGATGTCGGTGCTCTACTACCTCGGCGTGATGCAGCTGGTGGTGAAGGGCCTCGCGTGGGGGATGCAGAAGACCCTGCGCACCTCGGGGGCCGAGACCCTCTCGGCGTCGGGCAACATCTTCCTCGGGCAGACCGAGGCGCCGCTGCTGATCAAGCCGTTCGTCGGCACCATGACGCGCTCCGAGCTGGCCACGGTCATGGTGGGCGGCTTCGCCACGGTCGCCGGAGGCGTGCTCGCGGCGTATGTGGGCATGCTCTCCGGCATGCTTCCCGGCATCGCCTCGCACCTGCTGGCGGCGAGCGTGATGAACGCCCCCGCGGGACTCTACCTCTCCAAGATCCTGCTTCCCGAGACCGAGACGCCGGCCACCGCTGCCGGCCTCCCCGACACCCTGGAAGCGAGCCGGGCCGAGGTGGACAAGCTGGAGACGCCCCGGCGATTCCGGCTCCGGCGCACCGGGACCAGCGAAGGGAGCGCGATCGAGGCGGCCGCCAACGGCGCCGCCCAGGGCGTCCAGCTGGCGATCAATGTCGGCGCGATGCTCATGGCATTCGTGGCGCTGGTGGCGCTGATCAATGCGCTGCTCGGGTGGGGTGGCGGACTCGTCGGTGCCGACGGCCTGTCGCTCCAGTCGATCCTCGGGTTCGTCCTGCGCCCGGTCGCGTGGGCGATGGGCGTGCCGTGGCATGACACCGCCTACGTCGGCTCGCTGATCGGGCTGAAGACGGCGCTCAACGAGTTCGTCGCCTACGCCCAGTTCGCGAGCGACCTCGGCTCCGGCGTGGCACTCGACCCGCGCTCGGCGCTGATTGCCACCTATGCCCTGCTCGGCTTCGCCAACTTCTCGTCGATCGCGATCCAGATCGGCGGCATCGGCGGGATCGCCCCGTCGCGGCGCAGCGAGATCGCATCGCTCGGGCTCCGCGCGATGATCGCCGGCAACCTCGCCGCCTTCATCTCCGCCTCGCTCGCCGGGATGCTGGCGTGATCCGGCTTGCCGGCGACGAGGCCACCATCGCGCTGGCCGCCGAGGCGGTCCGCGACGCCATCGGCACGCTCGAACCGCGCGTCGCCGTGGTGCTCGGTTCCGGACTTGGCGGACTTGCCGAGCGGATCGACCGGCCGGTGCGCCTCGGCTACGACCGGATCCCGGGGTTCCATGTCCCGAGGGTGGAAGGCCACAAGGGCGAGCTGGTGGCGGGCACCATCGCCGGGGTGCCCGTGCTGCTGCAGAGCGGCCGCTTCCACATGTACGAGGGGCACTCCGCCGCCGAGGCGGCGCTGCCGGTCCGGGTGTTCGCGACCCTCGGCATCCGCACGCTGGTGGTGACCAACGCCGCGGGGGGCGTGAACCCGCGCTTCGGGCCGGGCACGCTGATGCTGATCCGCGACCACGTGAACCTCACCGGTCGCAACCCGCTCGAGGGCGCGGTGCTCACCGGCGAGACGCGCTTCCCCGACATGACCGTGGCCTACGACGCGGAACTGCGCGCACTGGCGCGGCGCGTGGCCGCGGAGCAGGGGACCGCACTCGAGGAAGGCGTCTATGTCGGGCTGCTCGGGCCGAGCTACGAGACGCCGGCCGAGATTCGCATGCTGGCGACGATGGGCATCGACGCGGTGGGGATGAGCACCGTGGTCGAGGTGATCGCCGCGCGGGCCCGCGGGATGCGCTGCCTGGGGTTCTCGCTGATCGCCAACGCCGCGGCAGGGATGGTCGACGCACCGCTCGACCACGCCGACGTGATGGCGGTCGCGAAGGAGGCGGGCGGCAGGCTGGCGGAGCTCGTCGAGGGGATCGTCGGACGGCTGGGTGAAGGGTAAAGGGTGAAGGGTGAAGGGGGAGGCGATCTCACTCGGGACTGCCTTCCCCTTCACCCTTCACCCTTTACCGTTCACCCTTCACCCTTCACCGCCTGCCAGGCGTGACCCCGTGCTCGACCGGTCCGTTGCCGCTGCCGAGGCCGGGGGCGGCACGAATCGCGGCCTGCAGGTAGCTGATCGCTTCGCGCACGGCGACCTCGAGTTCGCGTCCGTGCGCCAGGCCGGCGGTGATCGCGGCGGAGAGGGTGCAGCCGGTGCCGTGGGTGGCGCGGGTGGCGAGGCGGGTGCGGGTGAAGCGCTCCACGTGGCCCTTGGTGACCAGCACGTCGACCAGGATGTCGCTGGCGAGGTGGCCACCCTTGACCAGCGCGGAGGCGGCACCGAGGTCGACGAGCGCGCGACCCGCCTCGACCATCTGGTCAGGACTCCGCACCGTGAGGCCGGTGAGCAGCTCGGCCTCGTCGAGGTTGGGGGTGACACAGGCGGTCAGCGGCAGCAACCGGTCGCGCACGGCGATCACGGCGTCGGCGTCGAGGAGCCGGTCGCCGCTCGAGGCCACCATCACCGGGTCGAGGACGTAGCGATCCCAGCCGCGGACGCCGACCTGGGCCGCGACGCACTCGACGATCTCGCGGTTGGCGAGCATCCCGGTCTTGCACGCAGCGGGCGGCAGGTCGTCGGCGAGGGCGTCGAGCTGGGCGGTGATCACGTCGGCGGGGATCAGGTGCACCGCGCGCACGCCGACGGTATTTTGGGCGGTGACCGCGACCAGCGCCGACGTGCCGACGCACCCGAAGGCCTGGAAGGTCTTCAGGTCGGCCTGGACGCAGGCCCCGCCGCCCGAGTCGGATCCCGCGATGGTGAGCGCGATCGGTCGCGTCCCGTCGGCCACCCTGGACTCCCGTGTCAATGACCCTGCTCTCCACCATTCGTGACCTGCATCGCCGCAAGGCCCGCGAACGGCGCCACCTCGCGCTGGCGGAGGGCGTGCGCCTGGTGGAAGAAATGCTCGCCGCGAACGTGGCGTGCAAGGGCGCGGTCGTTTCCCCGGCGCTCGAGGCCACGCCGCGCGGCGCGGCACTGCTCGCCGCGCTGGCCACGCGCAACGGGCCGATCGAGCGGGTGGACGACCGCGAGCTCGCCGGCCGCGCGGCCACCGAGCACCCGCAGGGGATCGTGGTTGCGTACCAGCCGCGGGAATGGACCCTCGACGACTGCCGGGTCGCCGCCGGGGCGCCACTGGTGGTGCTCGACGCGGTGCAGGATCCGGGCAACGTCGGCACCATCGCGCGCACGGCGCTGGCGTTCGGCGGCGCGGGGCTGGTGGCGCTTCCCGGCACGGTGGACCTCGCCAACCCCAAGGCGGTGCGCGCCGCGGCCGGCGCGCTGTTCCGGGTGCCGCACCTGCACGCCGATCGCGACACGCTGCTCGACTGGCTGCACCGCCGCGGCGTCGCCGTGTGGGCCACCACCATGGACGGCGAGCCGCTCACCCGCGACGTCCCCGAGGCCGTCGTGGCGCTGGTGCTCGGCAACGAGGGCGCCGGGATCGACAGCGCGCTGCTCGCGGCCGCCGCGCGGCGCGTGAGCATCCCGATCCGCCCCGACGCGGAGTCGCTCAACGTCGCGGTCGCGGCGGGAATCCTGCTGCATCACCTGGGCACCGCGTGAACCCGCTCGACGTCGAGGTGCTGATGCTCGATCCGCTTCCGCTGCTGGTGCTGATGACGGCGCTGGGCCTGCTGCTCGGGTCGTTCCTCAACGTCTGCATCGTGCGCTGGCCGGCGGAACAGTCGGTGGTGCGCCCCCGCTCGCGCTGCCCGCAGTGCGAGGCGCCGATCGCGTGGTTCGACAACGTCCCGGTGGTGAGCTGGCTGCTGCTGCGCGGCCGCTGCCGCCACTGCGGCAAGGCGATCCCGTGGCGCTATCCCGCGGTGGAACTCGCCACCGGCCTGATCTGGCTCTGGGCCGCGTGGCAGTATGGCGCGTCGGTGGAGATGGTCCGCGCCGGCCTCTTCTTCACCATCCTGCTCGGCATCGCGATGACCGATGCGCGCGAGTACATCATTCCCGACGAGTTCTCGGTGGGCGGTGCGGTGCTCGGCGTGGTGTTCGCCTTCGCGGGCGGCGCGCTCGGCTGGGTCGACGCACTGGTGGGCGCGGCGGTGGGCTACGCGCTGCTCTGGCTCATCGCGGTGGCGGGAACTCGTGCGTTCGGGCAGGACGCCATGGGCGGCGGCGACATCAAGATGATGGCGATGGTCGGCGCGTTCCTCGGCTGGACCGGCGTGCTGCTGACACTCTTCCTCGGCGCGCTCCTCGGCACGCTGATCTTCCTGCCGCTCCGGCTCGCGGGGAAGGACGCGCTGGTGCCGTTCGGGATCTTCCTGGCGCTGGGCGCCGCGGCGACGTGGCTCGCGGGGCCGGAGCTGATCGCGTGGTACCGGGGGGCGATTCTCGGCGGCTGACGCGACAGCGCGAGGGGCGAAGGGCGAGGGGCGTCATCCCGAGCGCGAGGCGCTCGCTCCGGTCGGGATACCCCCGCCGCTGCTACCTTTCCCCGATGATCACCACGCGACCCCGCACCCTCGCCGCCCTGGTCCTCCTCGCCCTCGCCGCCTGCCGTGGCGACGCGCCGCGCGACCCCGGAACGCTGGAGCAGGCCGAGCTCGACGCGATGGTCGCCGAGTTGATGCCGATCGTCGCCGAGGCGGCGGGGCTGGAGTTCAAGGAGACGCCGCGCGCCGCGGTCCGCGACCGCGACCAGGTGCGCCAGTACCTGCTCGCCAAGCTCGCCGAGGAGCTGCCGCCGGACCGGCTCGACGGCATCGTGGCGTCGTACCGGCTGCTGGGCCTCCTCCCTGACACGCTCGACGTGGGTGAGCTGTTCATCAACCTCTACACCGAGCAGGTGGCGGGCTTCTACGAGCCCGACTCGAGCACCCTCTTCGCGGTGGCCGGCACCGACGGCCTGATGCTGCGCGGCACCCTGGCGCACGAGCTGGTGCACGCGCTGCAGCACCAGTACCTGCCGCTCGACTCGATCCTCGACGATCGCCACAACGCCGACCGGCTCGCCGCCGCTCAGGCGATCCTCGAGGGGCAGGCGACGCTGGTGATGATCCAGGTGCTGGCGCCCGACCAGGGCTTCCTCACCGACCCCGCGATGTGGGAGAACCTCCGCAGCCAGCTCGCCGCGCCCCAAGAAGGACTCGACGTGTTCAACGGCGCGCCATTGGTGATCCGCACCGGGCTGATCTTCCCGTACCTCGAAGGCGCCAGCTTCGTGCGCTGGTTCGTGAACACGCACGTGGGGCAGCAGCCCTACGGCGCGCGGATGCCGCAGTCCACCGAGCAGATCGTCCATCCCGACCGCTACCAGGCCGACGACGCCCCGGTGTCGCTGGCGTTCACCAGCGACACCACCGGCGTGATGCACGAGGACACCTTCGGCGAGTACGAGATGCTGGTGCTCCGTAGCGCGCTCGCCGGCATCGAGGCGGTCCCCACCGACGTCTCACTTGGCTGGGAGGGCGACCGGCTGCGCGTCTACCGCACCGAGGCGGGCCCGGCGCTGGTGTGGTACTCGGTGTGGGAGGACGGCGCCGCGCGCGACGCGTTCACCAGTCGCGTGGTCGGCGGACTCCGGCGGCTCGACCGCGCCGGATATCGCACCGTGATCGACGCGGTTCCGGTGGGGGCATTGCCCGGGGCCCGCGTGGTCATTGCGCCGAACGACTGGAGCGGATGGAGCGAGATGCCGGCGGTGGTGGTGGACGGATGACGGGACGACCACGCAGGCGCGCCGTTTACGGCGCGCGATGCCGGCACCGCGCGCCCCGAGGGGCGCGCCTGCAGCATCGTCAGCCTTCTGCCGTTCGGTCCTCGACCATCCTCCCGTAGGTGAATCCCGCCACCACGTCATACCCTGCGTGCATCACCGCGGCGAGCAGCAGGCCGTCGGCCCAGCGCACGAACAGCGTCATCCCGAATGCGATCACCGCGATGATCGCGGCGCTCCGCCATCCCTGCAGTGCGTGTGCCACGCCGAACATCGCCGACGAGACGACCGCGGCCACCAGCCAGCTGCCGGTGACCCACCAGAGCAGCCAGAGCACCGCGCCGCGCCAGACGATCTCCTCGCTGATTCCCGCCGCGAGCGACACCGCCACCCACCAGCGGCGTTCGGTGCGCGTGCGCGGCGCGAAGAGCGCCAGCCGCGGATCGTTCTCCGCCACCTTGGCCAGCCAGTAGGGACGGAGTGCCGTCACCGCGCCGACCAGCAGCACCATCGCCGCGATGATTGCCAGTGGATCGGTGCGGCCGGCCCGGAGCGGGACGTGCTCCACCCACGCCACCAGCAGCGCGATCGCCAGGAACAGCAGTTGCTGGCCGACGATGTTCTTGAGGTAAGTGACGCGCGGCAGGGCGGGCGAGCGGAGCAGCACCGCACCGGAGCGCCACGCGCCCCACGGCACCAGCACCAGGAACACCAGCAGGAAGAGGAATCCGACCGGCCCCGGGAGCGTCATCCGAGCAGCTGGTTGAGCCCGAACGCCAGCGCGCCCACGAAGGCACCCAGGACGTAGCCGAGCTTGACGATCAGGTCGAGTTCCTTCTGAGTCACGCGGCGGACAATCTCCTCCATCTTGGCGGTGGAGAAGCCGAGCACCTTCTCCTCGACCATGGCGGGGATCGAGAGCCGCGCCACCAGTTGCGGCACCTGGTTCTCGACCCACGCCCAGGCCTTCTCGTGGGCGGTGCGGCGGTTCCTGGAGGCGGTTCGGCCGGACGCGGTGGCGCTGGTGGAGCTGGAGGTCTGGCCGAACTTCGTGGGGGAGTGTCGGCGGCGGGGCGTTCCGGTGTGCGTGATCAACGGCCGGCTGAGCGAGCGGTCGTTCCGGGGGTATCGGAAGATCCGGGGGGCGATGCGTCGGACGTTCGAGGCGCTGGAGTTCGCGGCGGTGCAGGACCCGGCGTACGGCGAGCGGTTTGAGGCGATGGGGGTGGCGCCGGCGAGTTGTTTGGTCACTGGGAG
>CALGOK010000194.1 GCA_937961295.1 uncultured Gemmatimonadota bacterium
TCGGCACGGGATAAGGGCGCGGCAGCGTTTCCAGGATCTGCAGCAGCACCGGGGGACCACCCGTCGACGCACAGAGTCCGACGACCTCGATCCCCTCGAGTTGTCGCACAGGCCAGCCTGTCGTTGACGCGCGATTCTCGGGCGCCCGGGGAGCCACCCGGGACAATCTGGCCTGCGCGGCCGCCTGCAGTTCCGACTTCAGTTGCGGCCCGATCTTGGACAGGTTGAGCAGCACGGCTCCTTCGGGCTTTTCGATGACCGACACCGCGCCGGCGCGATACGCCTCAAGCCCCATGTCGACGTCCCGCTTGCGGAGCCGCAGAGCCCCGCGCCGGTCACCTTCCGGCAGTCCGCGAGCGACGCCGACAACCGGGTCGAGGCCACCACGCTCTCCGCGTACGTGCAGGACCAGCTCGCCCTGGGCGAGCGGTGGCAGCTGATCGGCGGGGTGCGTCTCGAGCGGTTCGCGCTCGCCTACCGCAACCATCGTTCGGGGGAGTCGCTCGACCGCACCGACGTGATGGCGTCGCCGCGCGCGGGCCTGGTGTTCCGCGCCGCGCGTCCGCTGTCGCTCTACGCCAGCTACGGCGTCGCCGCGCTGCCGAGTGCCGGCGACCAGTTCGCCTCGCTCGATGCGACGACGAGCGCGCTGGAGCCGGAGACCTTCACCAACCACGAGGTGGGCCTCAAGTGGGACGCGACCCCGTCGCTCGCGGTGACGGTCGCGGCATACCGGCTTGATCGCAACAAGACCCGCGCGCCCGATCCGGCGGATCCCACGCGGAGCGTCCAGACCGGCAGCCAGCGTTCGCGCGGGATCGAGGTGGCCGCGCAGGGTCGCCTGGTCGGCGGCTGGTCGGTGGCGGCGGCCTACGCGCTGCAGGACGCCGAGATCACCGCGAAGACGTCGGCCGCGGAGCCCGGGGCGGTGGTGCCGCTCGTGCCGCGCCACGCGCTCTCCCTCTGGAACCGGGTGACGCTGTCGCCGGCGCTGGCGCTCGGGATCGGGGTGGTGCACCAGGGCTCGTCGTTCGCCGCGCTCGACAACGCGGTGACGCTCCCGGCCTTCACCCGCGTCGATGCCGCGGCCTACGTGGGCCTCTCCACGCGGGTGGACCTGCAGCTCAACGTCGAGAACCTCCTCGACGCGAGCTACCACCTGACCTCGCACAACAACCACAACATCACGCCCGGCTCGCCGCGCGCGGTGCGGCTGGGACTCACCTCGCGCTACTGATCGCGGGGAGGGGTGTGGCCCGTTCCCGTCGGGGAGCGGGTCCGCCCCCGCGGGTCACTCGCCGATCGCCGGCTCGTACTCCGCCTCGCCGCGCGGCTCGACCGACGGTGTCGCGTCCATCAGCCGCACGCAGGCGTTCCAGCGGAGGATGGCGTCGTCGTCGCCGGGGGGACGCAGCCGCTCGGCCCGCTCGTACCACTCCATCGCCTCGGTGAGCCACTCGTGGGCGATGTGCCCCGCGTCCGGCGTCAGCCGCATGAGGTGCGCCCGCGCGAGCCGCTCGCAGATCAGCCCGCCGTAGTACTGCTGCTCGTACGGATCGTCGAGGCGCGCGAGCGTCTCCCGGGCACGGGCCGCGTGCAGCCCGCTGTCGTGCACGAACTGGTCGGTGCACACGAGCAGCAGCACCCGCAGGGCCCGCTGGTTCTCGGCGTCGGCGGCGAGGATGTCGAGGCAGATGCTCTCGGCCGCGGCGGGCTGGTTGAGCAGGCGGTAGCGCTCCGCCTTCTCGAGGGCGGCGGGGATCGCCGCGTGGGAGATCGGCTTCAGTTCCATGCGGTCCTCCGGGAATGGCGACGGGCGAGGGGCGCAGGGCGAACAGCGGGATGCAGGCTACCGCTCCTCGCCCTGCGCCCCTCGCCCGTCGCTCCTGACCAGCCGCACCAGTGCCTTGAGCGGGTCATAGTACCGGTCGGCCACCCGCTCCTTGAGCGGGATGATGGCGTTGTCGGTGATCCGGATCTCCTCCGGGCACACCGAGGTGCAGCACTTGGTGATGTTGCAGTAGCCGACGCCGTGCGCCTCGCGGAGTTCCGCGGTGCGGTCGAGCGCGTCGAGCGGGTGCATCTCGAGCGCCGCGATGTGGACCAGGAACCGCGGCCCGATGAACGCATCGTGCATGCGATGGTCGCGCAGCACGTGGCACACGTCCTGGCAGAGGAAGCACTCGATGCACTTGCGGAATTCCTGCACCCGGTCGACGTCGGCCTGCTGCATCCGCCAGGTGCCGTCGGGCGCATCCGGGGGACGCGGCGTGAACGGCCGGATCCGCTGCTTGACCGCGTAGTTCCAGCTCACGTCGGTCACCAGGTCGCGGACCGGCGGGAACGCCTTGATCGGTTCCACGGTGACCGGCCGCGACAGGTCGAGCTCGTCGAGCCGCGTCATGCACATGAGCCGCGGCGCGCCATTGACCTCGGCGGAGCAGGAGCCGCACTTGCCCGCCTTGCAGTTCCAGCGGACCGCAAGGTCCGGAGCCTGCTCGGCCTGGATCGCATGCACCGCGTCGAGCACCACCATCCCGGGGGTGACCGCGACGTGGTAGTCGACGAGCGTGCCCTCCTCGCGCGCGCCGCGCCGGATCCGGAAGATGGCGTCGCTCACGAGCGTTCCTCCTCGATGATCGCGGCAAGGTCGTCGCGGAGCGCGGGCACCGGCTCCCGCCGCAGGGTCATCCCGCCGTCGGCGCCGCGCGCCACGACGGTGTTGTACAGCGCGGTCCCGGCATCCTTCTCGGGGAAGTCATCGCGGAAGTGGCCGCCGCGCGACTCGCGGCGGTCGAGCGCGGCGCGGGTGATCGCCTCGGCGACGGTGAGCAGGTTGCCGAGGTCGATGGCGGTGTGCCAGCCGGGGTTGTACTCGCGGTTGCCCGGCACCCCGACCGCCCCGGCCCGGCGGCGCAGCGCGGCCAGCGCGGCGAGCGCCTCCTCCAGCTCGCCGCCGCGGCGCACGATGCCCACCTTGTCCTGCATCATCGCCTGCAGGTCGTGCTGCACGAGGAAGGGCGATTCGCCGCTGGCACCGCGCTCGAACGGGGCGAGCGCCTCGGTCGCGGCGGACTCGACGGCCGCGGGATCGATCGCCGGGTGCGGCGTGGCGGCGGCGTGCGCGGCGGCGTGGGCCCCCGCGCGCCGCCCGAACACCAGCAGGTCGGAGAGCGAGTTGCCGCCGAGGCGGTTGGCGCCGTGCAGCCCGGCGGCGCACTCGCCGGCGGCGAACAGCCCCGGCACCGTGCTCATCTGCGTGTCGCCGTCGACCCGGATGCCGCCCATGATGTAGTGCGTGGTCGGGCCCACCTCCATCGGCTCGCGCGTGATGTCGATCCCCGCCAGCTGCTTGAACTGGTGGTACATGCTCGGCAGCTTGCGCTTGATGTGCTCCTCCGCGTTGGGGAGCTTCTCGCGGATCCAGGCGATGTCGAGGTAGACGCCGCCGTGCGGCGAGCCGCGGCCCTCGCGCACCTCGCGCAGGATGCAGCGCGCCACGTGGTCGCGCGTCAGCAGCTCGGGCGGCCGCCGCGCCGACTTGTCGCCCTGCGTGTAGCGCCACCCCTCCTCCTCCGAGTCGGCCGTCTGGGCGCGGTAGTTGGCCGGGACGTCGTCGAACATGAAGCGGCGCCCGTCGCGGTTGCGCAGCACGCCGCCGTCGCCGCGCACGCCCTCCGTCACCAGGATGCCGCGCACGCTTGGCGGCCACACCATGCCGGTCGGGTGGAACTGCACGAACTCCATGTCCTGCAGCTCGGCGCCGGCGGCGTAGGCGAGCGCGTGGCCGTCGGCGGTGTACTCCCACGAGTTGCTGGTCACGCTGAAGGCGCGGCCCACCCCGCCGGTGGCGAGGACCACGGCCGGCGCGCGGAACACCCGGAACCGGCCGCGCTCGCGGTCGTAGCCGAACGCCCCGGCGATCCGGCCGCCGGCGGTGAACAGCCGGGTGACGGTCACCTCCATGTGCACGTCGATGCCGCGGTGGATGGCGCTGTCCTGCAACGTGCGGATCATCTCGAGCCCGGTGCGGTCACCGACATGCGCCAGCCGGGGGTAGCGGTGGCCGCCGAAGTTGCGCTGCAGGATCCGGCCGTCGGGCGTGCGATCGAACACGGCGCCCCAGCCCTCGAGCTCGCGGATCCGGTCGGGGGCCTCCTTGGCGTGCAGCTCGGCCATCCGGGGATTGTTGACGTACTGGCCGCCCCGCATCGTGTCGGCGAAGTGCACCCGCCAGCTGTCGCGATCGTCGACGTTGGCCATCGCCGCGGCCGCGCCGCCCTCCGCCATCACCGTGTGTGCCTTGCCGAGCAGCGACTTGCAGACCAGTCCCACGCGGGCGCCCGCACTGGCAGCCTCGATCGCGGCGCGGAGCCCGGCGCCCCCCGCGCCGATGATCAGCACGTCGTGCTCGTGGCGCTCGACCTCCGCCATCAGAGGATCCTCCAGTCCTGCCAGATCCCCATGGCGCAGAGCCGCACGTAGAGGTCGGCGAACGCCACGCCCACCAGCGACAGCCAGGCGAAGCGCATGTGGCGGGTGTTGAGGCACGTGGCGCACCGGTAGGCGGCCATCCGCGCCGGCCGCTCGGACGGGCGATCCAGGATGCCGCCCACCAGGTGCCGCAGCGAATGGCAGCCGAGCGTGTAGCAGGAGAGGAGCACGAGATTGACGGCGAGCACCACCGTGCCGACTCCGATCCCGAACGTCGTCCCGCCGGCGCCGTCGTCGAACCACATCGCCTTCCACACGTCGTGGAGCAGGACGAGGAGGAACGGCAGCGCAAGGTAGAGGAAGTAGCGGTGGACGTTCTGGAGGATGAGCGGGAAGGTGCGCTCGCCGCGGTAGCGCGTGCGCGGTTCCCCGACGGTGCACGCCGGCGGGTCGGCCCAGAAGGCCTTGTAGTACGCGCCGCGGTAGTAGTAGCAGGTGAGCCGGAAGCCGCCCGGGGCCCAGAGGATCAGCAGCGCCGGCGAGAACGGCAGCCACCCCGGCCACCATCCCGGCCGGGGACCGAACCAGGCATGGGGGGAATCGCCCAGCAGTTCGGGCGAGTAGAACGGCGAGAGGTAGGGGCCGAAGGTGTAGTGCTGGCCCTGGAACGCCGCCCACGTGGAGTACACCACGAATGCGGAGAGCGCGAGGAACACGACCAGGGGCTGCAGCCACCAGGCGTCGGTCCGCATCGTCTCGCCGAACCGGCGCGGGGCGATGGGGAGCGGCGTGTGGGCCATCGGCGGACTCCCGGGCGGGGGAAGGGCGCCCCCGGGCGGGGCGCCGGCCGATCACGGACCAGCAACTCCTCTCCTAGTCTAACCCGCCCGGGACAAAGCGGCACTCCACCCGTGCGGCCGTGACGCTCAGCCGAGCACCGCCACGAGGTAGGCCCCCACCACCAGCAGCCAGATCGTCACGTAGGCCGGGACGAACCGCTGGCGCCGGGAGAGCATCTCGGGGTGCGTCACCGGCTTGCCCTGGAACTTGCCGCGCGGGACGTGCAGCCGGAAGAAGGTCGTGTAGATC
>CALGOK010000195.1 GCA_937961295.1 uncultured Gemmatimonadota bacterium
CCATCGCGCCCCGCGTCAGGTCCGACCGGTCGAACCGGAAGTGGACCATCTGCAGCTGGAACTCGTACGCCGGCCGCGCCGGCGGCGGCGGGGGCGGCGGCGGGGGCGGCGGCGGGGGCGGCGGCGGCGGAGCCGGCGCACGCACCGTGATGCCTGCCGACGACATCAGGCCACCGCGGCGGGAGACGGCGGTCACCTGCGCGGTGCCGGGGGTCGTCGCGGTGTAGCGGCCCGTGAGCGAGTCGAGCGTGCCGGGGCCGGTGAGGCGGAAGACCACCGCATCGGGCTTGCCGCAGTACGTCGCGTCAGCCATGAAGGTCTGCGACTGCCCCGTCTCCATGGTCGCCGTGGTCGGCCGGATGCCGATCATGTCGGTCGAGTGGTCGCAGCCACCACCGAGGACCAGCGACAGGCCGGCCTGGGCGCCGAGGTAGAGGTCAGACTCGTCGTTGAAGCCGCTGGGGATGAAGTCAGCGGTGCCCTCGACGCGGAGGTGCAGCCAGCTGGTCGGCTTGATCCGGAAGCCGGTCATCGCGCCGACACCGAAGAAGTTCTCCTCGATGCCCTTGGTGAGCTTCACGTAGTTCACGCCGGCGCCGAGCATCCAGCCGAGGCCGCTCCCGATCGGCGCGTTGTAGACGCCGTAGAGGTGCACCGGGAAGTACTCGAGCGGCACCGAGATGAAGCCGATCGTGGACGGGATGTGCGGCTGGTTGGCTTCGAGGTCGGTCGGATTCCACGAGGCATCAAGTTCGAGCGCGAACTTGTCCGAGAGGAAGTAACCGAGTCGACCGCCCATGCCGAGGCGGTTGTCATCGGGACCCGAGACATCGTACGAATCGGGATAGCCGGTGTAGCGGCCGAAGGCCCCGATCTCGACGCTGCCCTTCTGCTGTGCTGCCAGCGGGGCGACCGCCATGAGCGAGGCGACGACCAACAACCCTCTGAAACGCATCCTTCCTCCCTGGTGAGTACGGATAGATCCAGCCAATCGAGGGCCGGGCCCTGCCGGACCGACGCCCCGTAAGTTGTCCCATTCCAACGTGTTCGAACAGAAACACTTGGGCGGAACCCGCGCAAGACCGGGGCCGCGACCGGGACAATGATAACGGTCGCTCCCGACGGGCGCCGCCCGGTGGCCGCCCAGCCCCCGTGGCACCCCCGCCCTCGCCGATTCGCGAGGGCACCGGGCAGGTTGCCGCGGGGCGCGGTTAGATTGCGCCCCGCTCATGACCTCCCTGCACCAGCCGTCCGTTGAGACCCGCCACACCCCCGGCGGGTTCCTTGCCCGTGCCGCTTCGCTCCTCCTCCCGGCGCTCATCCTGGCCACGCCACTCGCAGCCCAGTGGCGGGTGGAGGGGTGGTTCGGCGAGGCGTGGAACGCCCGCTCGACCCTCACCCTCTCGCAGGAGGGGGAGCCGGACATCACCGTGGACGCCGACTGGTCGACCCGGCCGTGGCGCCCCACGTGGTACTACTCGTTCCGGATCGCCAAGTGGTCGGGCAACAGCGCGTGGGCGATCGAGTACATGCACCACAAGCTCTACCTGGACAACCCGCCGGTACCCGAGGTGATCCGGTTCCGGATCACCAACGGAGTCAACAACATCCTCGCCGAGCGGCACTGGCGGACGAAGGGCTGGGAGCTGGGCGTCGGGGCCGGCCCGGCGCTGGCGGTGCCGGTGAGCACCGTGCGCGGGAAGTCGCTCGCCAACGCCGACGGGGTGTTCGGCTCGTCGTACGAGCTGGCGGGATTCACCCTGATGGGGACCGTGGCGCGACGGGTGAAGCTCCTCCCCTACACGTACGGGTCGTTTGCCATCAAGGCGACGCTCACCCCGCTCGACGTGACGATCGCCGATGGCCGGGGCAAGCTGACCAACTACGCGGTGCACTTCCAGTACGGGCTGTCGCTGCAGGGGGATCCGTAGGAGGATGGAGGACGGAGGGTGGAGGACGGTGAGAGCCGATTCTCCACCCTCCACCCTCCGTCCTCCATCCTCCATCCTCCATCCTTCGTCATCTGGTGTACTCCCCGCCCGCGGGCTAATGTCTCCCCAGCATCCATTTCCCAGCAGGTGGTGATTCCCCTCCCCTGAGGGTGGTCCATGCCCTTTCGCTGCCGACGGCTGTTCGCGCCATTCGCGGTCGCGATGCTGGCCGTCGTCCCGCTCCGCGGCCAGGCCGGGGCCGAGCGCGCCGTGGTCGATTCGCTCTTCGCCGAACTGGCGGCGCTCCCACCGACCGGCGCGGTGCCGGCCGAGGGACGCTGCTCCCCGTATCGCGGAACCCTCGGTCGATTCTGCCAGCAGATCCTGGCGGTGGCGCGTCTCGAGCGTGGCCCCGACGCCGGCCTTGCGTTCAACACCGAGATGGCGATGCGCCGCGTGATCGCCGAGAAGCCGGACTGGGCGACCGCGTTCTTCGTGCTCGGGATGGCCCGGCTCCAGCTGCCCCGCAGCGGAGTCATCGCGCGCGAGGGGCCGCTCCAGCCGCTGGGCGTCACGGCAGAGGCCGGGGCGGGGCACGCACTGGTGCGCGCACTGGAGCTCGAGCCGACGCTGCTGCTGGCCGCCGAGGCGCTGGCGATGGCACCGCTCCCGCGCGAGGGAGCGTCGCAGATGGCCGGCCGGCGCGAGATGCTGCGCACCCTCCGCCACACCCTGCCGCTCTCTCCACAGGCACGCCTGGCCACCGGGATCGTCGAGCGCGAGGCCGGCTCGGCCGACACCGCCGTGGTGATGTTTCGCGAGGCGATGGCGCACGGCGCCGACACCGGCGTCGTGCACCTCGAGCTGGCGCGGGTGCTGTACAAGGTCGGGCGGGCTCCGGAAGGGCGCACGGTGCTGATCGCCGGCGCTGCCTTCACCCATACTCCCGTTGCCGAGCGGCGCTATCGCGAGGAACTGAGCTGGGTGGCGTCGCCGTCCGAGCTGGCGGCCTGGGATTCCCTGCCGGTGCGCGAGCGGTTTTCCTGGCTGGAGGCGTTCTGGACCGAGCGCGAGGTGCGTGACGGCCGCGGCCGGGGCGAGCGGATGATCGAGCACTACCGCCGCTATGAGGAGGCGATGAAGGAGTTCCAGGTCGTCGTGCCGCAGACCGGTCGCCACAAGGTGCGCAGCGTGGCGCTGGCGGGGGACATGATGGACCTCGATGGCGGCGACGCGATCTATCGCGGGGGGAGCTCGTCCCGCAGCGGGATCAGCGGGGCCGAGGCGAGCATCGAGGACGGCGAGCGCGAGCGCGCCGGCGTCTCGGACTATCTCGCCACGGTGGGAGCAGACGCGCCGTTCCGCGAGTTCGGGTTGTCGGAGCACCTGATCGACGATCGCGGGGTGATCTGGATCCGCCACGGCAAGCCCACGGAGCGCACCCACACCTCCGGAGGTTCGCCGATGGAGGGGTGGCGCTACGACAGGGCGCCCGAGCCCGACCTGGTGCTCTTCTTCGCCGAGACGATGTTCGACGGCACCTCGGGCGCATCGATCCTCGTGTCGACACCGGCGGGGCAAGGCGGGCGCACGATCAACCAGCTCTGCGGCAACCAGCGCGGAATGTGCGACCACCTCATCCGGTACTCCCAGCCGGCCGGTGTGAACTCGCGCGGCATCCGCACTTCGGGGGCCCCCCCCGAGGTGATCCTCGACGCCAGGGAGATCGGCCGACGCCAGATCATTCGCGGCGTCACCACCGACGATTTCCGGCCCCGGTTTGACGCCCTGCTCGAGCCGGTGGTCCAGTTGTACGGCCTGACGCGGGCGGGCGGGTTCGGCCCGCGACTGCTGGTGACATTCGCGATTCCCGGCGAGAGGCTGTTGGGGAGCAAGCCACCGGAAGCTGGCGGCCGCACGGTGTACCCGATCCGGATCCGGGTGATGGCCACCATTGCCGGCGTGCCCGATCGATTCGACCTCGACACCACCCGGATGTTCGCGGTGGCCACGCCGCTCGGTGCCGGACAGTTCCTCACCGGGACGGTCGAGGTGCAGGCGCCACCGGGGAACTACCGCGCCAGCGTGGTGATCACCGAGGGCGAGGGGCGCGGTTCGCTGGCTCGGATCGAGGGAATCGCGGTTCCGACGGGAGCGGACGCCCCGTCGATTTCCTCGCTGGTGCTCGGCCGACAGGGCGGCGGGGCAAGCTGGAACTCGGGGACGTCGCTGGTGCCGCTCCATCCCCTCAACGCCTTCTCCCGCGACAGAGGCGCGGAGCTCTACTACCAGCTCGGTGGCCTCCAGCCGGGGGAGCGGTACCAGACCCGGGTGGAATTCTTCGACGCGATCGGCGACGACAGCCGGGCGGCGCTGACGGTGGGGTTCACCGACGAGGCGGCCGACCGCTGGGTTGAGGTCCAGCGCCGCCTCGGCCTGGAGAACCTCGCCCCCGGCCGGTACCGGGTCCGGGTGACGGTGACCGGGGCCGGGGTCACGGTGTCGGAGACGGCGTTCCTGGCGGTGGTGGAGGACTAGCAGGCGCACCCCTCGGGGTGCGCTATGCCTGCCCTACACACAGGCGCACCCTTCGGGGTGCGCGATGCTGACCTCGCGCGCCGCCAGCGGCGCGCCTGCAGGGCAGGCCTTGCGCGGCACGAATCTGGCTGCATTTTTATGCACTATGCAAAAGACCGTCGCCCTCGCCTTCTCCGGCGGGCTGGATACCTCGTACTGCGTCCCCCGGCTGGTCGAGCGGGGTTACGCGGTGCAGACCGTGTTCGTGAACACCGGCGGGACCTCGCCCGAGGACCGCGCCCTGATCCTCAACCAGGCGATGGCGGTGGGCGCCGCGGCGCACCACGAGATCGACGCCCGCGCGGCGGTGTTCGACCGCTTCGTGAGGGTGCTGATCCAGGCCAACGTGCTGCGCGGCGAGGTGTACCCGCTGTCGGTCGCCGCCGAGCGCACCCAGCAGGCGATCTCGGTGATCGAGGTGGCGCGGAAGATCGGTGCCGAGGCGATCGCGCACGGCTCGACCGGCGCGGGGAACGATCAGGTCCGCTTCGACATCGCGCTGCGCGTGCTGGCGCCCGAGCTCGAGGTGATCACGCCGATCCGCGAGGAGTCGCTGTCGCGCGACAAGGCGATCGCCTATCTCGAGGCGCGCGACCTGCCGGTGCCGCCCAAGTCGGGCGCCTACTCCATCAACCGCGGCCTCTGGGGCACCACGTGGGGCGGGGGCTGGACCCACGACACCTGGGCCCAGCCGCCGGCCGAGCTGCGCGACCCGCCGGCCGACGCCCCGCCGCCGGTGGACGTGATCGTGCACTGGGAGCGCGGCGTGCCAGTGGCACTCGACGGCGCACCGCTCGAGGGGCATGACCTCGTCGACGCGCTGAGCGCACTCGCGGCGCGCTACGGGATCGGTCACGGCATCCACGTGGGCGAGACCGCGCTCGGCATCAAGGGCCGCATCGGCTTCGAGGCCGGCTCGGCGCTGATGCTCATCGCCGCACACCGCGAGCTCGAGAAGCTCGTGCTCACCAAGTGGCAGGCCTTCTGGAAGGACCAGCTCGGCCGCTTCTACGGCGACCGGCTGCACGAGGGCCACTACTTCGACCCGACGCTGCGCGACATCGAGGCGATGGTGACCTCGTCGCAGCGCAGGGTGACCGGCGAGACGCGGCTCCACCTCACGCCCGGCCGTTTCCTGGTCACCGGAGCGACCTCACCGTACTCGATGATGGACCGCGCCGTGGCCACCTACGGCGAGGAGAACGTGCTCTGGACGGGCGACGAGGCGAAGGCGTTCGCGCGGGTGGGGGCGATCCCCGAGCTGCTGGCGATGCGCGCCGAGCAGCGGGCGGAGGAGCTGCGCGAGAAGGACGGCGACTGACCGATGGTCGTCACGACGCGGATCAAGCTCGACCGGATCGCCTCGTCGACCCGCAATGCGGGGATCGGCGAGGAGGTGATCGTCGGCGACCAGATCGTCGCCGCCGAAGGATATGTGCTGGCGGTCCGGATCCTCGAGGACAAGGCCACCTACAACCAGCTCGAGGATCCCAGCGGCCGGATGGTGCAGCTGCGGGCCGGTGACATCCTGGCCGGCACGCTGGGCGCCCGGCGCGCGCTGCGCGGCTACGCCGGCGAGGTGCCGGCGAACATCGCCGTGGGCGACACGATCGAGGTGCTCAACCTCGGCGGCATCCTCGGCCGCTGCACGTCGGTGAATCCCGAGATCGGCCCGCCGTTCAAGGCCGAGGTGCTCGGCGCGATCCTGGCCTTCCCCGAGCTGGGCGACCGCGTCGGCCGTCCCGCGCACATCAAGGACCACGCGATCGCGGCCGCCGAGATGCTCACCTGCGACGTGCCGGTGGTGTACGTGGCGGGCACCTGCATGAACGCGGGCAAGACGGTGGCGGCCACCGAGCTGGTGCGGGGGCTGATGCGCGACGGGTACCGGGTGGGTGCGGTGAAGCTCACCGGCGTGTCGCTGATGCGCGACGCGATGGTGATGCGCGACGCGGGGGCGGTCGCCGCGCTCACCTTCAACGACGCCGGCGCGGCCAGCACCAAGGCCGGGATGACGGTGCCGGTCGCGCGCGGCCTCCTCAACACGCTCACCGAGCCGCTCGGCGCCCGCCCGGACGTGATCGTCGCCGAGCTCGGTGACGGCATCCTTGGCGAGTACGGCGTGCAGGACATTCTCCGTGCACCGGACCTCACCGCGCTCGGCGCGGCGTGGGTGATGGCCGCGCCCGATCCCGTGGGGTGCTGGGGCGCGCGCGAGCTGATGCAGCGCGACTACGGCCTCGCGATCACCGTGTTCACGGGTCCGGCCACCGACAACGCAGTGGGCAGCACCTACATCACCGACACGCTGGGCCTCCCGGCCCACAATGCGCGTCGTGACGCCGCGGGGCTGCTGGAGCGGGTTCGCGAGTCGCTGGCCGCGTGGCGCGCGCGGCGCGAGGTGACGGCATGAAGGTGGCCGTGGTGGGCGGTGCCGGCTATGCCGGTGGCGAGCTGCTGCGGCTGCTGCTGCAGCACCCGGAGGTGCACGAGGTGTCGACCACCTCGCGCTCGCAGGCCGGCAAGGCGGTGAGCGAGGTGCATCCCGCGCTGGCACTGCTCACGGGTGCGCGGTTCTCGGGCGATGCGCCGGCGGAGGCCGCGCGCGGCAAGGACGTGGTGTTCCTGGCGCTGGAGCATGGTGAGTCGGGCCGGGTGATGGCCGAGGTGCTCGACGCCGGACCGGGGATGGTGGTCGACCTCGCGGCCGACTTCCGGATCACCGATGGCCGGCTGCACGAGCGCTTCTACGGGGCGCATCCGGAGCCGGCGCTGGTGCACCGGTTCCGCTACGGGCTGGCCGACGTGGTGGGCGAGGGGCTGCGCGACGCGACCGCGATCGCCGCACCGGGGTGCTTCGCCACCGCGGCGCAGTTGGCCCTGCATGCCATCGCCGACCTGCCGCTGGCGGCGCCGCCGGCGGTGTTCGCGGTGACCGGATCGAGCGGGGCGGGGCAGTCGCCCCGTGCCACCACGCACCACCCGGCCCGTGCGAACAACCTGTTCGCCTACTCGGTGATGGGTCACCGCCATGAGGGCGAGGTGCTGGAGCAGTGGCGCGCGTGGCGCGATGACCCGACGGCGCATGCACGCCTGATGGTCCACAGCGGTCCGTTCGTGCGCGGGATCCACGCGACGTTGCATGCCCACCTCGCCGAGCCGTGGTCGGGCCGGCCGATCGTGGAGCAACTGCGCTCCCGCTACGACGGCCGTCCGTTCGTGGTGGTGAGCGATGCGCCGCCGCACCTGGTGCACGTGGTGGGTTCCAACCTCGCGATGCTGCACGCGGCGGTGTCCGACGACGGCCGCGAGGTGCAGGTGATCTGCGTGATCGACAACCTCATCAAGGGCGCGGGCGGGCAGGCGATCCAGGCGATGAACCTGGCGCTGGGGCTCGACGAGCGCGCCGGACTCCTCGCCCCGGGACCGATGCCGTGCTGACCGAGACGCCCGCCGCCCTGCTGCCGGTGTACGCCACGTTCCCGCTCCGGGCAGTGAGCGGCCACGGCTCGTGGCTCGTGGATGACGAGGGGAACGAGTGGCTGGACGCCTATGGTGGCCACGCGGTGGCCACCTGCGGACACTCGCATCCCGACATCGTGGCGGCGATCGCCGACCAGGCGTCGCGGCTGCTGTTCTACAGCACCGCCGTACCGCACGCCAATCGCGAGCGGCTGGCGCAGGCGCTGGTCGAGCGCGCCCCGGCGCCGCTCGCCAAGGTGTTCTTCTGCAACTCGGGGGCGGAGGCCAACGAGAACCAGCTGATGCTGGCGCGCCGCAAGACCGGCCGGCAGGGCGTGGTGTCGCTCGAGGGCGGCTGGCACGGCCGCACCGCGGCGACGCTGGCGTGCACGCATGGTGCGAAGTACGAGGCCGGGGCGAAGCGCGCCGGCGTGCCGCTGTCACGCAAGGTGCCGCTCAACGACATCGCCGCCCTGGATGCCGCCGTAGACGACACCATCGCCGCGGTGCTGGTGGAGCCGGTGCAGGGGTTCAACGGCGCGCGTGCCTGCACGCCGGAATTTCTGCAGGCCGCGCGGCAGCTCTGCGACGCGCGCGGCGCGAAGCTGCTGTTCGACGAGGTACAGTGCGGCACCGGCCGCACGGGGTGGTTCACCGCCGCGGAGGCGTTCGGGGTGGTGCCCGACGCGCTGTCGATGGCCAAGGGACTCGCCGCGGGACTGCCGATCGGCGCGGTGCTTGCCGCCGACTCGCTGGTGGACGACATCGCCATCGGCGACCTCGGTTCGACCTTCGGCGGCGGCCCGGTGCCGTGCGCCGCGGCGCTGACCAACCTCGAGGTGATCGACCGCGAGGGACTGCTCGACAACGTCCGGCGGGTGAGCGCGATGGTGATCGAGCGTACCGGCGCGATCCCCGCCGTGCGCCAGGTGCACGGTCGCGGCTTCCTGCTGGGGCTCGAGCTCGACCGTCCGGCGGCCGGCGTGCAGCGCGCCCTCTGGCCGATGCGCATCCTCACCGGCACCTCCACCGACCCCAACACGCTGCGGCTGCTGCCGCCGCTGTCGTTCAGTGACGACGAGGCGACGCGCCTGATGGACGGCATCGCGGAGGTGCTGCGGTGAGCCGGCGCGACTGGATCGCGATGGAGGAATGGTCGCCCGCTGCGGTGGACGGGTTGCTGGAACTCGCTGGGCGGATCAAGCGCGGCGAGATCTCCGGCGGGCTCGAGAAGAAGGTGCTGGCGATGGTGTTCATGGACCCGTCGCTCCGCACCCGCTCGTCGATGGAGACGGCGATGTTCCTCCACGGCGGTCACGCGCTGTCGCTGGAGCCCGGCAAGGGATCGTGGGCGCTGGAGACCGATCTCGACGCGGTGATGGATGGCGCCACGGTGGAGCACATCATCGAGGCGGCGCGAGTGCTCTCGCGCTACGCCGACGCGCTCGCGGTGCGCTCGTTCCCCAAGGGCACCGACTGGACGGTGGAGCGCCTCGACCCGGTGATCCGCAACGTCGCGCGCTACAGCACCGTGCCGGTGATCAATCTCGAGTCGGCGCGACGCCATCCGTGCCAGGGGCTCGCCGATGCGCTGACGATGCGCGAGCGATTGGGCGACACGGCCGGCAAGAAGTTCGTGCTGATGTGGGCGTGGCACCCCAAGGCGCTGCCCACGGCCGTGCCCGCCAGCGCCGCGATCGCCGCGGCGCACCTCGGCATGGAGGTGGTGGTGGCGCGCCCCGAGGGCTACGACCTCGATCCCGATGACTACGACGCGATCCGTGGGCTCACCACCGAGCGCGGTGGTTCGCTCACCATCACCGGCGACCTCGATGGCGCGATCGAGGGGGCGCACGCCGTCTACCCCAAGGCGTGGGGGTCGCTGACGCACTTCGGCGCGCCCGACGACGAGCGGGTGCTGCGCGACGGCAAGCGCGGCTGGCGGCTCACCCAGGCCCGGATGGACGCCACAGCCGGAGGGGCGGGCATCGCGCTGCACTGCCTGCCGGTGCGCCGCAACGTGGAGATCGACGCCGAGGTGCTCGACGGGCCGAACAGCGCGGTGATCGACCAGGCGGAGAACCGGCTGCATGCGCAGCGGGCGCTGTTGCTGGAAATGATCGGAAGCCGAAGCTGAGACCGTTGCCGCGCCGCGGGCGGCGCGGCCGAGTCCCAGGCGTACAGGATTCACTCGACCACATGCACCAGCCGCGCCACGCGTGGCGCGGCAGCGAGAAAGCACGGATCACTGCATGACCATCGACTCCTCCAAGGGCATCGCCGGCCTCAAGGGCGCGCTGCGCTACGTGCGGGCCTATCGCGACCACGTCTTCGTCATCAAGCTCGGCGGCGACGTCCTTTCCGACCGGCACGTGCTGGACCAGGTGACCGGGCAGCTCGCGCTGCTCGCCTCGCTGTCGATCCGGATCGTGGTGGTGCACGGCGGCGGGCCCCAGGCGAGCGCGCTGTCGCGACGGCTTGGCCGCGAGCCGGAGATGATCGCCGGGCGCCGGGTCACCGACAGCGAGGCGCTCGACGTGGTGAAGATGGTGTACCGCGGCCTGCTCAACACCGAGCTGGTGTCGGCGCTCCGTCATCACGGCGTGCAGGCGGTGGGGCTCTCCGGAGTCGACGGCGACCTGGTCACCGCGCACCGCCGGCCGCCGGTCAAGGTGGTCGACGACGAGGGGAAGGAGCGGATGGTCGACTACGGGCACGTGGGCGACGTGGAACGCGCCGACCCGCGGGTCCTCACCACCCTGCTCGATGCGCGGTTCGTCCCGGTGGTGTCGTCGCTTGCCGGCGACGCCGAGGGCGAGGTATACAACGTCAACGCGGACACGGTGGCGGAGACGATTGCCACGGCGCTGCGGGCCCAGAAGCTGATCTTCCTCACCGGCGCGCCCGGTGTGCTGCGCGACCGGAACGACCCCAGCACGTTGGTGGCGTTCGCCGATCCTGATGACCTCGCCACGCTGATCCAGAGCGGGGCGCTGGCGGGCGGGATGCGGCCCAAGGTCGAGGCGTGCATCCGCGCCGCCACCGGCGGGGTGGAACGGACCCACATCATCGACGGCCGGGTTCCCGACGCGCTGCTGCTCGAGGTGTTCACGGGCGCGGGGTGCGGCACCATGATCGTGGGCCGCAAGGAAAAGGCGACCTATCTCGGTGTCGACCTCGCCGACTGAAGTCTCCCTGCTGCGCGACCTCGTCGCGATTCCGTCGGTGAGCGGCAACGAGGCACCGGCGGCGGAGTACGTCGAGGCCACGGCCCGGCGGATGGGGCTCGACGTGGTGCGCGACGAGACCAGCGTGCGCGTGGCGGTGGGCGATGAGGCAGCGGGCCCGACCCTCGCGCTCGCCACCCATCTCGACGTGGTGCCGCCTGGCGAGGGATGGACGCGCGACCCGTTCACGCCGGTGATCGAGGGCGACCTGCTCTACGGTCGCGGCTCGGGCGACGCGAAGGCGTCGGTCGCCGCGATGCTCGCTGCCCTCGGCGACCTGGCCAGCGCGAAGCTTCGCGGCCGGGTGCTCGGACTCTTCACCTACGGCGAGGAGACCCGCAACGCCACGATGCCGCAGGCGGTCGAGCGGGCGGGTCGCCTCGATGCGGCGCTGGTGGGGGAGCCGACCAACCTGCAGCTCGCGGTGGCGCAGCGCGGGCTGATGATGGTGGACCTCGTGGCGCGTGGCGACCAGCGGCATGCCGGCTACGCCGGCGACGGGGAGTTCACCAATGCGATCGTGGCGCTCGCGCGCGAGCTGCTCAGGCTCGACGGCATCGTGGCCGAGCGGGCCCATCCGGTGCTGGGCACCACGACCGTCACGCCGACGATGGTCGAGGCGGGCGTCTCGCGGAACGTGACGCCGCCGGTGGCGCGCGCGGTGCTCGACATCCGCTCGACACCGGCGTGGACGCACGAGGAACTCGAGGCGGCGCTCACCGAGCGGCTCGACTGCGAGGTGATCGTGACGTCGAAGCGCCTGGTGCCGAGCGAGACCCCGGCCGGTTCCGCCCTGCTCGCTGCGGCACGGCGCGCGGCACCAGAGGCGACGACCTACGGGTCGCCGACGTGCAGCGACTGGTGCTTCCTGCGCCATCTCGATTCGATCAAGGTGGGGCCGGGCACCTCCCGTCGCTCGCACACCCCCGACGAGTCGGTGGACCTTCCCGAAGTCACGGCCGCACGCCGCTTCTACGCCCTGGTGGCGAAGGAGTACCTGCAATGAGCCGCCGCGAGACGCTTTGGTCGCCGGGCACCACGCCCGACGCGATGATGATGACCTACACCGTGGGTGACGATCGCGAGGTCGACGCCCGGCTGTTGCGCTGGGACGTGCTCGGCTCGCTGGGCCACCTCGAGGCGCTGCGGGCGGGGAAGGTGATCAGCGCTCGCGAACACGCCGCGATGCGTCGCGCGCTCCGCTCGGCGCTGCGCGCGGTGGACGACGGCTCGCTGGTGATCGGTCGCGAGCACGAGGACGGCCACAGCGCGGTGGAGTTCTGGCTCACCCGTCGGCACGGCGACCTGGGCGCGCGACTGCACGCCGGCCGCTCGCGCAACGACCAGGTGACGGTGGACCTGCGGCTCTTCCTGAAGGATGCCGCGCTGGGGCTGCATGCACAGCTCCTCGACGCGGTGGCGGCACTGCTCGACTTCGCGGCGGCGCACCGCCGGGTGATCTGGCCCGGGTACACCCACCAGCGGATTGCGATGCCGTCGTCGGCGGGTGCCTGGGCCGCCGGATACGCAGAGCAGCTGCTCGACGTGGCCGAGTCGATCGCGGGGCCGTGGCCGCGGCTCGACCGGTCGCCGCTCGGCAGCGCCGCGGGCTACGGCGTCCCGCTGCCGCTCGACCGCGAGGCAGCGGCACGCGCGCTCGGGTTTGCGGGGATCGACCAGGTGGTCACCACGGTGCAGAACGCGCGCGGGCAGCTGGAGGCCGCGATGCTGGCGTGGTGCGTCGATGCCGCGCACCCGCTGGCGGTGCTGTCGGGCGACGTGATCCTGTTCTCGAGCGAAGAATTCGGCTGGCTGCTGTTGCCCGACCCGCTCTCCACCGGGTCGAGCATCATGCCGCAGAAGCGCAATCCGGACCTGTTCGAGCTCACTCGCGCACGCGCCGCGGCGCTGGCCGGCGACCTCGCCACTGTGGTCGCGCTGAAGGGCGGGTTGCCCGGCGGTTATCACCGCGATTTCCAGCTCCTCAAGGCGCCGACGATTCGCGGCACCGACCGGCTGCGCGAGATGCTGGCGATGGTCACGGCGGCCGTGCCGCGACTGGGCATCGACCCGAAGCGTGCGCGGGAGGCGCTGCGCAACGAGGCGTTCGCCACCGACGAGGTGATGCGGCGAGTGCGCCGCGGGGAACCGTTCCGCACGGCGTACCGTGATGTGGCCGCCGGTGTGAAGGCGGGGAAGCCGGTGCCCGAACCGTCGGTGCGCGCGGTGCTCGAGGCGCGCCGCGATGCCACCGGCGGGCTCGGCAACCTGCCGCTGCCCGCACTCCGCACCCGCCGCACCGCAGCCGCGCGCTGGAACCGTGCGATGCGGGCGCGGTTCGATCGTGCGCTCGCGCGGTTGGCCGGTCGAGGTGGCCGGTGAGCCTCGACCGGAAGAAGCGGCAGCTCAAGATCCTCGAGCTCGTGGCGACCCGGCCGATCCGCACCCAGGACGAGCTGGCCGACGCGCTGTCGCAGGAAGGCTGGGAGGTCACCCAGTCGTCGGTGAGCCGCGACATCTCCCGGCTCGGCCTGGTGAAGGTGGACGGGATCTACACCCGGCCCGCATCGACCCGGCTGGTCGAGATCGCCGACCCCAACGAGCGCCGCCTCGCCGAGTCGGTGCTCACGGTGGACACGGCGGGGGACGCGCTGATCGTGTTGCACACCCCGCCGGGCGAGGCGCAGCGGGCCGGGAACGCACTCGACCTGCTGGCGTGGCCCGACGTGGTGGGCACCATCGCGGGCGACGACACGATCTTCATCGCGGTGGCGCACACCGCCGCGCGCGACGCGGTGGCCAGGCGGTTGCGTGCCCTGCAGGGCGTCGGCGGCGCGGAGGACTAGCTGCCGCGGTTCCTCACAACCCGAGCCGTTCCAGCACCTCCGCGGGGGTGGCGCAGACGAAGTCGGCGCCAGCCGCCGCCAGGCGGTCGGCCCCGATCGGTCCCCAGCACACCGCCACGGTCCGCACGCCGGCCGCCTTCCCGCTGGCCACGTCGTGATGCGAGTCGCCGATGTACACGGCGTCGCGCGCCGGCGTACCGAGCTGCTCGAGCGCGCGCCGCACCGGCTCGGGATCCGGCTTGTGGCGCGTGACATCGTCGGCGCCGACGATCACCTCCATCACCCCGTCGAGTCCCACCAGCGACAAACCCCGGCGCGCACCCGAATTGTTCTTGGAGGTCACCAGGCCGAGCCGTCGCCCGGCGTTCTGCGCGCGGCGCACCATCTCCACGGCGCCGGGGAATGGGCGCACCATGGTGTCATGGTGGGCAAGGTTGAACGCGCGGTAGGTGGCGATCCAGCTGTCGATGGTGACCTGATCCTGGGTGAGACGCCCGAAGACCGTGACCAGCGGGGTCCCGATGCCGTCGATGATCTCGTCGCGCGAGACGTCGGGGAGGCCGTGGGTCCGGAACGTGTGCTGGTAGCTCTCGACGATGAGGTCGATCGAGTCGATCAAGGTGCCGTCGAGGTCGAACAGCACGGTGCCGGGATGGGTCATGCGTCAAGGTAGCCGAGCCGGCCCTCGGCGGTAGAGGACCACGGCGATCCAGCGGATCGCGGCCGTCACCCGGGCAGGGACACCGGGAAGCCTGGCGCGCAGGAGCACCGCATCTGGAGCCTGCACCAGCTCCTCGAGCAGCAACTTCAGGCCGCGAGGGCCCGGGGTGGTCGCCAGTGCGAGGAGGCGGTCTAGGTGGGCGAGCGAGGCGGCATCACGATGCACCGCGCGCTCGCGAGCCAGCATCAGCACGCGTGCGATCAGCCGACCGTGTCCACCGGTCGGGCCGTTGGCGATCCCCAAGGCGGCCCGAGCCGCCATGGCCGCCATGGCGCTCCCCTTCCGCAGGTCATCCGCCCTGGCGCGGACGCAATCGCCGGAGTCGACCCCGCGATCCATGATCCGCACGCTGCCGTCGCAGCCCACGCCGAGCGTGACCACTCCCATCCGCTCGCCGGCGGCGAGCATCACCCTCGCCGTGGCGGCGTCCGCAGACCGGAGGGCGCTGGTTCCCACCCAGATGGCATCGGGCAGCGGGTCCTGCAGCGCATCGTTGCGCTCGAGTGCGCCAAGCCAGCGCGCGCTGATGCGACCCTTGGTCGCGATGCGCCGGCGCACTGCGAGCCGCCGCTCGATGCAGCGCGGCGTCGCCCGGAACACGACCTCGACGTGCTCGGCGCGCTGGCCCGCACGGCGGACCCTGCCGGTGCGCTGCTCGAGCCGAGTGGCGTGCCACGGCATGTCGACGTGCACCACCCTCGAGGCACCCTGCAGATCGAGTCCCTCAGCGAGCACCTCGGTCGCGACGAGCACCTGGGGTGTCACGCGCCGCAGGCGCCAGGAGTCGCGCTCGGGGCCGAACGCAGCGAGCAGGTCGGTGCGCGGCATGCGATGGGGACCGATTCCCGCCGCATCCCCGGTGATCCAGGCGGTGGCGGGGCCAAGCGCCCGGGCGAGCGCCACGGCGGTGGCACGGTGGCGACAGAAGCAGGCGGTGACGCGCCCGTCGCGCAGCGTCCGGCGCAGCGAATCGATCCAGGCGACGTCGTCCGCCTCCACCGCGAGGGCGGCATCGATGCGGGGGAGATCATCGAGTGGGGGGGGCGCCGTGCGATCGACTTCGCCCAACAGCGACCAGAACACGAGCTGATCGAGTGCCGTGCCGGCGAACTGTCGCAGGATCGCGCGCGAGGCGCCACCGGCGTCGCGCGACTGGAGCAGCAGGGCCCTGTAGCGGCGCAGGGCCGCCTGCCACGCCGCATCACTCGACGCGCCGGCATCGAGGAGCACGGTGACCAGCAACCGGCGGACCTCCGGCTCGGCGGCCAGCACCAGGCCGTCGACTGCGGTGATCACGCGAGCTGCCCGCTCGCGTTCACGGCGCGAGACCCGCATGCGACGCGTGACGGTCGCGAGGCCGCAGTCCGTTGCGGTGCTGCTCCGGATGACCAGCCGCCGCAACGCCGGTGGCGGTGCAGCCTGCAGGGCGAGCGCACGCAGCGATGGAACACCATCGAGCGCTAGCGCGTCGTCGGCGACCACGAGGGACAGGATGGCGAACAGGTCGCCGCGCCGATTGACGATCGGGGTGGCGGTGAGGAGCAGCGTGGTCCGTCCGACCAGCCATGGGGAGATCGTGGCGACGCGACGCGTGTCGGGGTGGCGAAGCCGATGCGCCTCGTCGACGATCACCAGCGACGCCGGTGGCGGCAGTCGCCCCCGGCTGACGCTCTCGAGCGAGTGCCAGGCGATCGGCACCTGCGCGCGGTTCGCGGCCAGGCGCCACTGGGTGGCGAGGGTTGCCGGCCCGATGACCGTGCAGCGACCTGGCCACCGCGCGGCGAGGCCGAGTGCGACCCACGTCTTGCCGCTTCCGACCGGCTCGGCGAGCACGGCACCGCGCCACCCCACCAGCGCCGCCATGGCGCGCCGCCAGGCGTCGACCTGGGCGGGACGGAGGAATGCCGGCGGGATCTCTTCGCTGCGTGCCGGTGCGGTGGCCATCGCTGCCAGACGAGCCAGCTCCTCGGCACAGGCCGCGCGAGGCGCTGGTAGCGCCGTTGCGGTCGCGTCGGGGAGGACGCGCAGCGATTCAGCGACCAGCCTGGGCGAGCGCATCGAGGCGGCGTGCGGTTGCGGAGTCCAGTCCGAGCAATTCGGCGACGCGCCGATCGAGTTCCGCGCGATCGCCGTGAGGAGCCTGTGCCAGCCGTGCGAGGACCCCGTCATCGAGTGCCTGCGGGGGCAGCGGCAGTGCGCCAATGACACGCGCACCAAACCGCGCATAGCCGCCCGAGGCCGGTTCGGCATCGAGCCGCGCCAGGGCGCGGAGTGGCGTCGAGCGCAGCCAGGCGGCCAGCAGCAGCATCTCCTGCCGCGTTGCACAGGTCACCAGGTAGCAGCTGTTGAGGGGTACCGGCGCCGGGTCGTCGAGCGCGATGGCGGTGAACTCCCGGGCGAGGTCCGACCATACGACGCGCCAGCGGGCGGTGGCCGGACCGGTGCGGAACAGCTGCCACCAGGGTCCGCGCTTGAGGTCGGCACGGCGCTCCAGGTGGCGACGATGTTGCTCGAGGTGGCTCGCCACGGCGGCGGGAAGCTCGGGCCAGGGCTGGCCCCGCTCATCGGCGGGCCAGAGCATGGTGTGGCGCACCACCGGCGACCCCGTGACGAGATCGCGTCCGCGAAGCGCTGGTCGGGTCCATGCCGCGAGTGCCGGGGGTGGATCGAGGAACACCGCATTCGCCCCGGTCTTGAGTCCCAGTGACGGGGGGAAGCGCTGATCCAGGCGCGGATGCCGTGCTGCGAGCACGCGGGCGGTCTCGCCGGCACAGGGTGACACGAGGTTCCAGCTGCCGCGCTCTCGCCAGGTTTCGAGCGGCACGACCTCGCCGCTGCCCCCGAGCCCGGTGCGCACGACACTGCCCACGTCCGGTCGCCCTCGTGACGCCACCAAGGCCATCGGGTACGTCGTGGCCTGAAAGCCTGCGCGCGGGTCGCGCGAGAGGTCGCTGGCGACATGAATCGCGGTCCGATGCATCATCCCGGCGCGGCAGGCTCCGGCGTAGCCGACCGTGGCGAGCTTGGCGGGAAGGAGCAGCCCCATCGTGCCGGATGGTGCGAGGAGCTCGACGGCGCGTTCCACGAAGGCGAGATCGGAAGAGCGTCATGTAGGGAAAGAGTGTAGATCTCGGGGGTCGCCGTATCATTAAAAAAAACAAGCAAGAAGACTAGAG
>CALGOK010000196.1 GCA_937961295.1 uncultured Gemmatimonadota bacterium
GCTCCCCGTCCCCCGTCCCCCCGTCCCCCGTCACGACGGTCGCTCCGCTCCCGGCCGGCAGCACCTGCAGCACCCCGCTGGCCTTGGCCCAGGCGGCGCGGAAGGTGGCGCACGGGGCCTCGCCGTCGTCCAGCAGCCGGTTCCCCTCCCGGGCCGCCTCGAACAGAGCCGCCAACGCCCGAGGGGTGTTGAGGTCGTCGTCCATCGCCCGGGCGAAGTCGGTCTCCAGCCGGGTCGCCGCCAGCTCGAACCCCGTCGAGGGCCCCTCCGCCGCCGCCCGGAGCCGGGCGTCGAACGCCCCCAATCGCCGCGATCCCTCGCGGGCGGAGTCGAGCGACTCGTCGGTGAAGTCGAGCGGGGCGCGGTAGTGGGTGGTGGCGAACAGCAGCCGCACCGTCCCGGCGTCGACCCCCTCCTCGCGCAGGTCGCGGGCGGTGAGGATGTTGCCGAACCGCTTGCTCATCTTGGTGCCGGCCATGGTGAGGAACTCGCCGTGCACCCAGAATCGGGCGAAGTGCTCCTCGCCGGTATGGGCGCAGCTCTGGGCGATCTCGTCCTCGTGGTGCGGGAAGACCAGGTCGATCCCGCCGGCGTGGATGTCGAGCACCGTGGCGCCGAACCTCCGGCCGATCGCCTCGAGCGCCATGGCGGAGCACTCGAGGTGCCAGCCGGGCCGGCCGCGGCCGAACGGCGCGTCCCACGCCGCACCCACCTGCTCGTCCTCCGGCCGCGCCGCCTTCCACAGCACGAAGTCGCGGGCGTCCTCCTTGGTGTACTCGTCGTCGCTGGTGCGGCCGCCAGCGCCGCCCTTGAGCTCGCGGGTGTCGAGCCGCGACAGCCGGCCGTACGCCTGGAACCGCGCGATGGCGAAGTACACCGAGCCGTCGTCGCCGCGGTACGCCACGCCCTTGGCGAGCAGCGACTCCACCAGCGCGATCATCGGCGCGATGAACTCGGTCGCGCGGGGGTACTCGTGCGCCGGGAGGATCCGGAGGTACTCGCAGTCGGCGAAGAAGGCATCGACGAACTGCCGGGTGTGGTCGTTGAGCTGCTTCCCTGCCGCGACCGCTCCCTTGATGGTCTTGTCGTCCACGTCGGTGAGATTCATGACGTGGAACACCTCGTGCCCGCTCGCCTCGAGCCAGCGGCGCAGCACGTCCTCGAACAGGAACGTCCGGAAGTTGCCGATGTGGGCGTAGTTGTAGACCGTCGGACCGCAGGTGTAGAGCGACACGCGCGGCGGATCGAGCGGCAGGAACGGATCCACGCTGCGGGTGAGCGTGTTGTGGAGCCGCAGCGTCACGACCCCTCCGCCGCGAAGCCGTCGTCGCCGCGGTGGTGGCGCACGTGCACGGTGCGCTGCGGGAACGGGATCTCGATCCCTTCCTGGTCGAGCCGCTTCTTGGCGCGGCGGCGGAACTCGCGCGCCACGTCCCACTGCATCCCGGGCTTGGTGCGGATCATCACCCGGATCGCCACCGACGAGTCGCCGAGGTCCTGCACCCCGACCATCTCGGGCATGCCATCGAGGCGCGCCGCCCACGTCTTGTCCTCGCCGAACTGCTTTGCCTCGTCGCGCAGCACCTCGAGCGCCTGATCGACGTCGCTGCCGTAGCCCACCCCGATGTCGAGCACCGCGCGCGACCAGCCACGGGTCTTGTTGCTCACCGTGGTGATCTGGCCGTTGGGGATGATGTGCAGGATCCCCTCGACATCGCGCAGGTGCACCACGCGCAGCGTGATCTGCTCCACGCCGCCGCTCAGCCCCGCCACTTCGATCACGTCGCCGATGTCGAACTGGTTCTCGGAGAGGATGAAGAAACCGGCGATGACGTCCTTGACCAGCGACTGCGAGCCGAACGACACCGCGAGCCCGATCACGCCGGCACCCGCCAGCAGCGGGCCGATGTCCATGAACACGCCGAGGGTGAGGATCGTGGCGAAGACCAGGATCACGATCTTGCCGGCACCGCGCAGCAGCCCCGAGATGGTCTGGGCCCGCTTCTCGTCGTACGACATGGAGCTGTCGTCGCCGTCGTCGGCCGAGGAGACGATGCGGGCCGCGACCAGCTTGACCGCAATCCACGCCGCCAGCGCCAGGAGCCAGACGATCAGGATTCGGACGCCGTACTGGCGCGCCGTCTCGAGCTCGATGCCGAAGTAGTCGAACCACGACTCGAGCGTGGCGGTGAGGTCGAGCAGGACCCCGGAGAGGAAGTGGCTCATCCCGGGCAAGTTGGCGGCACCAGCCGGAGCCGGTCAACGGCGCAGCGCCCTACGCCTCCACCACCCGCGACCCCTTCACCGCCACCCCTCGGCTCAGCAGCTCGGCCAGGACCTCCTCGGGGGAGAGATCGTCCAGCGCCACGGCCGCGCGGTTCTCCCCCAGCGGCAGCAGGACCAGCGGGGTTGGCCGGGGGAGCGGCCCAGTAGTGGGCGAGAGGTCGAGGACGAGCATCCGGCGCGGCATGGGCGGAGGATACGAACCGAACGTCACCACGACGTCACGGATTCGCGCCCGAGGGACTCAGGATCACGCGGACGTGTCTGGCGTCTCCACCCTGGACCACCGTCGGGAGTCGCGCGTTCCCAGCCGCCATCGTCCCTTCTCCCACCCTGATCCCGCCCGGACACGGACGAGCGGCGGGGAACGCGCGACTCCCGTCGGTGCGCGCCCACCAGACCACTTCGCGGCTTGCCCGACCTCGGTGGGCCGGACTCCATGGCTGGCCGAGGGTCGGTGGCAAGCCGCTTCGGGTCCGGTGGACGCGCGGCGGACCGACCCGGGGGCTTGTCGCTGTTCGCCACTACCTGACCAGCAACCGCGCGCTCCGCCTCGCCACCGTCCCATCGGCGTCGGTCACGGTCACCTCGAGCCGGTACTCGCCGTCGTCGAGGCGTTCGATGCCCACCAGTCGCTGCAGCTCGGTGAGGCCGGCGCCAATCCGCGCCGCGAACTCCAGCGCCAGCGCCTCGCGTTCCTCCCGCGGCGTGACCCGCACCAGCGCCACCCGGATCGTGGCATCCTCGCGTACCGTGGTGCTCTGCACCTGCCAGTACACGGTGAGCGGTTCATTCCGGTCGAATGCGCCGAGCGGCCCGAGCGGCACATCGGTGCCGCCGGTGGTGTGCCAGGTCTGGCCCTGCGAGGTGGCGCCGAGGATCAGGTCGGAGAGAACCAGTGGCCCGGAGTCGAGCGACCGGGTGTCGACTTGCCACGCGCGGCCGCGTCGATCGGCACCTTGGCTCGCCACCAGCGACCACGCGCTCACGCTCGGCGTGGTCGGCACCACCAGGTAGCCGGTGAGGTGCGACTTGCCGCGGAGCCGCGCGGGAAGGCGCAGCCGCCGGACCGCGTCGGTCTCCTGCCACGAGCCTTGCCTGCCGTCCCACTGCCGGAGGGTGAGCGCGATCGTGGCGGTGACCCCGGTGGAGTCCTCCTCGCGCGCCACGTCGCCCACCTTCACGGCATACGGCACCACGGCGAGTTGCGCCCCGCTGCGCGGATCCCAGACCCGTGCCAGCGTGGCCACGGTGGCGATCGGGTGCTCCCCGCGCACGGCATTGTCGTCCGTCGTGGTGGCGAGTTCCATCATTGCTTCGTCCTCGAGCCGCAGTTGCCCGACGGTCTCGGGATTGAGTGGTGGGAACGTGGGGATACTGGGAGTGGCGGTTGCACGGTTGGTCATGCTGCAGCGTCGCGAATCGATGTCGCAGAGGTACGAGCCGAGGACCCCGGCGACGAGTCGCGTGGCCTCCGCGGACCCGTCGAACTGCTCACCCTCGAAGTGCACCAGAAGGCCTCCCCCATCGAGACGATAGAGCCACGCCTCCCGAACGTTGTGGTGGGAGCCCGAGGGGTGACAGAGCTGGATGCCGTACTCGGGAATCTCGTGCTCGACCAGTCCGGAGGCGCAGTATCCCGTCGGCCTGGCACTCGTAGTGGCGGAGAGGTACATGCCACCCGACCACGGGATCCGCGTCTCCGGTCGACCCCACCGCATCCAGACCGCCGCGCGGTCATCGAAACCCGGATGTCGGCCGAGATAGAATCGCCACGGCTGGGCGGGGACAACGCCCGGCTCGACCCACTTGGCCACCCACCCGTATCCGAGTGGGTTGTCTGGTGTGGATGCGAACTGGAAGCGCTCCCACTGCGACCGATGCAGGCCTCTCCGGAACGCGGAGTCTGCGTACGCCAGTCGCGCGAAGTGCTCCGCCATCCGGCTCCCCGGTGCCCGGCCGTCGCGCACGTCCCGCATGGTGAACCGATCCCTGACCCAGCTCGTTCGCAGCGAATCCGGAAGCGCTGACCATTCCGCCTCTTCCTCCGGCTCGAGGAACCAGCGCAGCTGCCAGACGATTGGCGCCCAACTCGCGGAGTCGCGCGCCGTGGCCACCGCTCGGTGGAAGAGCCGCTGACCCTCTGTCGTGTCCGCCGCCACGAATCGGAGCCATGCCAGGTGAACCAGTTGCCAAGTCGAGTCCACGCCGGCCTCGAGCGCGAGCTCGCCGCATCGGGCGGCGACCTGACGATCTCCAGCTCGCCGATTGAACTCCGCGCAGCCGCGCAGCGTCATGGCGCCGCGCGCACCGAGTTCTGCGGCACTCCCCAGCGCCTGGCCGATTCGTTCCTGCTCCGCCGGGTGGTTCTCCGCCAGCGCGAGCTCGCCGAGCAACTCGGCGCTCGCGGCGTGTCCAGGCTCGAGGGCCAGCGCCTCGAGCAACGATCGAGTCGCCCCCTTGTGCCACGAGTCGCCGAGGGACATCAGCACCCCTTCACGGGCGATGACATCGGCGGCGTAGAGTAGCGCGCGGGCGCAGCCGAGCGCGTGCCAGTCGGACGCGGTGGCTCGGCCTCGTCGCACGACGGCGCTGCGCGCCGACTCGGTCTCGAGCAGTGCGCCGCGGTCTTCGGGGGCCGAATGGGGACAACTGGCGCGGATGGCAGTGTTGGTCGCGGCGATCGCGGCACGGAGCTCGGCGATGCCGCTGGGAGGAGGACTGCCGTTAGTGCCGTCCCCTCCCGAAGACTCCCGCTGTGCGGGAAGCAGGCAGGGGGAGGCGAACAGAAGCAGCAGGATCGCCACGCGCATCGGGGCCTCCGCAGGGGGCGGAGCGGGGTGGTCGCGAGGTCGAGAATCTGGCGGCGAAAGCGCCGGCCCGGAAGCGGCCGACAGCGAGGGGACGGCGGCGACCGGCGGGGATGCACATTGATCGGCGGGGGCGGCACCACCGACGGACGGTCTCGTGTGGCGGCCGGGTCACCTCCGCCGTCGCTTCGACCCCTCGTCTGCGGCGGTCTGGCCCGCACTCGGTCGGTGCGACGGCGGAGGTGACCCGGCTGCCGACTGCACGCCCGCTGAACGCTGCCAACGGGACCTGCTCCACGTTTCGGGGACAGCAGGTCCCTCGACTCCGCGCCCTTTGGGCGCTTCGCTCGGGATGAGGTCAGGTCCACCCCGCCCCTCGCCCCTCGCTCCCGTCGCTCCGCTCGGGGGCAGGCCTCGCATTGTCGCCAATTCTGGGGTTGATTGGCGGTATCCCCACTCAGCGACGGCCCCATGCTCCGACGCGAATTCCTCGAGCTCGCCCGAACCGCCGCGCTCGCTGCCACCGTCCCCACCGCGTGGCGGGTGACCTGGCGCCCCCGGTTCATCGACGACCCGTTCACCCTCGGCGTGGCATCGGGTGATCCCACCCCCGACAGCGTGATGCTCTGGACCCGGCTCGCGCCGCGGCCGCTGGAACCCGACTACGGGATGAACCGCACCCGCACGGTGGTGTCGTGGGAAGTGGCCACCGACGAGGCGTTCGCCAACGTGGTGAGCCAGGGACGCGCCACCGCGGTTCCCGAGCTGGGGCACTCGGTCCACGCCGACGTGCAGGGGCTCGACCCCGAACGCTGGTACTTCTATCGGTTCACCAGCGGCGACGCGACGTCGCCCATCGGCCGCACCCGCACCGCCCCGCCCGCCGATCGCGACGCGCCGCTGCGACTCGGCGTCGCCAGCTGCCAGAACTTCGAGCAGGGATTCTTCACCGCCTACCAGCACATGGCGGCCGAGGAGCTCGACCTCGTCACGCATCTGGGCGACTACATCTACGAGTACAGCGGCCGCACCACCAGGCTGCGCACCCACGCGAACCCCGAGATCATCAGCCTCGAGGACTATCGGATCCGCTACGCCCAGTACAAGGGCGACGAGCACCTCAGGGCCGCGCACGCCCGCTGCCCGTGGCTGGTCACGTGGGACGACCATGAGGTGGACAACAACTACGCCAGCTCTGTTGGCGAGAACGGCATGGAGTCGGCCGAGCAGGTCCGCGCCCGCCGGGCGGCGGGATACCAGGCCTGGTGGGAGCACATGCCGGTGCGGGTGGGCCGGGTGCAGTCGTGGGCCGACCTCACCATCGCTCGACAGGTCCAGTGGGGCGCGCTGGCCGACCTCTGGGTGCTCGACACCCGGCAGTACCGCGCCGACCAGTCGTGCGGCGATGGCAACGACGTGGTGCCGTGCGGTGACTGGAACGATCCCGCGCGCACCATGCTCGGCGACACCCAGGAGCGCTGGCTCGTGAACGGGATGGCCCGCTCGCGCGCCCGCTGGCAGGTGCTGGCGCAGCAGGTGATGATGGCGCCCTACGACTTCCTCGAGGGCAGCGAGCAGCAGGTGTCGATGGACCAGTGGAGCGGCTACCCGGTGGCGCGCGACCGGCTGCTCGGCACCATCGCCCAGCGGGCACCCAACCGCACCGTGGTGCTCACCGGCGACATCCACAGCAACTGGGTCAACGAGCTGTGGCAGAGCTTCAACCGCTTCGAGGCGCCGGTGGTGGCGGCCGAGTTCGTGGGGACGAGCATCTCCTCGGACGGCGACGGGAACGACACCTCGGCAAGCGTGGAGCGGACCCGCAGCGAGAACCCACACCTCAAGTGGCACAACGCGCGGCGCGGCTACATCCGCTGCGACGTGACACCGACCCAGTGGCGCGCGGACTATCGCACGGTGCCGTTCGTCACGCGGCCCGGCGCGCCGGTCGAGACGGCGAGCAGCTGGGTGGTGGAAAACGGGCAACCCGGAATTCAGTCGGCCTGAGCTGCGACAAGGCGAAGGGCGAGGGGCGAGGGGCGCTGGTTGTGCCGCCCCTCGCCCCTCGCCCTTCGCCCCTCGCCCCTCGCGCTGTCGCGTCGGCTAGACCGCCGCCCGCTTGCCTGCGTGTGCTGCATGCGCGGCGGCGAGCGCGTCAAGCAGCGGCGCCGGGTCGAAGCGCACCGGGTCGGTGGCCGGCACACCCGTCTCCTCGGTGGCGCGGCGGCACGCCTCGCGCGCCTCGTCCTCGGTCATATCGTAGGTGTTGAGCGCGATCCCGACCACCCTGGCGGGATGGACGAGATTGGCCATCGTCTCGTAGAGCTGCACGTACTCAGCCAGCGGCGGCAGCTCGAGCCACGCCGCCTTGCGGTAG
>CALGOK010000197.1 GCA_937961295.1 uncultured Gemmatimonadota bacterium
GGTGAACTTGGAGTTGTAGAATGCTGCGTATTCGGCGCTCACGGTCACGGGTATCGTACAGAGCTCGAGTATCGCCGCGCGGCGCCCCCACTCGGCGCTGGCGAGCTGCCCGGCCGCGGTGACGTATTGCGGGTCGACCCGCGCCGCGGCGACCAGCGCCTCGCCGAGCGTCACCACCGGCACCGTGTCCGGGCGTGCGGCGACCAGCTGCAGCGCCGCGCCGAGGGTCAGCGTCGCGATCATCCTGCGGCCTCCGCCGGCTGCGCGGCCGGCACCGGGCGCGGCGCCCGCAGCCGCTCGAGCAGCAGCCACACCACCGGCACCACCAGCAGCGTCATCACCGCGGAGAAGGTGACGCCGCCCACGATCGCGTAGCCGAGCGGTCGGCGCGACGCCGAGCCGGCGCCGATGCCGATCGCGATCGGCATCGCGCCCATGATGGTCGCCACCGACGTCATCAGGATCGGCCGGAACCGGATCCGGCCCGCCTCGAGGATCGCCTCGATCCGCTCGAGTCCGCGCTCGCGCAGCTGGTTGGCGTATTCCACCAGCAGGATCGAGTTCTTGGTCACCAGCCCCACCAGCAGGATCATCCCGATCTGCGAGTAGAGGTTCACCGTGGCGCCGAGCAGCTTGAGCGTGAACAGCGCCCCGATCACGGCCAGGGGCACCGCCATCAGCACCGTGAACGGGTGCAGCAGCGACTCGAACTGCACCGCCAGCACCATGAACACCACGATGATGGCGAGTCCGAACGCGAACAGCAGCTCGTTGCCGCTCTCCGCCAGCTCGCGCGCCTGGCCGGCCAGCGCGATGGTGGTCCCGCCCGGAAGCTCGGCCGCGGTGACCGCATTGAGCGTGTCGATCGCCTCGCCCAGCGTGAAGTCGGGCGTCACGGCCGCGGTGAGCGTGAAGTTGCGCACCCGCTGGTAGTGCGAGATCGCCCGGGGCCCCGTGGTCTCGTCGATCGACGCGATCGCGTCGAGCCGCACCAGCGTCCCGCCGGTGCCGCGCACGAACAGGCCGTTCATGTCGCCGGGCGTCGCCCGGTCGGTCGGGTCGAGCTGCAGCAGCACGTCGTAGAGCTTGTTGGCGCGGGTGAAGGTCCCCGTGCGGCTGCCGCCCAGCATCGTCTGCAGCGTGGCGGCCACGTCGGCCACCGGCACGCCGAGGTCCTCCGCGCGATCGCGGTCGTAGGCCACCGTGAGCTCCGGCTTGTTCACCTTGAGGTCGCTGTCGACGTTGACCAGCCCCGGGATGCCGCGCGCCGCCGCCAGGATCCGCTGGCTCGCCACCAGCAGCGAGTCGTAGTTGGGGTGCCGCACGATGTACTGCACCGGCGCGCCGAAGCCGCCCACCGCCGGCGGGTTCTGCAGGAACACGAACGCGCCCTCGACCCCGAACAGCTTGCCGCGCAACCGTGCCAGGATCGTCTCGGCATCGTCCTCGCGCTCCTCGATCGGCTCCAGCAGCGCGCCCATGAAGCCGCCGCTCGGCGAGCCGCTGAACCCGCCCACCGCCGAGAAGACGTGGGCCACTCCCGGCTCCGCCAGCGCGATCCGCTCGGCCTGGCCCTGGTACCGGTCGGTGTACGCCAGCGTCGAGCCCTCCGGCGCGATCACCGCCCCGAACAGGATGCCGCGGTCGTCGGGCGGGATGAACTCGCGCTTGAGTGTGGTGAACACCAGGTAGGCCGCCACGCCGAGCCCCGCGGTGAACAGCAGCACCATCGCCGGATGCCGCACCGCGCGGCCCAGCAGCGCGGCATAGCCCGACGCGAGCCGGTTGAAGCCCCGCTCCAGCGCCAGGTACAGCGGGCCGTGCCGCTTCGGGACCCGGAGGATCCTGGCGCAGAGCATCGGCGTGAGCGTGAGCGCCACGATGCTCGACAGGAACACCGAGCCGGCCAGCGCCAGCCCGAACTCGTTGAACAGCCGGCCGGTGTTGCCCTGCAGGAACGCCAGCGGCACGAACACCGCGATCAGCGACGCGGTGGTGGCGATCACCGCGAAGGCGATCTCGCTGGTGCCCTCGCGCGCCGCGGTCACGGGGTCCTTGCCGAGCTCCTCCTGGTGCCGGTACGCGTTCTCCAGCACGATGATCGCGTCGTCGACCACGATGCCGATCGCGATGGTGAGCGCCAGCAGGGTGAAGTTGTTGATCGTGTAGCCCAGCCAGTACATCACCGCGAACACCGACACGATCGAGGCCGGGATCGCGAACGCCGGGATCAGCGTCGCGCGCAGGTTGCGCAGGAACACGAAGATGATGATCACCACGAGGATGCCGGCCTCGACCAGCGTCCGCTGCGCCTCGGTGATCGAGCGGCGCACGAACTCCGAGCCGTCGAACGCCGCCTCGAGGGTCATCCCCGCCGGCAGCGCCGCCTGCACCTCGGGGAGCGCGGCGTAGATCGCCTCCGACACCTCGAGCTGGTTGGCCTTCGACTGGCGGACGATGCCGATCCCCACCGACGGGTTGCCGTCGTAGCGGAACAGCGAGCGCTCGTCCTCGGCGCCGAGCTCCACGCGGGCGATGTCGCGCAGCTTGACCGGGATCCCGTCGCGGTTCGACACCACGATGTCCGCGAACTCCTGCGGCGTGCGCAGCTCGCCGAGCGAGCGCACCGTGAACTCGCGCTGGGTCGACTCGATCCGGCCGGCCGGCACCTCCACGTTGCGGGTCCGGATCGCGCCTGACACGTCCTGCACCGTGAGCCCGCGCGCCGCCATCGCGTTCGGGTCGAGCCACACCCGCATCGCGTAGCGCCGCTGCCCCAGCACCTGCGCGCTGCCCACCCCCGGGATCGTCTGCAGCCGCTGCTTCACCACCCGGTCGGCGATGTCGCTCAACTGCAGCAGGTCCACCCCGGGCGACGACAGCGACAGGTAGAAGAACGGCCGCGAGTCGGCGTCCTGCTTGGCGATCACCGGCTCCTCGATGTCGAGCGGCAGCCGGCCGCGCACCCGACCCACCTTGTCGCGCACGTCCTGCGCCGCCGACTCGACGTCGCGGTCGAGCGTGAACTCCAGCACGATGTTGCTCGACTGCTCGCCGCTGCTCGACGTCATCGTGCGCAGCCCCTCGAGCGTGCTGAGCTCCTCCTCCAGCACGTCGGTGACCGACGACTCCATCACCCGCGGGTTGGCGCCGCGCAGCACGGTCGAGACCGAGATGATCGGGGGATCGATGTCGGGCAGCTCGCGCACCGAGAGCCGCTGGTAGCCGAGCACGCCGAAGAGGACCAGCGCCAGCGACAGCATGGACGCGAACACCGGTCGACGAATGGAGAGATTCGAGAGCCTCATGCGCCTGCCCCGCCTATCATTGGAAGCGACCCCGGCCGTCCGCCCACCCGCCTACGGCGAGGCCGGATCGGGGTTTCACCGTGGAACTGGAGCGTGACGTGGCGGAGAAGCTCACCGCGAAGCAGCAGGCCCAGCTCGCCTGGCTGGAGACGCTGCCGCCCAAGTTCGAGCGCCTGAACCGGCTGATCGAGATGCTCGCCGCGCAGCATGCCGACGACGTCCAGCTCCGCTCGGCCCAGCGCATGCTCGACGAGCTCAAGGCGCAGGCCTCGACCAATGGCGTGCCGGCCCTGGGTGATACGTTCGGCTACATGGCGACGTTGCTGCGGCGGGGCGGCGGCCTGCAGCTCAAGGTCCGCGGCCTCCGGGAGATGCTGGCCGGCGCGAGGATCAACTTCGAGGGGGCGCACCGGGCCGCGAGCACCCCCGTGCCCGAGTCCGGGCCTACTTCTCCTTGAAGACCTTGTCCAGCACCGGTGCCGCCGTGAAGGCGAACATCGACATGATCACCCCGGTCAGCATCAGCGTCACGTAGGTCAGCGCGCCGATCAGCACCCCGGCCCCGATCCCCGCCAGCACCATCCCGACATAGTAGAGCATGAGCGTGTCTCCCAGATGAGGGCGGGAATCTAACCCCTGCAAGTGAAGAGGGGGACAGGGGACCGGTGACAGGGAACCCCGTCCCCCGTCCCCCTTCACCCTTCACCTTTCACCCTTCACCTTCTGCGCATGTCCGACACCGCCACCGCCGCCGAGCTCGCCGACGCGATCTTCCAGGCCGCGGTCACCGCCGGCCTGGCGGCCTTCGCGCTGGTCCTCTTCCGGCGGATCCGGGAACGCTGGCTGGCCTGGTGGGCCGCCGCCTGGGCCCTCTACGTCGCCCGCCTCGGCGCCATCATCGCCTTCCTCGCCACCGGCGACCTGGTCTGGCTCTTCTGGCACCAGGTGGTCACCGGCTGGGTGGCCCTGGCCATCCTCTGGGCCGCGCTGGTCTTCTCGCGCGACCTCCCATGGCGCAACCACTACCTCGGCTTCGCCGCCTTCCCGCTGCTGCTGGGCTGGATCGCGGTCACCGGACTCGAGCGGTTCCTGCTGGTCGCCATCCCGATGGTGGTGCTGATCGGCGGGGCCACGCTTTGGACCGGCTGGGTGTTCTGGCAGCACGCCCGCCGCACCGGCTCGGGCATCGCCCGCTTCGTGGCGGTCGCCTTCTTCCTCTGGGGACTGCACCACTTCGACTACCCGTTCCTCCGCGCGCGCGGCGCGTGGCAGCCGTGGGGCTACTTCCTCGACATCGCCTTCGAGCTGGCGGTGGGCGTGGGATTCGGGCTGATGGTCCTCTCCGACCTCGCCGGCCGGCTCGCCGCGCGCACCAATGAGCTGGCGCGACTGCAGGAGCGGCGCATCCGCCAGGACGAGTACGAACGCCGGCGCCTCGCGCGCGAGCTGCACGACGAATCGGCGCAGACCTTCTCGGCGGTGCGCCTGGAACTCGGGATGCTGCGCGAGGAGGCCGACGACCGCACCCGCCAACGCCTCGACCGCTCGCTCGACCTGGTCGACGACGGGATCCGTGGCGTGCGACGGGTGATCAACGACCTGCGCCCCGCGCTGCTCGACGACCTCGGCCTCGTTCCGGCGATCCGCGCGCTCGCCGACGACCTCGCCGCGCGCGCCGGCCTCGCGGTGCACGCCGAGCTGCCAGGCACGCTGCCGCGGCTCGGCGACGAGGCCGAGCTGGCGCTCTTCCGCGCGGCGCAGGAATCACTCGCGAACGTGGTGCGCCACGCCGGGGCCAGCCGGGTGCGCATCCGCCTCGGCACCGACGGAGGCGCGGCGGTGCTGATGGTGAGCGACGACGGTCGCGGGTTCCCCGCGGGCGCCGACCTTGCGACCTTCGAGCAGGGCGGCCGCCTCGGCCTGGTCGGCATGCGCGAACGCATCGCCGCCCTCGGCGGCACCGTGTCGGTGCACGGCAACGACGGCGTCACGGTGCGGGTCGAGGTGCCAGTTGGCGTGAAGGGTGAAGGGTAAAGGGTGAAGGGGAGCGCGACCGCCTTCCCCTTCACCCATCACCCTTTACCCTTCACCGACCATCAAGGAGCTCCCCGCATGAGCCGTTCCGCCATCCGCATCGCCATCGTCGACGACCACGCCGTGGTGCGCGAGGGGATCCGTCGCGTCCTCGAGGGGGAACCGGGCGTGGTGGTCGTGGGCGAGGCGGCGGACGGCGACGCGGCGCTGCAGCTCGCGGAACGCGAGCAGCCCGACGTGCTGGTGATCGACGTCGCGATGCCGGGGCGCACCGGGCTGGCGGTGGCGGCCGAGCTGGCGCGGCGCGGCGCCGCAACCCGGGTGCTCATCCTCTCGATGCACGACGAGCCGCAGTACCTGCGCGAGGCGCGTCGCGCCGGCGCGCGCGGCTACCTGCTCAAGGACTCGCCGCCGGCCGAGCTGCGCCGCGCGGTGCGCACGGTGCACGAGGGCGGCGAGGTGTACCCGGCGGCGCTGCTGGCACGGCTCGACGAGCCAGCTGCCGCCTCGCCGCTCGACGCCCTCACGCCGCGCGAGCGCGAGGTCCTCGAGCGGATCGCGCGCGGCGACACCAACAAGGAGATCGCCGCACGCCTTGGCATCTCCCCGCGCACCGTCGAGACCCATCGCGAATCGCTGATGCAGAAGCTCGGCATCCGCACCGTGGCAGGGCTCACCAAGCTGGCGCTGGAGGAAGGCGTGGTGTAGCAGGCGCGCCGCTCGCGGCGCGCGATCTCCGTCCCCCTCACCGCCGCGCCGCTCGCGGCGCGCGATGTCGGCATCGCGCGGCCCAAGGGCCGCGCCTGCAGGGATTCGGCCTACTGCCGATACACCACCCTTCCGCCCACCACCGTCATCACGTTGCGCGTCTCGAGGATCTCGGCCACGGGGATCGTCATGATGTCACGATCGAGGATGGTGAGGTCGGCGCGCTTGCCCACCGCGATGCTGCCGGCCTGGTCCTCCTCGAAGGCGGCGTAGGCCGGGTACCACGTGAACATTTGCAGCGCCTGGTGGCGGCTCACCGCCTCCTCCGGGTGCCAGCCGGGGCCATCACGGCCGCGCAGGTCCTTGCGCGCCACGGCGGCGTAGAACTCGATCATCGGCTCGCCGCGCTCGACCGGGGCGTCGCTCCCGCCCGCCACCGGCACGCCCATTTCCAGCAGCGTCCGCCAGGCGTAGGCCCCCGCGGTGCGCTCCACCCCGATCCGCGCCGGCACGAAGTGCAGGTCGCCAATCGCGTGCGACGGCTGCATCGACGCCACCAGATCCAGCTCCTTGAAGCGCGGCAAGTCGTCGGGATGCACGATCTGCGAGTGCTCGATCCGCCAGCGCGGGTCGGCCACCCGCCGTTCCGCGGGTGGGACCGCCGCGAACGCCTCGGCGAACATGTCGAGCACGATCCGGTTGGCGCGGTCGCCGATCGCGTGCGTCTCGATCTGGATGCCGGCACGCAACGCGCGCTGCAGCAGGTCGCGCACCGCCACCGTGTCGGTGGTGATCAGTCCCATCGTCTGCGGATCGTCGGAGTACGGCGCCAGCAGGGCGGCGCCGCGTGATCCCAGCGCCCCGTCCATCACCAGCTTGATGCCGCGCAGCACGAACCGACCGTCGAACTCCGGCGCCTGCGGGCCGAGGGCGACCAGCGAATCGGCCGACTCGCCCGGACCGCTGATCGTCTTGTAGATCCGCACCTGGATCCGGTCGGCGGCGAAGAGTCGGCGCATCCGGTCGATCTCGGGCCAGCTGCCGTGGGCGTCCTGGACCTGGGTCCAGCCCAGCCGCACCGAGCGTTCCGAGGCCAGTTCCAGCGCCCGCTCGAGCTGCGCCTCGGTGGTCTCCGGGACATGCTCGCGCACCAGCCGCTGGGCCGCGTCGATCAGCATCCCCGTCGGCGCGCCATCGACATCGAGGTTGATCGCCCCGCCGGGAGGGGCCGCCGTGGCGCCGGTGATCCCCGCGATCCGGAGCGCCGCACTGTTGGCGATCGAGGCGTGCCCGTCGGCTCGCGTCAGCAGCACGGGGTGATTCGGGGCGATCCGGTCGAGGTCGTGGCGCGTGGGAAACACCGGCGGGCTCCAGAACGTCTCGATCCACCCGCGCCCGGTCACCCACTCGCCGGCGGGTGTCGCCTGCACGGCGGAGTCGACCCGCGCCAGGAACGCGTCCTTCGTGTCGGTACCCTCGAGATTGAGCGTCAACTCGCGCTGCCCGATCCCTGTGAAGTGCGCGTGCGCGTCCACGAATCCGGGAAACACGTACCGTCCCTGCAGGTCGATCACCTCCGCGGCGTCGGCAATCCATCCCTCCGCATCGGCGTTGCTCCCGACGAACACGATCCGGCCGTCCTTGATCGCCAGCGCCTGGGCCGGTGCAGCCGTGCTGTCGCCGGTGTAGATGGTGGCATTGTGCACCACGAGGTCGGCGGACGGCGTCGCGGCCGGGGAGCAGGCGGCGAGCAGGACGAGGGCGAGGAGGGGAAGGCGCATGAGGGTGGTCGTTAGTCGTTAGTCGTTAGTCGTTAGTCGTTAGTCGTTAGTCGTTAGTCGTT
>CALGOK010000198.1 GCA_937961295.1 uncultured Gemmatimonadota bacterium
CGTCGTCTCGTCGCTCATCAGAACTCCAGTCCGCCCTCGCGGGCGCCCTCGGCGACCGCCTTCACGCGGCCATGGTACTGGTAGCCGGCCCGGTCGAACACCACCTTGGTGATCCCGGCCGCCTTCGCCTTCTCGGCGAGCAGCTTCCCGACCGCCGAGGCCCGCGCGATCTTGCCGCTGCCGTCCACCTGGATCCCCTCGCTGCCGTCGGCCACGCCGAGGATCGCCACGCCCTTGTCGTCGTCGACGAGCTGGGCGTAGATGTGCTTGAGCGACCGGTAGACCACCAGGCGCGGGCGCTCGGCGGTGCCGGCGACCCGCTGGCGGACCCGGAGGTGGCGGCGGTAGCGCCGCTGCGCCTCGGTCTTCGGGGCATGAATCGGCCGCATTTACTTCGCTCCGGTCTTGCCCGCCTTGCGGCGGACCTGTTCACCCTGGTAGCGGATCCCCTTGCCCTTGTAGGGCTCGGGCGGCCGCACCGCGCGGATCTCCGCGGCGACCTGACCCACCAGCTCCTTGTCGATCCCCTCCACCTTCAGCAGCGTCGGGGTCTCCACCTTGAGCGTGATCCCCTCGGGCGCCTTGAACGGCACCTGGTGCGAGAGGCCCACGACGAGGTTCACGCCGAACGGCTTCGGCTCGGCCTTGTAGCCGACGCCCTGCAGTTCGAGCGCCTTCATGTAGCCCTTCGAGACGCCCTCGACCATGTTGGCCACGAGCGACCGCGACAGGCCGTGCAGCGCCTTGTGGCGGGTCTCCTCGCTGGGCCGCTCGACGGTGACCACGTTCCCCTCGACGCGCACCCGCATGTCGGGGTGCAGCCGCCGGGTGAGGGTCCCCTTGGGGCCCTTCACCGTGACGGTCGTGCCGTCGACGGTCGCGGTCACGCCGCTGGGCAGCTCGACCGGCTTCTTGCCGATACGCGACATGCTCGCCCCCTTACCAGACGACGGCGAGCAGCTCGCCGCCCAGGTTCGCCGAGCGGGCCTCGCGGTCGGTCATCAGCCCCTTGGGGGTCGAGACGATCGCGATGCCGAGGCCGTTCTTGACCCGGGGGATCTCGCGGCACTTGACGTAGCGCCGCAGCCCCGGCGTCGAGACCCGCTGCAGTTCGCGGATCACGGGCAGCTCGTTGTGGTACTTCAGGTACAGTCGCAGCGTCCCCGCCGGGCCGTCCTCGAGCACCCGGTAGTCGGCGATGTAGTGGTTGTCCCGCAGCAGCCGGGCGAACTCGGCCTTGAGCTTCGACGCGGGGATGTCCACGCGCTTGTGCCCTGCCGAGCAGGCGTTGCGGATGCGGGTCAGCATATCCGCGACCGGATCAGTCATGCTCATGCGTCTCTCCTCACGCCACCTGGAGCGACAACGGCGTCTCGCCCCGGAACGGCCAGCCGAACTCGCGAAGCAGCGCCATCGCGAGGTCATCGCGGCCTGCCGTGGTCACCAGGGTGATGTCCATCCCGTGCACCGCCTCGACCTTGTCGAAGTCGATCTCGGGGAAGATCATCTGTTCCTTCACGCCGAAGGTGTAGTTCCCGCGGCCGTCGAACGAGCGGCTGGGCAGCCCGCGGAAGTCGCGGATGCGCGGGATCGACAGGTTGACGAACCGGTCGAGGAACTCGTACATCCGGGCGCCGCGCAGCGTCACCCGGCAGCCCACCGGCATGCCGGCGCGCAGGTTGAAGTTGGCGATCGCCTTCTTGGCGCGGGTGATGACCGCCTTCTGGCCGGTCACCTGCGCCAGCTCCTCGGCCGCCACTTCCACCAGCCGCGGGGTCTTCGCCGCCTCGCCGAGGCCGACGTTGAGCACGATCTTGGTGAGCCGCGGCACCTGGTTCGGGTTCTTCAGCCCGAACTGCTTGGCCAGGCGCGGCCGGATCGTCTCCTCGTAGTGGCGCTGCATGCGCGGCTTGCCGATGCTGGCCTTGGGGGCCTCCTCCACCGGCAGGGTCGCGACGCCGGCACCGCCGGCCTTCGGGGCCTTGGTCTTGGGGGCGGCGGCGCCGCCCTTGCTCGTCTTGGTCGCCACTGTCAGCGCTTCCTCGGGATCGACTCGCCCGACTTGACCGCGATCCGCTCCAGCGTCCCGTCGGCGTCCTTCCGCCGGCGGACGCGGGTCGGCGCGTCGGTCTTCGGGTCGATCAGCATCACCTTCGAATGGTCCATCGGCGCCGGGAACGTCACGATCCCGGCCTCGGTGGTCTGGGTCGCCTTGCGATGCCGCTTGGCGAGGTTGATCCCCTCGACCACCACGCGCCCGGTCTTCGGGAACACCCGGAGCACGGTGCCGCGCTTGCCCTTGTCCTCGCCCCGGATCACCTGCACCACGTCACCCTTGGTGATGTGGAGCTTCTTGCGCTCCGGGGTGGCCTGGGTGCGGACGCGGGCCGCCTTCTTGTACACGAGCGGCTTCATGTCAGAGCACCTCCGGCGCGAGCGACACGATCTTCATGTACCGCTTCTCGCGCAGTTCACGCGCCACGGGCCCGAAGATGCGGGTCGCCCGGGGCTCGCCCTTGTCATCGATGAGGACCGCGGCGTTCTCGTCGAACCGGATGTAGGAGCCGTCCTTGCGGCGGACTTCCTTCGCGGTCCGTACGATCACGGCCTTGGCCACGTCGCCCTTCTTCACCTGGCCGGTCGGGATCGCGTCCTTGATCGCCACCACCACCTTGTCGCCAAGGGAGGCGTAGCGCCGGCGCGACCCGCCCAGCACGCGGATCACCAGCGCCTTCCGGGCGCCGGAGTTGTCCGCGATCTTGAGAATGCTCTCCTGCTGCACCATCGCTCGTTCCCCCGGGGCCTTACTTGGCCCGCTCGACGACCGCGACGGTGCGCCAGCGAACCGTCTTCGCCAGCGGTCGGGTCTCCATGATGCGCACGGTGTCGCCGGTGCGGGCCTCGTGATCGTTCCGGGCCTTCACCTTGGTGGTGCGCGTGATCTGCTTGCCGTACTTCGGGTGCGTCAGGCGCCGGGTGAGCAGGACCGTGATGGTCTTGTCCATCTTGTCGCTGACCACCACGCCCTGCCGGGTCTTCCGCGCGGCGCGCTCCGCCGTCGTCGTCTCGTTGCTCATCTCGCTCAGCCCTCGCGCGCCTTCTCGCCCAGGACGGTCTGCACCCGCGCGATGTCGCGGCGCAGCGTCCGGAACTCCATGGGATTCTCGATCGCCTCGGTGGCGGAGCGGAACGACAGCTTCATCCGCGCCTCCTTCAGCTCGGCCAGCTTCGCCTCGAGCTCCGCCGTCGTCAGCTCCCGCAACTGGGTCGCGTCCAGCATCGTCAGATCTCCTCCCGCTTCACCAGCCGGGTCTTCACCGGCAGCTTGGCCATCGCCAGCGCCATCGCCTTGCGGGCCAGGTCCTCCGGCACGCCGTCGACCTCGAACAGCATCCGCCCCGGCTTGACCACCGCCACCCAGCCCTCCGGGTTGCCCTTGCCCTTCCCCATCCGGGTCTCGGCGGGCTTCTTGGTGATCGGCTTGTCCGGGAAGATCCGGATCCACACCTTGCCGCCGCGCTTCATCTCGCGGGTCATCGCGACGCGGGCCGCCTCGATCTGCCGGTTGGTGATCCAGCCCGGCTCGAGCGACATGACGCCCCACTCGCCGAACGCCACGGTGTTGCCGCGCGTGGCGATGCCCTTGGTCCGCCCCTTGAACGTCTTGCGGAACTTGATCCGCTTCGGTGCCAGCATGGTCGTCAGCTCCCCGTGCTGTAGGTGCGGCCGGAGACGTCCTCGACCACCTCACCGCGGAAGATCCAGACCTTGATCCCGATCGTCCCGTAGGAGGTCTTGGCGGTGCCGGTGGCGTAGTCGATGTCGGCGCGCAGCGTGTGCAGCGGCACCCGCCCCTCGCGGTACCCCTCGGTCCGGGCGATCTCGGCGCCGCCGAGGCGGCCCGAGGCGCGGACGCGGATCCCCTGGGCGCCCATCCGCATCGCGCTCTGCACCGCGCGCTTCATGGCGCGGCGGAACGAGATGCGCTGCACCAGCTGGGCGGCGATGTTGTCGGCGACCAGCTTGGCCGACAGCTCCGGCCGCTTGATCTCCTCGACGTTCACCGCCACCTCGCGCGACGCGCCGCTGTGCCGCTCGAGCACCAGCGCCAGCTCCTCGCGCAGCTTGTCCACCTCGGCGCCCTTCTTGCCGATCACCACGCCGGGCCGGCCGGTGTGGATGGTGATGGTCACCTTCCCCGGCTTGCGCTCGACGTGCACCTCGGCGATCGCCGCGTGCCCGAGCCGCTTCTGGATGTAGTCGCGGATCAGCCGGTCCTCACCGAGCAGCGCCGGCATCTCCTTCGCGGCGTACCACCGCGACTGCGGCTGCTTGGTGACCCCGAGCCGGAACCCGACCGGATGCGTCTTCTGGCCCATGCTACTTCGCCCCCTTCGTCTTCGCCGGCCGCTCGGCCACCGTGATCTTCACGTGGCTGGTCCGCTTCCGGATCGGCGTCGCCCGGCCCTGTGCCGCGGCGGTGAACCGCTTCAGCGGCGCGCCCATGTCCACCTGGGCGTCCACCACCACCAGCGCGTCGAGGTCGAACGCCGCGTTGTCGCGCGAGGCATGCTGCTCCGCGTTCGCCACCGCCGACTTCAGCGTCTTGGCGATCTGCTTCGCCGCGTGCTTCTTGCTGAACTGCAGGATCGCGTACGCCTCGTTGACGTCCTTGCCGCGGATCAGGTCGGCCACCAGTCGCATCTTCCGCGGCGACTGCCGCACCCACCGCTGGATCGCATAGCCGCGCATGTCAGGCCTTCGCCTTCTTGTCGGCCACCAGCTTGCCGCTGTGGCCGCGGAAGAGCCGCGTCGGGGCGAACTCCCCGAGCTTGTGCCCCACCATGTTCTCGGAGACGTACACCGGCACGAACTTGTTGCCGTTGTGCACCGCGAAGGTGTGCCCCACGAACTCGGGCAGGATCGTGCTCGCCCGGCTCCAGGTCTTGACCACCTTCTTCTCGTTCCGCTCGTTCAGGGCCGTCACCTTGTCGAGCAGCGCCTGCTGCACGAAGGGGCCCTTGCGAATGCTCCGCGCCATTACTTGGTCGCCTTCCCGCGCTTGCGGCCGCGCACGATCAGCCGGTTCGAGTTCTTCTTGCGCTTGCGGGTCTTGGTCCCCTCCGGCTTGCCCCACGGGCTCACCGGCGGACGCCCGCCCGAGGTCTTCCCCTCGCCGCCACCCAGCGGGTGGTCGACCGGGTTCATCGCCACGCCGCGGACCGTCGGCCGGATCCCCTTCCAGCGGTTCTTGCCGGCCTTGCCCACCGACAGCAGCTCGTGCTCGGCATTGCCGACCTCGCCGACCGTGGCGAGGCAGCGGCCGTGCACCATCCGCATCTCGGTGCTCTTCAGCCGCAGCGTCACGTAGTCACCCTCGCGGGCCACCACCTGCGCCGCCTGGCCGGCCGAGCGCGCCATGGCGCCGCCCTTGCCGATCTTGAGCTCGATGTTGTGCACCATCGTGCCCAGCGGCATTTCGGCCAGCGGCAGCGCGTTGCCCACCCGCACGTCGCTCCCCGGGCCGCTGACGACCGTGTCGCCCTGCTTCAGACCGGCCGGGTGCAGGATGTAGCGCTTCTCGCCGTCGGCGTAGACCACCAGCGCGATCCGGGCGGTGCGGTTGGGATCGTACTCGATCTCCGCCACGCGCCCCGGCACGCCGAACTTGTCCCGCTTGAAGTCGATCCGGCGGTACATCCGCTTGTGCCCGCCGCCGCGGTGCCGCGACGTCAGGTGCCCCTTGTTGTTGCGCCCGCCGGTCTTCTTGACCGGCTCGAGCAGCGACTTCTCCGGGGTCGACCGGGTGATCTCGTCGAACCCGGCCACCGACCGGAAACGCGTGCCCGCGGTGATCGGGCGGAATTGACGGATGCTCATGGTCAGCCCTCGAACACGGCGAGCGACTCGCCGTCCTTCAGCGTGACGATGGCCTTCTTCCACCGCGGCGTGACCCCGCGCGTGCGGGCGCGCGCCACCGCGGTGCGGCGCATCTGCATGGTGCGAATCGACACCGCCGTCACCCCGAAGTGCACCCGGAGGGCCTCGCGGATCTGCGGCTTGGTGGCGTCCGGATGCACCTCGAAGGTGTACTCGCCGCGGTTCTGCCAGGCGGCCGAGCTCTTCTCGGTGATCAGCGGCTTCACCACGATCTGGTGGAGGTCCGCCATCAGGCACTCTCCTTCTTGGTCCGCGTGCGCTTCGGCTTCGCCGGGGCCTCGGCCTCGGCGGCACCCAGCGCCGCGCTCTCGATCACCAGCGCCTCGGCGTGCAGGATCTCGTAGGCCGTCGCGTCGGCCCACGGCCGCACGGTGAGCCCCGGGACGTTGCGCGCCGAGAGGTGCACGGCGGGGGAATTCCCCGCGGTGAGGATCAGCGTCCGGGTGCCGGTGAGGCCGAGCTTCTCGATCAGCGCCAGCAGCCCCTTGGTCTTGGGCGCCTCCATCGCGATCGGGTCGACCACCCGCACCATCCCCTCGCGGGCCCGGGCGTTGAGCGCCGAGCGCCGCGCCAGCTGGCGCACCTTCTTGGGCAGGTCGATCCGGTGGTCGCGCGGCGACGGCCCGAAGACCACGCCACCGCCACGCCAGTGCGGCGCCCGGGTGGTGCCCTGCCGGGCCCGGCCGGTGCCCTTCTGGCGCCACGGCTTCTGGTTGCCGCCGGAGACCTCCTGCCGACGCTTCACCTTGGCGGTTCCCTGCCGCTGGTTGGCCAGGAAGCTGGTCACCGCCTGGTGCAGCACCGCCTCGTTGACGGTGCCGTCGAACAGGTCAGCCGGCAGCGCGAACGCCGCCGAGTGCTTCTTGCCCGCGGCCGAGTAATGCGGGGCCTCAATCATGGCGGCTCCTCCCCCCCTGCTTCGCCACGGTCACGATCCCGTTCTTCGAGCCGGGGACCGCCCCGCGCACGAAGAGCAGGTTGCGCTCCGCGTCCACCTTCACGATCCGCAGGCCCAGCTCGGTGTGGCGCGCCGCACCGTGGTGCCCCGGCATCTTCTTCCCCTTGATGACCCGCGACGGGTCGGTGCCCGGCGAGATCGAGCCCGGCTTGCGGTGCCGGGTGTTGCCGTGCGAGGCCGGCCCGCCGCCGAAGCCGTGGCGATGCACCACGCCCTGGAAGCCGCGACCCTTGGTCGTCCCGGTCACCTTCACCAGGTCGCCCTCGGCGAACATCGCCACCGTGATCAGGCTCCCCGGGGCGAGCTCCTCGCCGGTCCCGGCGAACGAGCGCACCACCTGCGGGGCGTAGTCGAGCCCGGCCACCTTGGCGTGGCCCAGCTCGGCCCTCGAGGTTCGCAGCGCCTTCTTGCGGCCCCAGCCCAGCTGCACCCCGCTGTCCTTGACCTGGAGCACCGGGCACGGCCCGGCCTCGATCACCGTCACCGGCACTGCGGTGCCGTCCTCGCCGAACACCCGGGTCATCCCGAGCTTGCGGCCGATCAGTCCGTTCGTCGCCATGGCTACTCGACCTTGATCTCGACGTCCACGCCCGCCGGAAGATCCAGCTTGGTCAGCGCGTCCATCGTCTGGGGTCGCGAGTCGTGGATGTCGAGCAGGCGCTTGTGCGTGCGCAGCTCGAACTGCTCCCGGCTCTTCTTGTCGACGTGCGGCGAGCGCAGCACCGTCCACCGCTCCATCTTCACGGGGAGCGGAATCGGGCCGCTGATCTGGGCCCCCGTCTTCTCCGCCGTGCGCACGATGTCCGCCGCGGCCTGGTCCAGCACCACGTGGTCAAACGCCTTGAGGCGGATCCGGATCTTCCCTGCCATCGGTGTCCTCGTCAGTTGCGCATCATGAGCGGGCGCCATGCCCGGCCACTGTCGCAGGTTCGCTTCGTCACGGCGGGCGGGGCCCCCGCGGGGGGGGGGTGGCCCACACATGTCGGGCCCCCCCCCGC
>CALGOK010000199.1 GCA_937961295.1 uncultured Gemmatimonadota bacterium
CTTGCGCACCGGAGCGCCCACGTCGACCATCACCTGGGTGACGAGGCCGCTGGCCGACGGGGCCAGGTCGGCGCTGGCGCGCGCCTCGACGGTGGCCGAGGCCACGAGCAGGTCGCGCACGTCGCCGCGGCCGACGGCCGCGATGACCAGGTCCGCGCTCCGCTCCAGCCCCAGCCACGCCGTGTTGAGTGTCAGGTGGTAGTTGCGGGCGTCGCGCCAGTCGCGGTTGTAGTACTGCTTGTGGTACCGGGAGCGGTTGTCGTCGACCTCGCGGATCCGCTTGCGCGCCTCGTCCTCGCCCACCGAGCGCCGGCCGCAGACCCCGCGCGACCCGAAGTCGACGGGCGCGATCAGCTTGACGTGGAACGCGTCCTGCCGGCGACCGATCAGCGCCACCGCCGCGCGCCCCACCATCACCGCATTGCCCTCCGCGCACGCGTCGGCCACCACCTGCTCGGTGAGCTTCACCAGCCGTGCCTCGTCGGCCTCCGGCGTCTCGACGGGGTCGGGGCCGATCAGCTCCGGCGTCGCGACGACCAGGGCGCGTGCCAGCCGCTCGATGAACGACGGCCCGCGTTCCTCGCGCCGCGCGACGTCGTCGGGATCCATCCCGGCGCGGCGGGCGACCTCCTCGACCACCTGGTTGTCCACCAGCCGCCAGCGCAGCCGCTCGGCGACCAGCCGGGCCACCGAGGAGCCGCCGGCTCCGTACTCGCGCGAGATCGTGATCAGCATCACTCCTCCACCGGTGGATGCCAGAGGCGCCGCCGGAGCCGCAGCATGCCCAGCAGCGCGATCGCCCCGCTCACCGCCACCGACATGTCCGCCCCGAAGTGCTCGGCCACCCAGCCGGCCTGCAGCGCGCCGATCGGGGCGAGCCCCAGCACCACGAAGGAATAGACCGCCATCACCCTACCCCGCACCTCGGCCGTTGCTGCCAGCTGGAGCGAGGTGGCGGTGGAGATGCCGGTGGTGGCCATGCACGCCCCGCCGATCGCGAGGATCACCAGCGCCGGGGTGAGCGAGCGGGTCGTGGCCAGCACCATGACCAGGGCGCCGAGTCCCAGGGCGCCGATCGACGCCAGTCGGGCGCGCGGCACCCGGCGGCCGATGATCCCGATGATGATTGCTCCGAGTGCCGCTCCCACGCCCACGGCGGAGGTGAGCGCGCCGTAACCGGTCGCGCCGGTGCCGAGCACGTCGCGAGCGAACACCGGCAGGATGGCGATGAACGAGATCGCAAACACGCTGATCAGCACCATCTGCAGCGCGAGCGCCTTGAGCACCGGGCGCGCCGCGATGAACCGCATCCCGGTGAACACCGACGGGCGACCCGGCGGCACGCGCGGCAGCGCGCGCTGGGTGATCCGCATCAGCCCCACCAGCACCGCGATGTAGCTCAGCGCGTTCACGGCGAACGCGGCGCCCGGCCCCGCCAGCGCGATCAACACGCCGGCGACCGCGGGGCCGATCACCCGGGCGAGGTTGTAGATGGTGGAATTGAGCGCCGCCGCGGACACCAGCTCCTCGGGCGGCACCAGCTCCACCAGGAACGACTGCCGGGCAGGGACCTCGAACGCGGTGGCGGTGCCGTGCACCAGCGCCAGCGCGAACACCCATCCCACCGTCACCACCCCGGAGAGGGTGAGCGCGGCGAGCACCGCCGCCTCGACCATCATGATCGCCTGCAGCGCGATGATGAACCGCCGCTTGTCGACGCGGTCGGCCACCACCCCGCCGTAGAGGGTGAACAACAGGATTGGCAGCGTGTTGAGGGTGGTGACCAGCCCCACGTCGAAGGCCGAGCCGGTTAGCTCGAGCACCAGCCATCCCTGCGCCACCGTCTGCATCCAGGTGCCGACCAACGAGATGGTCTGGCCGGTGGCGAAGCGCGCGAAGTCGGGATGGCGCAGCGCGCGGAAGGGACCCGAGAGGGCGGTGTCGCGCGCGGTGCGGGCGAACTCGGTCAGGCGGGCGCGGAGGGGCACGGGACAAGATACACCCGAGGCCGAGACGCTAGATTGGTGATTCGAGGGGATGGCGTCGACGAATCCCCATTCTCAGAAATACCTGCAGGCTGTCAGCGGCCACTCACGGCTCCGGCCATCGCAGCAACCGAAGCCGTACAGAACCGTGGGCTATTGTGAGCCGGGCACTGGTCGCCAGCTAAGAGTGATTGCCGAGTTCGGAATCTTGGCGTAGCCGCCGACACTGCCGGCGGAGGCATCGAGTGCAGTGGCAGAAGGGGCGATCCCGGGAGTGGCTGGTCGCACCTCCAGCAGGTCGATGCCCGAGATCTGTCCGACCAGAAGAGCCCTTGCCTGAGAACCTCCGGTTACCCGACTGATCGTCGATCCCCCCGGGAGCACCGTAAGCGCTCCCGTGTGCCCTGTCACCGAGACCAGCAGCGAGCGAATGTCTGCACCCGCAGCAGTAACCTGAAGCCGGTAGAGTGTGGGCGGCGGGGGTGGTGGAGGAGGCACGTCCGGGCCGGTCGGCGGGCTCGACCCACAACCAATCGTGAGCAAGAGAGCAGCCAAGGCAGCGGCTCGACGATCCAGCTGATACTGTGGAGAATTCACTCGTTCCTCCCGGGGAATGCCGTCGCCAGGGCCTGAAGCAACCGGACTCCCGGCGTCCGATCGATCAGGGCCAACAGGTCACCAAGGTCCGCGGTACCGTTGTGGTTGCCAGCAGCGTCAAGCAGCCCCCCGAACCCGGGATCAAGTGCTCTGCTGCCGAGGAGCATATCAGCAAGCTCGTTGACCGCGGTCTCGCCTGTGACGAAGCGCGGCGATACAGTTAGGGCTTGGGTTACCGTAACCTCGCAATCAAGTGAAGGGGCACAGTTCGTCGTACCCCAACCCCCGAACTCGCTAGAGATCGGTATAGCCCGGAGCTCGATTCGTGTACCGTGGGGCAATACGCTCGAGCAACTCCCGGTCGTCGCACCCTGAGATCGACTGCAGTTGAGTCCGCTCCCTGCTGCTTCGACCGATCCTGCGCCGTCGCCAACCGGAGACAACACGACCGGATAGACACCCAGAGCGAAGGTAGTGGCTACGGCCAGATCCTGGTTCATCACCACCTGACAGATTCCAGAGCCCGAACACGCTCCGGACCAACCAGTGAAGGTCCCGTCGAGTAACTGGGCGGAAATGGTGACGGTTGTACCCACTGGGAATGATGCCTCGCAGGTCGGTGCATGGGCGGGGCCAAGGGTGCATTGGAGGCCCTGTGGCGTACTGGCGATCGAGCCACTCCCGTTCCCCGTACTGGTTACGACCATGGTGTGCCTGGGAAGCTCCGTGAAATGGACAGTGACGGTGGTACTCGCCAGCAATTGCACTGCGCACGAGACAGTGCCCGAGCAGCCACCGACAAAGGTCGTGACGGTACCCGGCGACGGTACGGCCGTGAGGATCACTACAGCACTAGGCGGGAATGTTGCCAAGCACACCCCGGTCGCCATCCCGTTGGTGACAGAACAACTGATTCCCTGTGGGGTGCTGACCACTGCACCAGAACCCGTACCGGTGGTCACGATGTTTAGCACTGGCGGCGACCCTTGGCCGTGCACCGCTGAGATCGGAGCGAGGACCAAGCCGGGACACAGGAGAACTCGGCCAGTTCGGAACCAAGTTTGTGCATGCATCAAGGAGAGCCCTCCGAAAGCAGATGGAGGACCGCATTACTAAGTCTCGGATTCGGAGTGCGATCGATCAGGGCCACGAGGTCGCCGAGATCCAGGACCCCGTTGCGGTTGCCGGCGTGATCGAGTGAAGCAGCGACCGCTGCCGGGATGCCCGCACCATTGAGGAGCACTCCCGCGATCTGTTCGATCAATCCCTGATTCGAACCGAACGACGCGGCGAGAGATTGGTTCGGCTGGCTCACCACCACCGTCCGGCTCGCGCTCGTATTGCCGTCCGACCAGCCCGTGAAGGTCCAGCCGCTGTTGGCCGTCGCCGTGATCGGCTGGCTCCGTCCGCAAGCGCCGGGGCCACCCCCGCTCGTGGTTCCACCCTGCACCGGGCTCGCAGTCAGGACAAGAAGACACGGAGTCTGTGCGAAGTTCGCTGAGATGGACCGGCTGGTGGTCATGGTGAGGATGACAGATGGCTGGCCCGATATCGGATTGCCACCTTCAGTCCAGTTCACGAAAGTGAATTCACCCGCCGGCAACGCGGTCAGCGTTACCTGAGCACCTTGAGCAAACGGGAATGAACAGACTCCACTCGCATTCCCCGAGAGAATCGTGCAAGCGATTCCGACCGGGCTAGAGGAAACAACACCATTCCCGCTCCCCGCCACCGTCAGCGTATTCGGCTGGGGGGCCGTGAA
>CALGOK010000200.1 GCA_937961295.1 uncultured Gemmatimonadota bacterium
GCTGGGGCCTGGGCTCGCCTCGCCGCCTCCGCCGCCGCCTCGACTGCGAGGGCGCGCGACTCCAGTCGCGTGGCCAGCGCCTCGGCCTCGCGGCGGTGCTCTGCCATGCTGGCCACGTGGGAGCGCGCCGCTTCCTGCAGACGTGACTCCAGCTCGTGGAGCAGGTGTTGCAGGCCCTCTGTTGCCGCGCGAAGTGCAGTGATCTCCCCATTCGCACGCTCGGTTTCCCGACTGAGCTGCGCCCGGAGCTCAGCGATGGCGCGCGCATTGGCGTCTGCCTGGGCTCCGGCCTCGCGGAGGCTCTGTTCCAGGGCGGCTTCGCGCTCCTGCGCCCCGGCGAGCACCGGCTGCCAGCTTGGCGAGTGCTCCGTGGCGAGTCGCTGCAGCGCGGCATGGGCCCGCGCCGCGAGGCCGGGAGCTCCCGCCTGCGTCTCGAGGGCATCGAGGAACCGCGCGGCGGGTTCGCGCACGAGTGGCCAGAGGCGCTCCCAGTCCGACGGTGGCGCGCACGACGGCAAGGGCGCCGCGTCGAAGAGGCAACGCGCCACCGACTCGGGGTGGAGTTCCGGGAATGCCATTCCGTCGAGGTGCCGGAGGAGCGGGCTCGGATCGGCGTCTTGTCCGAGCAGCATCCCCGCACACCACGAGAGGAGATAGAACGCCTGGCGGGGGATCCCCTCCGGGTGCAGTCCGTTGCGGTGCTGCGGTGCGGCATCGGGGACGCGCGGATCGGGACCGTGTCCGCGGGCGAGCACGGTGAGCCCGTCCTCCAGCACCATCTCCGCGTTGTGCGTGACGGCCGTCGGGTTCATCCGGTAGAACGCAAGCGTCTCCGGGACTGCACCGAAGCGCGCACCCGTGCGCGCGATCCGCTGCCAGAGGTCCCAGTCGGTCGAACGGCGCAGACTGGGATCGAAGCCACCCAGTCGATCCACGAGCTCGCGCCGTACCAGGCAGGCGTGTACGGGGAACGCCGAACGACGCGCCCAGATCTCGAAGAGGTCGCCGGCCGGAGGGCGGTACCCCTCGTCGACGTGCGTGCCGTCAGCGGCAACCCGGACCCAGCCGCAGTGCACCGCATCGAGGGTAGGGTCTTCCGCGAGGGCAGCCAGCATCCGGTGCAGGTGGTTCGGAGCGATCCAGTCGTCGGCGTCGAGGAACAGGAGCCACGTCCCGGTGGCGGCCGCGATCCCGACGTTCCGTGCCGTCGCCTCGCCGCGATTCTCCTGGTGGATGACGCGGATGCGGGAGTCCTGCGCGGCAAGGTCGTCCGCGACGCGACCGGTGCCATCCGTGGAGCCATCGTCCACGATGATCGCCTCCCAGTCGGGTTCGGATTGGCCCCTCAGCGCCGCGACGCTGTGGCCGAGGGTGGAGGCAGCCTGGAAGGCGGGGATGACGACGGAGGCCTGCATCGCCCCCCCTCCCCGGGGACCGCGTCAGCCAGGGATCCGGCCCAGGCACGAGCTCGGCCCCGCCACTCGCCTGCCCGCGAGGCGTGCTCCACCGAGGTCCTTGGTGCCGATGCCGTCACGACGCGGTGACAGGCCAGCAGTGCCAGCGCCACCACCATCCCGGTGATCGGGACGTGGTACCTGGGCGAGTACATCTCGAGGGCCGCGGTGGGGACCAGGTATCCGATCGGAATCCAGGCCAGCCCGAGTGCGATCCCGTTCCACGGGCGCACCATTGCGACGCCGATGCCGATGAGCGAGAGCAGCGCCAGCGCGGGCCAGACGACGGCGTGCCACTCCTCGAGTGACCATCGCCAGCGCAGGACCTCGGCGCGGAACGGCATCACCGGAGGGTTCTCGAGGACGGGGCTCACCTCCTCCGATTCCCCCCACGGGACGATCCACGCCCGCGGGTCTCCGAACAACGTACGCATCGCCATCGGTGGAATCTGCGAGAGAAACGCGACAGGGGCGGATCGGATCCCCTCCATCGCCACGGCGCGGAGCAGGGCGACGTGTTCCCGCGAACCGAGGTCGTCGAGCCCGGGGTCGGCCGTCACTTCCCACCACGGCCGTCGCTGAAAAGCGTTGTCGCCGAGGCGCTCGATCAGCTCCCGGGTGGCCGTGCCGCCGCGGTCCACCAGCCCCTGCTCCGTGACCACGCGGTTGTAGAGGTGCAGTGGGGCCGAGTCGGCGAGGCCGAACTGACCCGACCGCACACCGAACCAGGTGACCGGCAGCGCCACGCACGCCACGAGCGTCAACGTGAACGCGAGCAGCTGCCGTCTCCAGGCGGCGCAGCGCGGGATCAGGAGGATGAGCACGACGGCCGGAACCAGCGCGACGACGGGGACAACGCGGAGCAGCGTCGCCCAGCCGCAGCACAGGCCGGCCGCCACGGCATTCCCCATCCGGCCGCCCTCCGCGGAGCGCACCGCAAAGAACAGCGTCCCGATCATCGCGAACATCGCGGGGGTCTCAGTCATCACGGTCTGTGGCGAGGTCAGCATCGTGGTCAGGCCACCGGTCAGCACCCCGCCGGCGAGCGCGAGGGACGGAGGCAGGATCCTGGAGAGGAACTGATAGAGCCAGATCGCCGCGACCACGACAAGAACGTGCTGCACCAACGTGACCGTCAGCCCGAGGAATGGGTTGGCATCCGCCCCCAGCAGTCCGAGGAGTCCCGCGTAGCCCGGCGGGAAATATGAGAGCTCACCGGCCCGGAGCGATCCGACTCCCTCGAGATAGGCGGTCGAGTCGTTGGTCGTACCGACCGGGCTCCACAGCCAGGTGGCCAGGTGCCACGCGCCGAGGACGAGCCCCAACCACACGGCACCCCGATGGACGCCGCGCCACGGCCTGGACATCAGGGAGGTGGCGGTGGCGAGGATCAGCAGTACGCCGACGCCCCACGGCATGCTCCCCCCGCCACGGGCATCCACTGCCAGCCGGCCCGCGCCGGGCTCGAGATCCAGCGACGTGATCGGCGTGCCGCCGCGCGCGATCGACAACATCCCGTTGACGCCGCGGAACTCGCCGACCAGCACCACGAACCCCCCGGACGCGTGGAGCGTGGCGGTTTGGGCACCCTCGTCGAGCCGCAACTCCTTCGGCAACCCGCTGGCCCAACGCGCGGTCGGGACGAGCGTCGGCGAGCGAGCCGTCCCGTCATCGAATCGACGCAGCGTGCCGTCGACGATCAGGCGGCTCATCCAGACCTCACTGCCTTCGGCTCGGTCGGTGAGCCTCACGTCAAAGGTGACCCGCTCGTCAGGGGCCTGGGCCGGGACCCGGGACTCCGGCATGGCAAGCAACGCCAGGAGCGCAATCGCGAGGGCGGCCAATTTCCCGCGATCAGCGACCGAGCGCATCAGCCCCGCCCGACCGCATGGCCGTCACCTGTACCGTCGCCCCAGCTAGCTCCGAATGCCGGTAGGTCTCGAGCGCCGATTGCGCCACCTCGACATCCCGGAACCGCGCCAGCACCCGCTCCCGCGCCGCGCGCCCCAGCCGCTCGCGCAGCGCGCCATCGCCGAGCACCCGGTCGAGCTGGGCGAGGTACGATCTCGCATCGCCGCTCTTCGCCAGCAGTCCGCTCCCTCCATCCTCGAGGAGCTCTGGCATTCCGCCTTGGTCGGTCGCCACGATGGCGCGCCCGGCCGCCATCGCCTCAAGGCACGAGTAGGGACAGTTCTCCCAGAGCGACGGCAGCAGGAAGACATCGCTCTGGCACACCCCCGAGCGCACCGCCACCTGGTCGATCTTGCCGAGGTGGTGGAACGACCCCTTGAGCGCGCGCCCGGTAAGGGCCGGCTGCAGCGTGTCGCGCACGTGGCCGAACAGGTCGTCGCCCGCCATGACCAGCGCCACGTCGTGCCGCTCGAGCAGGGAGACGGCGACGTCGGTCATCACGTGGATCCCCTTGCGAGGCTCCATCCGTCCGGCGAAGAAGACGATCGGCCGGTCGCGCGGCAGGTTGTACCGCTGCCGGAAGTCGAGCTGGTTGGCAGCGTCGAACAGGCCGACATCGATGCCGTTGGGGATCACGGCGACCGGTCGTCGCTCGCCGAGCTCCTCGCGCACCTGGTGGGCAAGGAACTGCGAGCACGAAGTGAGTCGCGTGGCGCCACGAATCCCGATCGCCTCCGCTCGGCTGCACCAGGCCACGTCTGCCGGCACCACGTCGTAGAACGGCATGATCAGCTGCGCCGGTGAGTGGAACCGCACGACGGTGCGCTCGCGGGTCAGCCAGTTGAGCAGCATGCCCTCGCCGCCGCATTCCGGCATCTCGACCACGTCGAACCGATGCTCCCGGCGCAGGCGACGGAGCCCGTGCCACATCGACCAGGCGTTCTCGAGCCGGTTGCGGGTCCACCACATCTTCCGGCGACCGAGCGTCCCGAACGCGCGCATCGCCGGGCCGTCGGCGCGGAACCGATGGACCACCACGCCGTCGTGCTCCGTGCGGCGGAGCGGGGTCGCCTCGGTGGCGCCGGCCAGCACGTGCACCTCGTGCCCGAGCCGCACCAGCGCGCGGGCGTGGTACCAGGTGTAGGTGCCGATCCCGCCGAACCCCGTCTCCGGCGGATACTCGAACGAGAGCAGCGCGATCCTCATCCCGCGATCCCCTGCCACCGCCAGCGGACGTGCTTGGCGACCAGCCGCGCGGCACGCCGCGGACGCGCCAGCGCGCGCCACGCCGTCTCCGCCGCGCCCCGAATGGCTCGCCACATCGGCGGCGTGGCGATGCGCCACTCGGCGGCGACCCAGCGGTCGACCATCCCGGGGCCGGTGCCGCCCCAGCCGAGCGTCGGCGGGAGGTCGAGCGCCGCCGGCCGCCGTCCCGCCGGTGCGGCGATCAGCCGACCGTCGTGCTCGCGCCGTGCGGAAACCACCGCGGCGGGGTCGCAGAGCGCCGCGATGTGCATCGCCGCCGGAAATGTCTCGTTGCTGCTTTGCCCCATGTTCACGTGATCGTTGGGATGCACCGCGCCCTCT